>PBTW01000096.1 GCA_002729315.1 Gammaproteobacteria bacterium
GTTGTAGTCAAAGGCAGCAAAAGTTGCATCTGGTAGCTCGCTGCCACAGTAAGCATGAGGCTACCGCCGAACGTTATTATTCTAGCCAGCCTAGGCCTAGAGATGGGCGCAGCTGCGCGCTGATCTGGCTGCACAGTCAACGCCTGCGTCGGCATCGCCATGGCCGCCGCAGGTGGAGTAGCGATCAAACAAGATGATAATGGCAGATTCATCTTGTCCAGCGATACAGCCAAGTTTCACCCCACTGCATGCCTCCGAGTTCCAAAGCGACACGAAGTTCGATGAGATCCGCGTCGCCTGGATCGAGCTTTACGTAAACGCGATAATTCCCACTAGCTTCAACGAGTGTCGCACTAACGTCAGTGATTTTCCCAGCACTACTAAACGTATTGACCTGAACGGCATCAGGATCAGAGGGCGAATTCGGGATACTGTTGCCATCACTGAAGTCGATAACAAAAACACGCTCACCCGAGCCTGCGGCGCCAAACGCAGGTATGCCGGCCGATGTTTCTAAGACTCGACCCGACTGCATTGAGCTAGATGGCTCAGCCCCCCAACTCATCCTGTAGGCAAAGGAGTAATCTTGATCTGTCCTGAACCCTCCGGTTGGTTGCCAGTAGGCAACGATGTTGTCGTTTGTCTCTGTGGAACTGGGGATCTCCACAAGTACAACTTCTCCTTCACCCCAATCACCTTGTGGCTCGATCCACAAAGAGGGGCGTTTATCGTAGCGGGCTTCGGCATCCTGAAATTGCTCGAATGCCTGATGGCGCTGCAACAGGCCGAAGCCCAAGGGCCTAACTTTCCCAAAACTTGAGACCTGAAACTTTGCGGGATTGGCTAATGGGCGCCACAGGGTTTCGCCATTGGCCTGCTGAATGAGCAGGCCTTCAGAATCATGCACTGCGCGGCGGAAGTCATCAAAAGCACTTTCGTTTGTGGCGTCGAACAGAAACATGGAGGTAAGGGGTGCGATACCCACTCTTTCGATGTCCCGACGTAAGAACAACGACATTTCAACATCAACAACTGTCGGCAAACCTGGCTGCACCAGAAAATGGAAGGCACCGGTAAGAGAAGGACTGTCTAGCAAGGCATGTAGCTTTATATCCACCGCGTCGGATGTTGGGGTTTCAATCCAGAACTCGCTGAAGCGGGGAAACTCCTCACCATCCCGCCCCTCTGTGTTAACTGCCAGACCGCGGGCTGACAATCCGTAGAACTGATTTTTTCCAACCCCGCGAAAGTAACTGGCACCCAGAAAAACCAGAAACTCTTCGAATCGCTCATGTGTGTTAATTGGATTATGAATTCGAAACCCGGCATAACCTCCAACAGCGTCCGCATCCACTTCATCCATAGCTTTGGGGTAATTGAATACAGCCGGGGTAAAATTGATTTTTTGAGCTTGACTGGCTGTCACGAGGTTTAACCGCACCAGTGAATTAGCAAGAAAGCCC
This sequence comes from Gammaproteobacteria bacterium, assembly GCA_002729315.1. GTDB lineage: Bacteria > Pseudomonadota > Gammaproteobacteria > Pseudomonadales > Pseudohongiellaceae > UBA9145. The sequence continues at coordinate 1,464 of PBTW01000096.1, forward strand.
GGGTGAAATAATTGCACCTGGAACGGGGCGTCTAGTCCCCGCCAAAGTGCGGCCTCAGGCTTGAACACGATTCGCCGGTAATCATCGTAGTCGAGCTGCCGCAGGGGGTTGTTTGCCGCCATATCTGCAGATTGATAAGGCTCCCGCGAAAGCTCCTTCGCATATTCATCGAGCCAATCAGAGTCAAAAAAGCTTGTTGATGCTGAGCTATCTGCGCGAGATTGAGCGAGAATTGCCTGGCTAACTAGCAGAGAGAATATCAGTGCGAAGGCGCAACTATGTCGGCCTGGCTGGCCATTCGCTACCTGTCCTGATCGACTACCAATCGTCATATCTCGGCTACGATGGAAGCGGGCTTGCGGATCAGCCTAATGCAACGCAACAGCAGACAATGTGAATATCGTCTTTCGGCCGCGACGACACCGCTGCATCACAAGGTCTGGAAAGTAAATGCTTCTATAAAACGGTTTCTTAGCTCGTCCATGCGCCACACTGGTGCATCGCTTTCGGGCAGAAGGCCTGGCTGCCATTGCCAATGAGATACAGCCTCAATAACTTTAGGATCTCTTGCGATCAAATGAACCGGAACCTGGTTAGCGTCAGGATCACCGGAAACCATCGGTGCCGGCGGATGATCTCCCAATAGGAGCAGAACCAAGTTTTCATTTCCATATTTCAGCACATAGGAAATCATCGTTGAAAGCATGTACTCAATAGATTGACGATAGTGGGAGCGAATGGAATCAACTTCACGCCAAACAGCTTCTGGTGTCGGCCCTGCTCGTGCCTGGCTGTTGAATATACGACCATCACCCACCTGATCCCAGGGCACCAATTTTGCGATGGGTGTCCATGGTGCGTGTGAGGATATCAACGCCACCTCTGCCATGATTGGTGAACGCTCTTGGCTGCTAAGCTCCCGTTTTTGTAATGCAGACATTACATATTGGTCAGGCATTGTAACCCAATTAAAGGGTTCGCCCTTGTAGCCAAAATTATGTGCGTTGTAGATATGGTCGTAGCCAAAGTAAGCCCCTTCAGGCCAGGCCATCGTGATACCAGGCATCGCTGCTACAGTTCGCCAGCCCGAATTATGGAACAATTGATTTAGAGTCAGCCGCTCGCTCATAATTAGTGTCTTAAAGCGAGTTTCACTATCGATCCAGGCACCGGAGAGGACCGATGCGTGAGCGAGCCAACTTAGACCACCCACTACCGGAGAAGTAAGAAAGGCACTACGAGTCTGCACGCCTTCAGCAGCCAAGGTTTCCTCTGCGCTGGCGAGCGCGGCAGAAACAGCCCCCGCGAATGGCTCCCGCTCCAGCAACACTCGACCATATGATTCGGCAAATACAATTAATACGTCTTTCCCCTGCAGTCCATTTAATAGATTCGAGTCCCCACGGGCTAACAGCGTTTCTTTTTCTACAGTCTCGGCGAATGACCGAATATCGCGAATGCTGTTTAATGTATCACGCCCATGCAATACCAACTGATCTAGTGTGAAGGAACCACTGCGAGGTGAGTCGAAGATTCCAAGAACGGTCCAGATCGCGAGCAACACAGACAGAACTGCTGCCGAAGCGCGCACATTTATTAGCAGCATCCGCTGCATTCGGCCAAGCAGGACAAAGATCAATAAACACAATGCTAGGCTCAGCGTAACCAGCAGCAGGCCAATCCCTAATGAGACAGATTTCCCCATCGCTCCGCTAAGAACGTTACCACCATCAGCAAGCAAGTGAGCATCAAAGATCAGGTCGAAGGGCCGACCAAGAACTTCATGACTAATAAGATCTGCCACTCGCAGCAGTATCGCAGTGACTAGAATTAGCGCCAGAACCACTTTAGTGAATTTGCCGAGGCGACCCGGCAAAAGCAATAGCAGTCCAATTAGTAAAATTTCTAGGGGAAAATAGACAAATGCCGCCGGACTAATCCAGGCCAGCCGATTTGGCACGCTAAGCACAATGTAGAGACCAATAACAGCCGCTAGGTTAATCGCGTTATGGACAATAAATCTATAGAAAAAAATTGTTATCAGTGCCTCTGAGCAATAAAGGTTACAGCTTGAAAGCTAACAGATATTTGTTGCAATTACCGATTTCTCATGCCGACGAAGCCCGCAGGGCGGTGGTTATTTCTCGGAAACATAAAGGTTACCATAAGTGAAGGGTGTACAGCGGACCGAAAAAACGTAGATATGGCAAGGAATATGTGGCCGACCAACAAGGACGGCGGAGGCTGCGATTTTTATTTCGTCAGTCATCCTTCAATTCAAAATATAGGATCAATGCTAACCAGTTTTACAACTTTTTGATTCGATGATGTGATTTTTTCCAGTATGCATCAGCAACTTCACCAGCCCAGAAGCGCATAGTATCAGCCAGTAGCTAGCCAAAATTCAGTGCGATGTTGCGCGCATATCTCAACTCTGGCCGCCAGGCTAGCTAGATGCCTTCGAGCCCGCGGTGCAGACAACCCATTGACAGCTTGCCGCCAGTCCCGACATTAGATAGCTTTGATCCTCAGGCCATTTGATTCTGTATGATGGTCTCACAGCGCCGGAGAAACTAATATGACCACCAAAGTCCTGCACCCGAATTTTCTTTCGCCTTATTTGTTAATCCCCTTGCTGTTGCTGAGCAGTTTCAGCACCGCACAGAATGTTGATCAAAACTATCGCACACCGCCGTTGGATATCGCGGACATCGTTGATGCTCAACCCACACCGTCAGTTTCAATTGATCCCGCAAAAAACTGGATGCTGCTCTTGGGTCGGCCGGGCTTGCCTACCATCACCGAGCTGTCGCATCCAGAGCTGCGCATCGCCGGCATGCGCATCAATCCGACCAATAACGGCCGCAGCCGCAGCACCTATTACAATAGCCTTACCTTGCAGAGCCTTAAAGACGGCAGCAGCAGGGCTATAACTGGGCTTCCAATCAACCCCAAGATTCAGCACATTAGCTGGTCTCCTGACGCCACCCGCTTCGCCTTCACCCTCGACCAAGAGGACCACATTGAACTATGGCTTGCGGACATAGCCACCGCCTCAGCAAAGCGGCTTATCCAAAGTAACATGAACGCGATCTTCGGCTCGCCATACAGCTGGATGTCCGACTCCCTGCGCCTGCTCGTCAAGGCAGTACCTGATTCACGCGAACCAGCCCCCCAAGAGCCAGTGGTCCCACTTGGACCGGTAATCCAGGAATCTACCGGTCGGCCAGCCGCCGCAAGAACGTATCAGGATTTGATGGTAAACGGCTACGATGAAGATCTGTTCGAATATTACGGCCAGGTGCAGTTACTCATGGTGGACGTAAGCGGCTTTGTCCAGGAATTGGGAACGCCTGACTTTATACGCCGCGCAGTTCCATCACCAGGCGCTGATCACTTGCTGGTAGAAACCGTTCAGCGCCCGTTCTCTTACCTTGTACCGCAATATCGATTTCCGCATCGGCTGGAAGTCTGGGATAGCTCGGGAGACCTGCTGAAAGAAATTGCCAGCTTGCCGCTGGCAGAAGAAGTACCTATCGGGCGCGGCGCAGTGCCGACTGGTCCGCGTTCAATGAATTGGCGTGCCGATGCGCCGGCAACTCTTTTCTGGGTCGAAGCACGGGATGGGGGTGATCCCCGTGCAGATGCAGACGTTCGAGACGCATTGCTCACCTTGAGCGCGCCGTTCCGCGATGATCCGGAAACGCTGATCGAACTTGAAATGCGCTATGTCAGCACAATTTGGGGCGACGGAGAACTCGCCCTGATAAGTGAATCCTGGTGGAGCGACAGGCAGACCCGAAGCTGGATAGTATCACCTGATGGCAACGCCAATCCGGAATTGCTGTTCGATCGCTCTACCGAAGATCGGTACAACGATCCAGGATCTCCAATCACCGAATACAACGAGTACGGTAAACGTACACTATTGACTAGCGAATCTGGTGTCATCTATCTATCGGGCACTGGGGCTTCACCCGAAGGCGACCGCCCCTTTCTTGATCGGCTTAGCCTTGGCAGCAAAGCCAGCGAACGACTGTGGCGCTCAAAAGCGCCAAACTACGCTGAGTTTATGGGATTCCTAAATAGCAACCAGCAAGCACTGCTAATCCGCCAGGAATCACCCACTGAGCCGGGCAATTATTTCCGGGTCGATTTAGGCTCGGATCAGCAGACGGAGCTAACGGCATTCGCCCATCCGTATCCGCATATGCAGGATGTATATAAAGAAGTCGTGCGCTACGAACGAGACGACGGTGTCATGCTGACCGCAACCCTTTACCTGCCACCGAGCAAGACCAAGGAAGACGGACCATTCCCTATGTTGATGTGGGCATACCCGCGGGAGTTCAAAGATGCGAGTTCCGCGGGTCAGATGCGTGGTTCACCCCATCGCTTCAACGCTATTAGTGTGAATGGGCCGCTGCCTTTCCTAGCGAGTGGTTACGCAGTATTAGATGGTCCTACCATGCCTATTATAGGCGAGGGAGAGACCGAGCCAAACGATGCCTATGTGGAACAGCTGGTGAGTAGCGCAGCCGCCGCTGTTGAGACCGTGGTAAGCATGGGCGTGGCCGAACCGAACAAGATTGCGATCGGCGGACACTCATATGGAGCATTCATGACTGCAAATCTACTGGCCCATTCCGATCTCTTTGTGGCAGGACTGGCGCGCAGTGGCGCCTATAACCGCACCCTTACACCATTTGGTTTCCAGGCTGAGGAACGCACCTTCTGGGAAGCACCGGACATATACTTTCGCATGTCACCCTTCATGCATGCTAGCCAGGTGGAAGAGCCAATCCTGATGATTCACGGAGAAGCCGATAACAATTCAGGCACCTTCCCACTGCAGAGCCGTCGTTTCTACAATGCCCTCAAAGGACATGGCACAAAAACAAGGCTGGTGATGCTGCCCCACGAGTCCCATGGATACCGTGCGCGGGAATCGGTGATGCATACCCTCTGGGAGATGAATAGCTGGCTCAATCGCTATGTCATTGGTGAATAATTTGGTCATATTCACGTTTAAGTGCCCTCCTCAAAATAGCTATCTGCGGGAGCAGTCTTAACTCACTAGAGAGTAGTGTCAGAGTAGAAATAAACTGCAGGAGATTTACTCTGACCTCTCTGGTCGCTGTTAGACAGTCATGGATAAGCGTCATGACCAGATGATCTAAACCTCCACACCCAAAGACTTAGTAGAACGCCAAAAACCTGTAGTAGAAACCGAATAATATGACCTCCCGCCGAAAGTGAACTTCCGTCTCCAAGCTCGAGACCGTACATCCACATGTAGATATTTGCGGGGTAAACGCAAATTAGAAAAATTGCACTGGCCAGTCCAGTGATTGTCTTTAAGCTTGGTAAAATGAATCCGACTGCTAAAGCTAATTCTGCACCGCCACTGAGATATACCCAAAACCTTGCTGAACCGGGGATTGGAGGAACTATCGGTTCAAACCATCCGGGATCAGTGAAATGCAAAATTCCAGCATAAAGCCAGAAAAAAGCGGCAGCCAAGCATACGAAGTGCCAGATAAGAGCTTTCATTCGATGTACCGAGAGGGTCAACCTTTAACTGCAAACGGTGTAAAACGCTATCCGGAATTGAAACATTTAATCTAGGCAAACCGTGACTAGACTGACAAACAAGCTTGAGTTGATACGCGCGGCCTGGGATGCATCTACAAGAGTTTAAATGTTGCTGTCGGCGATTTGGATATTTACTGGGGATGGCAGCCCGGGAACCCGGGCTAGCCTTCAATCAATGCCAAATTTTGGCTCTTCATGCCTTCTCTAATCACTGTGGCCTGGACTCAATCATCGGCACTCTCAGCGAGCTCTGACGGCAGTTTGAACACATAAAGTTGGCCACCCTCGGGGACAGACACGTCGGCCCCAGAAAAAGCAGCGATACCCTGAAAATTCCCAGAGGCTATGGCCACATATGCTTCGCCGTTCAACTCATATGCTATCGGCTGGCTTCGCACGCCACCGCCAAGCCTTCTCTTCCAGACCACTTGACCCGTTGACGCATCTAAGCCAAGCGCATGGCCGGTTTGACTGCCAGTGAAAACCAAGCCGCCCGCTGTGCTTAGGGTTCCAGCCATCATTGGCTGAGGGTCATGGTATCTCCACGCAATCTCGCCCGTGTGGTAGTCAACGGCTGAAATGTGACCATATGCAGGAACATTCCCCTCACTGTCTTCCACGCCATCCACTGATATTGGCAGCCCGCCAGTGAAAAGATTGCCCTCCACATGCATGCTAATCCCCTTTTGCATTAATTGGCAGCTTTCTATCACAGGAATAAAGGCAAAACCTAGATCAGGGTTCAGCGAACCTGCAACTGCTCCATTCATACCTCCCAACGCACCTGGGCAGACTCGCATGGTCGGCTCTTCACTCGGCATCGCTTCAATGTTTACTACAGGTCGACCGTCAGTCTCCATGGAATCAGCCCAATTAAGTTGCTCCATGTAACTAGTAGCCCTGATGAATTCACCGTTTTCTCTGTTAATAGCGTAAAAGAACCCATTCCGATTCGCCTGGACTATGGCTTTCGTCGGCTCTCCATCAACTACCATGTCTGTCTGGAACAGATGAGAGTTGCCATCATAATCCCACACATCATGAGGGGTGAATTGGTAGTACCACTCCCGCTCGCCAGTGTCTGGCCTTATAGCAAGCACACTGTCTGAAAAAAGGTTATCACCAAGTCTTGCGTCTCCGTTCCAGTCAGGCGCCGGGTTTCCTGTAGTCCAGTAAACTAAATCAAGCTCTGGGTCATAGGTTCCGATCGTCCACGCCGGGGCGCCCCCGGTTTCGTAAGAATTGCCAGACCAGGTTTCGTAACCCGGCTCACCTTCCGCGGGTACCGTGTAATGTCTCCAGACCCGATCCCCAGTATTTACGTCATATGCGTCGAAGAAACCCCTTACGCCGAATTCTCCGCCACCAACACCGATAATTGCTAGATCTTTTACGATTAATGGAGCGGAAGTAGCACTGAATCCTTTGAAATACTCGATGATTTCGGTATCCCATAACAATTGTCCCGATAACCGATCAAATGCCAATATTCGAGCATCCAGGGTCGCCATAAGAATCTTATCCTCATGGATCGATGGGCCCCGATTCGCTGGCCCACAGCATAGACGCAAGTCAGTGGGTAGTTGATGGTCATACCTCCAGAACATCTCTCCCGAAGTAGCATCCAGAGCAATCAAACGGTTGTAAGATGTTGTGACATACATGATGCCATCGTAGACAACTGGAGAGACAGCGAATTGCCCAGTGGTTCCTGAAGGAAAGCCCCAAGCAAACTGCAAGTCGTCAATATTACTCGGAGAAAGCGAAGTTATGGGACTATGCCTGTTGTTTGAATAATCGCCCCCGTACTGAAGCCAAACATCAGACCTAGATGACTGGGGCTCAAGGAGCATCTCTGCAGACACCGGGCCAGATCCGTAACCGATCTCACTATCATTCGTCCAATGTGTGGTAGAGATAACGATTGTTTCGCCCACATCGTCTGGCTCCATGCCGGCAGAACTTGAGTCTGTTGCTTCAGCTGGAACATTTGCCACGTTCGGGCTTTCATTGGTTGGCCCGCAAGAAACGAGTAACAATAGCAAGGCAAAACTTAGAACTCTCATTTCACTACCCTCTCTCGAAATTTTTTCGAAAATTTTGGTTTTAATACAAGCATTTGATTGATGAATTGAAGATCTGGTTAGACGCAGGATTCTCTCTTAGATTTAAGGAAGGCAATTATCTTCCATAAATCGTTTTCGCCTTCAGGGAAATTTGTACCGAACCCTACCATTCTTGTATTCGACACTCCATTGGTAATCGTGTTGAAGATTTGTTGGTCTGAACCGCCATGTTTCCATTCACAATCAAACAAATAAACGGCGTCGACTCGCTCTGGAGTAAGTTTATGGCAGTAGCCGGCACAAGTTCCAACAAACAGCGATCGCCCGCGCGAAAGCGCATTGGAGTCGGCAAGCAACGCGTCAGCCGGACTACCAACCTCCCGAGCGTCTCCGCACGCCACCATAACTGAGGAAACGACCGCAAAAACCGTCGATTTCAATCGAACCACCATTCTGATATTCCCTTTAATTCGGACCGGGTTCCTACTACAAAAATGGACTTTTTGTATCTACCAGTCAATACCTTAATCTCTTAACTTGATACCAAATTCAGCCATAATTCATAGATATCTACGCGCACTGATTTTGTGCATGAACATATTCCTCGCAAACAAGACTAGGCTTGAATCAAGCTTGATTCAAAATTACGCAGGAGGAAGAGCTTACTCGAAAGGATTTCAGGGTTTGGAGCAGCACCGAGAAACTCGCGCGAACGCCACGACGAAATTGTTGTGCAAAGTGATGCGCTAGTGACCTTCGGCGTAGGCCTCAACTCTGATGAGGCGAAGTTTGAACGGGCCATCCGTCTTATCGTACTGATAGAGCGCGAACGCTCTGATGTTACCAATGTCCAGTTTCGGCCCGTCCAGCTTGAATCCGCGAAATTGCGGCAGAAAGCGCTCAAACGGAACATCGATCACGTTGACTTCACCCGAGACCGTTTCAAAATCTGCCCAGTAGTTGATTTTTCGGCCACGCCAGCGTGCATCGGTCTGCAGCGACCAGGTATAGCGTCGGCCATCCGCTTTCACCGTGAGCCGGATCCCATCGTAGTCAGCCAGGTCCAGCTCAAGGGGCTGGGAGCGAATTGAGCTGAAACCGCCACCGTTGGTGTTGGTACTCCCGGAGAAAACCAGTCCAGACGCATCGATGCTGAAAGCGCCCTCACTCTGGCCCCCCATCACATTATCGTTTTGGACATACCAGCCGACGTCAGGACTGTCCTGTTCGAAGGCAGTAAGCAGCAAGGGTTTCACAGGGTCTGGCTCCTCAGCCGTCAACGACTTACTCAGCAGGAGGCAGGCTGACAGACCAGTTAAGACTATCTTTCGCCACATAGCAGTTTCGGGGACCATGTGGGTAAAACGCCAGTAACTGAAAGATAGTTCAAACCGGAAATTAGACGTGTCACCGCGCCTGACGCGCGGTGTCAAGGCAGTTATTACACGACTCGCTTATCTCTTATCGCATGAAGAAGCACAAGTATCAGCGTTCACACAGCCGCCGCACGCAGTGATTGTTTTACTGCAACAGACTGATTTCTGCTTACCACTGTACTGCCTTTTCATTTTAGCAAAGAATCAATCGTCTCACGCATCAATAGAGAAGGTCAGTTACTGGATTGCTGTCTGTCCCGGGCGCGCCCGGCGCTGAGGATGTTCTCAATGGCATAGTTCCCCTCGTGGCAGGCGTATTCATACATTACGTAGTCATGATCCTGAGTCAGGGGCATTGAGATAGTAAAGGGCCTGGTCAGGTTCTCCGGGTCAGTCACCCGCGCTTCCCAAATAATTGTATCCGCGTTGACCCGGGTGAAGCGCTCAAGCACGTGAAAATCTTCGGAGATCGGCACGCCCTTGAGGCGTCCTCCCGCCATGCTGTTGGCCAGCATGCCCCGGTCATTGAAATTGGTCGTCTCTATCTCCAGCGTGTCACCATCCCAGCGCGCCACTGAATCCCCCATCCATAGCTTCACCTTGTCATCGATGTGTGCGCTCTTGGTCAGCGAGATGGTGCGCACGTCATGGATCATCTCATAGACGATGGTGAAGCTCTCGTCGGTCTGCAGGAAACGATAGGCATTGTTATAGCCTGCCGGCAGCATGGAGCCCGGCACCCCTCTCGTGATGCAGCGATCCCAAACCGTGTGAAAGATGTAGTCATTCTCGACGCTGGCAAAATAGAAATCCCGCGTCGCCAGCGCAGACTCGCGAATAGGCGCACGCCCGTTCGGGGGATCAACTATCATAGACGTCTGACCGGTCGAGAGAACGGTATCTCCGGAATCAAGCCAGACCTGATTATAGCCGCCAACGCTGCCGCCCGCTTCAACCACAATATTGTTGTCGTTACGCTCTCGCCGCTGCGCGATGTTCCGCTCCATCAAGGCAATTTCATCCTCGCTGAGAAATGCTCTGCCTGACAACGCAGCCGGTCGCTCGATAGGCGTGATAGTGTCGTTTGTCCATACGCCCGAAAAATCAGGCTGACCATTCGCAAGCCGGGGCACCAGATAATCCTGCGCACTGACGGCAGAGCAGGCGAGGACGGCATAAGCCGCCAGTGTTTGGGAGAAAGACCGTCTTCGCATGATTTATCTCCTCACAGTGACAATGGGCGCGAACCGCAAGCCTTCAGCATACACCTGAGGTGGTTTTTGTCGCAAATCGCCTGGCGGACGTTCCGTAAACATAGCGTTGCCAGACTCAGACAACAAATTTACTGACGAAGAATCCGACAATGTTCCATGGGCGCCCTCAGATGTTCGCTGCGAATGCCTCAGAATCACCGGCGCACCGAATTACCAACACCCTCCTCGTAAAGCTCGCCGCCCGAGCCCGCAGCGCGATCTGTACTCAGACCAGTCGCCGTGGCGCGACACTTACGGTAGGATGCGGTCAGTCGTCAAGAGGGTCCGGCTAACGTTGAACAATATGAGAGTCTGTTGGTCGAGGGTTGTGTCGGCCAGGTCAGGTTGCAGGATCTCACCTGGAGAAATTCATGAAGAATAAAAACAACAAGGAAATGTATCTGTCTTCTCGCGGGCGTCGTAAGTTCTTGAGAACAGGCGCTGGCAGCATGGCAGGCGCCTGGCTATCAGCTTTGCCCTGGCAAGACCTCATGGCTCAGCAGGATCTTAACCCGATTGAAGAAAACTGGGATGCCGGGATCGTCAGACATCTTCTGCCGGCTGTAAATCATTCGACCTTCTTAATCAAAGCCTCGTTCAACCGTCCTCTTGAGTCAGCACCGACCCTGCAGATCCGAGAAGGATCAAACCGCCTAGAGGCAGTCGGTATCTTGAACGACACTGCAGGCGAATTCTGGCAGTTCTACACCACCGATCTGCGTCCGGATACGCAGTACGAACTCACGCTCCGGGACGGCGTCGGTAATTCGCTGTGTGAATCCTGGCCGCTCTCTACCTTTCCTTCACCACAGCAAAATCCTGACAGGGTAAGAGTCCTGTTCTACACCTGCGCCGGTGGCCGTGAAGGGGAATATTTCGGCATAGGAGACCGTCGGGACAATTTGCCCGTGTCGATTCGCAAGAGAATTTTACAAAGAGGCCTGTCCTTTGCACCCCAAGTCGCGGTTGCCAATGGTGATCATATTTACTGGGATCTGCACACCTGGCAGGGAGAACAGGCGGGCGAACTGAGTGCGCAGGGACGACAGTCAAACTTTGACTTCGCAAACAGAGTGCTCGGTGGTAGCAATGAAATAGCCCTGAAGCTCGCCGCGGGCCCGCAGATCGTCCCCCTTTACGGCACGACCTTCCGGTCAACACCAGTCTATTTCCTGCAGGACGATCATGATCATTGGGAGAATGACTCGCCACTGACCTATCCGGTGCCCTGGTTCCAGCTGCAACTGGCCCGCACAACTCAACAGCTGTATTACCCAGAGTTTCTCTCCGATGCCAATCGCTCTGTCGGTCTGCCCTTTTCTTCCAGCTCGGAACGCGGAGAGCTCTCCGAGAGCTTTGGCACACTGCGTTATGGAGATTTACTGGAGGTTCTCCTGTATGACGTCAGGCGCACTCTCAATGTGGGAGATTTGAACTCGGTGTTTCTGGATCGAACCGTTGAAAACTGGCTTGCCGAGCGGACCGCCTCAACAGACACGCGGCATCTGGTTCACGTTCCGTCCAATCCACCTGGCTGGACAGCAGGAAAGTGGGGGGAGTGGTATCCGGATGTCTTGCATCCTGAAACCGGTGAGCTGACCACTCAGATTCCGAAGCCACACTGGCGCCGGGGCTGGGCTGAACAGCACGACAGAATCATGCAGTCTCTGGCGGACATGAAGCACCGCAACCCGATGGTAATTTCCGGCGATCTTCATGCGACAGGGGTGGGCGCCATGCTCGGCTCCGGCAACCGCAGTTTTGCCGACAACCCGATAACCACGGTCTTATGCGGCCCTGTCAGCACCGCTGAGTGGGGATTCCCCTCCAACGTAAGAGGGGTTGCGGCAGCGCCTTCAGCATATCTAGATTTTCAGGAGCAAATTCCACCCATTGAGGAGCATGGTTTCAGCATTGTCGATTTCGGGCGGGATCGCATTGAGCTCAAGCTGTTCAAGTGGGACGTCAACTCACAGCCCCTGAGCGCCATCGATTCGCTGGAACCCTATCATGCATTTGCAGTGGAGCGCCCCTAGGGCACTCTGACAACAGTTCCACCAAATGGCCGCACAGGCACAGCGCTGATTTCTGCGGGATACTGCTTAGACTGGCGATGGGAATCGAATCCTACTCGCTAATCAGCAAGAGAGAATTTTGCTGCCCGCAAGCATATTTTCCATTACCATCGCGCCAATAGCAGCGCTTCAGTGAATACAGCGCTCCAATCCTGAAGCCACATTCAATCAGAGAGCAAATAGCACGTGTCGCAAGTAAAATCCTTCAGCAAAAGCGTCGATCTTATGTTCGATAGAGCCGCCGATCTGGTGAGCATTTCACCGGGCCTGCGAGAAAAAATCCGAGTCTGCAACGCGACCTACACCACCCGATTCGGGGTACGCCTGCGCGGTGAAGTTCAAACCTTTACCGGCTATCGGGCAGTTCATTCGGAGCACATGGAACCGGTGAAGGGTGGCATCCGCTACGCACCATCGGTTAATCAGGATGAAGTCGAAGCGTTGGCCGCGCTGATGACTTACAAGTGCGCGCTGGTTGACGTGCCTTTCGGCGGATCCAAGGGCGGGCTATGCGTTGATCCCGGAGATTACAGCACAGAGGAATTAGAGCAAATCACGCGCCGTTTTGCGGCAGAACTGATCAAAAGAGATCTCATCCACCCTGCGCAAAACGTCCCCGCCCCAGACATGGGGACAGGTGAGCGTGAGATGGCGTGGATAGCGGATCAATATTTGCAAATTCAGCCAACCGATATTGATGCAAAGGCTTGTGTCACTGGCAAACCGGTGTCAATGGGAGGAATTGCCGGCCGCACCGAGGCGACGGGCCGCGGAATCCAATACGCGCTCAGAGAATTTTTCCGAGACAATGAAGATGTCGCCCGAGCCGGCCTGACCGGCTCACTTGACGGCAAAAGAATACTCGTCCAGGGATTGGGTAACGTGGGCTACCATGCAGCAAAATTCCTCAGTCAGCAGGATGGCGCGATTATCACTACAGTGGTTGAGAGAGACGGAGCGGTTGCTGCGGAATCTGGTATCGATGTGGAAGCGCTCAAAAGCTGGATTCAGGAGAAAGGCGGGGTCACCGGATTTCCCGGCGTGCAAGCTGTGGGTTCACCGGAGACGGCGCTAGAGCTGGAATGCGATATTCTGATTCCAGCTGCCACCGAAGGGGTGATCCATGCCGGTAACGCTGCGAAAATCCGTGCACCGCTGATCATTGAAGCCGCGAATGGCCCGGTGACTGCTGAAGCGGATCATATACTCCGCGAGAAAGGCTGCGTCATCATTCCTGATCTTTACGCCAACGCAGGCGGCGTGACCGTATCCTATTTTGAATGGGTCAAGAATCTCAGTCACATGCGCTTCGGTCGCATGCAGCGCCGGGAGCAGGAGGCGCGCAACGAGCTGATTGTAAGGGAGCTGGATGCCCTGTCGGAATCCCTGGGTAACGCGTGGGCGCTTTCGGAAAGTTTTCGGGACGAGTTCAAAGCCGGCGCAAATGAAATCGATCTGGTGCGCTCAGGTCTTGATGACACCATGCGTAAAGCCTTTCAGGAGATGCGGGCGGTGCTGAAGGAAAAAGATGGCGTCAGCGACTTCAGAACCGCAGCCTATCTGGTGGCCATCGAGAAAATCGCAGAAAGCTATCGGATAAGAGGACATTAAGCGCAGCAAGAAGTCAGACAGCGCCGCCTAGCAATCTCGAGACTTTTCTCCGGGATCTTGAGCAGCGTTCTGACCCGATTCCCGGCTGACAACGCCGGCAATCTGCCTGCAAGCAGCTACATCGGATATGCTTGCTAGAACTGACCACTTCCGGTCGGTCATGTGCGATTCCGTCGACGCGAGGCCGACTCTCGGCTTGTCCCGAAATCCAGCCGAGAGGTCACTACCCGTCGCACGGCTCGGGCGTGTATTTTTGGCGCATCCGTGATTAACTGAGTCGGGAACAGGCAGCAGAACCCTTAGCTACACCTGATCATTCAGTCAAAAGAACAAGAAGCGGAACATCATGATTGACAATTTTTCTCTCAAACCGATGATTCTGGTCATTCCCGTCCTGCTGGCTCTAGTCTTTATCGAGTTGGGCTTTGCTTACCTCAAAGGCCGGAAAGTCTATAACTTTCAGGATTCGATAACTTCTATCAACATCGGTCTGCTCAGCCAGTTCGTCAACTCCACCGGCGCAGTCTTTGGCGCGGTTATGTATGCCCTGATTGAGGCACGCTATGGCACCTTTGAATGGTCCACTGCAAGCCCATTCACCTGGATCTTCGCCTTGCTCTTGTATGACTTCCTCTACTACTGGGTGCACCGGACCGGGCACATGGTGAATATCTTCTGGGCGGCTCACATCACTCATCACAGCAGCGAAGAATTTAATCTGTCCACTGCAATGCGACAGGCTTCAACGGGCTTCTACTTCAAATGGGTGTTTTACCTCCCTCTGGCGGTTCTCGGCATTCCCGTTGAAGTTTATGTCATTGTTGGCCTTGTCGATTTGCTGTATCAATTCTGGGTGCATACCCGCTTGATCGGCAGACTCGGCTTTCTGGAATGGTTCCTCGTCACCCCTTCAAACCATCGGGTACATCACGGGCAGAACGACTACTGCATTGACCGAAACTTCGGCGGAATCTTCTGTCTGTGGGACAGGCTGTTTGGCACCTATGCCGATGAACGCGAGGAAGAGCCCATTGTGTACGGAATCAGAAAGCCGCTCGAAAGCTGGAGTCCAGTATGGAGTAATCTCCACTACTACAAAACGCTCTGGCTGAAGGTAAAAAATGCCAGGAGCTGGCGCGAAGGACTGATGTTCATCGTAGCCGAGCCGGATTGGTCGCCGGCAGATACAGAGAATACGTCAACAAAATCCCCAATGGTCGATTCATACCAAAAGCACAGATCTCATGCGCCGACCTCAATCCGGCTTTCAGGTATCGCCACCACGCTAGTGGCCCTGACGTTGTTAATACTTTATCTGGGCACGCGAGATCAGATACCGCTTGCCCGGCAGCTCATATTCGTCGCGATTGTGATCGGGCTGTTCGCAGGTATCGGAAAAGTCTGGAGTCTAGAGAAATTTCAGGCGCCACAGCATGACTAGCCTGGCTATTACCGACGGCCTGCTGTGCCTGGTTGCCGCGGCGGCGGTAGCCAACTCCAGACTACCACTGGCGTTTCGCATGGGGTCGGCGCTTCTTGCCGTCACCGCTGGCCTGGGGGTTCTGAGATTCAGCGACTTGCTGCCGCTGCCCACGCTGCACGGTTTCTTCTCAGCTTTTAGTGCCTCTTCCGCCTTCCTGCTGATGGCAGTCAGCACCATCTGGACGAGCAGTGCCGGAGCCACCCGGGCCAAGTATGCTTCGATCCTGCTGATCGTTTCAGGTGCTGTTGGATTCATGATGGCAGATTTATTCGAACTGACCCGGTTCGGACAAGTTGTGGCGGTGCTGTGCGTGCTACAGATTATCGTTTACGCAGCCAGACACAGACTGCTGAGTGCCTTAGTGGGGGCGGTCGCACTGGAATTGGGGTTCATCCTGTTTGCGACGGGCCAGCGCGTTTCGAACCTGCTACAGCCGGGCGACTTTCTCCATCTGCTGACTGCGGCTGGCCTTTCGCTGCTAGTGTGGTACCACCGGCGTTCGCCGCACGCCAGCTCGGTGCGGTCACGCTAGTACCGCCAGGCTCGCCACAGTTTACCGGAAATTTCGATTCTGAATGCCGCGGTTAAGAGTGCGAACGTGCTCGGCAATCGCCCTGATCTGGGCCGGCCCGAACGTTTGTCCAAACGACGGCATGTTGTTCTGGCCGTTGGTAATTATGTTGGCCACGTAGTTTGTTGAAAATGCAGCAAGACCCTCCAGAGGCATGCCGTTATGACCGCCCTCGCCTCGGAGCCCGTGACAGAAAACGCAGGTGCTTCGATACAGACCAAGGCCTTCTGTGTTGGCCTGCGGTGGGGTCACCTTCTCCAGTGCAATCGCCGTTTCCTCTCCCTCTTCGAGCAGCTTGAACATCCAGATGCTGTCACCTCGTGCAGAGCCGGCCAGTAAATTACCGGCAGACAGCACAGTCACATATTGCTCGCCTTTGTGTTCGAAAACAGTCGGGGGCGCATTGACGCCGGCATCGGTCATGAACTCCCAGAGCTTCTGACCGGTCGCTGCATCCATGGCGGTAAATCGTCCGTCATTGCGGCCTGCGAACAGCAGATTCCCCGCGGTTGCGACCAGTCCACTATAGCAGCGGCCTGGCCACCGCTGCGACCACAGGCGTTTATTGGTTCGCAAGTCCATGGCCGCGACAATTCCTGTAACCGCAATGGGGGCAAAACGCATGTTACCGCCTGTGTAGCGATCACCCGGCTCGGCTGAATCGGTATCCGCATTGGTCGTGTAAGCCGCTTGGCGGTCACCTGCGCAGACATAAATCACGCCCTTGTCAGGATCAACGGCACTCGGTGGCCAATTCGCCTCCCCCCGCCGAAGCAGCACCGGATCATCCCAGAAAGGTGTGAAGATATTGCCATCGTTCACCATTCGAAATCCTTCCGGAGCGATATCGAGCGTATGCGTCACGAAAGCATCACCGACCGGATAGGGCTGGGTAGCTGCGGTAGCCTGTCGCTCTTCCTGCGGAACATGGCGTTCTTCGATGCCAACTAGTGGCTCTCCGGTGACCCGATCAAGGATATACACCCATCCCGTCTTGCCTGCCTGTGCAAGCCCTTTTCTGAAGACACCCTCATAGTCCAAGTCGAACAAAACAACAGGATTCGGCGCATCGAAATCCCAGATGTCATGGTGAACCTGCTGGAAGTGCCAGCGGTATTCACCAGAATAGGCGTCAAGGGCAACAATCGAGGCTGTAAACAGATTGTCGCCGGGCCTGATTGCACCGTTGTAGTCAGGGCCAGGATTACCGGTCGAGAAGTAAATCAGACCTAGTTCAGGATCCACCGCTGGCGTGTGCCAGACTGTACCACCGCCGGTTTCCCAGGCATCACTGTCAGCAGGCCAGGTATCCGAACCAAATTCGCCCGGTGCCGGCACGGTATAAAACGTCCAGAGCAGAGAGCCATCCGCTGCATCATAGGCCTTCACCCGACCTCGCGCAGCGAACTCAGCGCCAGCAAACCCGCTGATGACCATGCCGTCAAAGTACAACGGTGCGCTGGTAATGGTGTAGCCCTCCTCCCAGCTTTCCGCCTGAATCGACCACACCTGCTCTCCGGTTTCGGCATCCAGTGCCTTCAGTACACCATCTAGCTGGCCTACAAAAATTTTGTCTTCGCCATAACCCACGCCTCGACTTGTCCAGCCACAGCAAATGGTTGAGATTTCACTGCTGAGTTGGGCTTCATTCGACCAGAGCATTTCTCCGGTCTCGACGCTGAGCGCGAAGACATCATCGGCACCGGTGATGATATACATGATGCCATCAATGATCAGGGGCTGTGCTTCGCCCGAGTATTTCGCTCCCAGACCTGAACCATTAAGGTGTGTGCGCCAGGCGGGCCCCAGGCGACCGACGTTGTCGGTGTTAACCTGATCAAGCGGAGAAAAATTCCTGTTGTAAAGATCTCCCCCGTTGGTCAGCCATTCGTTTACCGGCAGCTGCATCAGGGCATCGGCATCCGGTCGCACCTGCGAAAATTCCGCGGCCTGGCCCTGCGCGAACAGCACCATGACCCAGGTCAGTACGAGAGTGTTGCAGCGTGAGAAGCCCATGTTTTATCCCTATCGAAGAAAGTCATGAAAACAGTAGTCGCTGGAGATCGACCCTCTGCCCGGCCCGCAGGCTAGTGTCAGTCCCGGCAGGCTGAAGCATTTCGTCTCACTTCCAGATCAATTACCATGGATCTTGTTATTGACCAGACTTTACCGCGAAGGCCACTCAATGCGCCACCCCAGCTTCCAGACTCTGCTGCTCCTGCTGAGCCTGACATGCCTTGCACAGAGCAACTATGCGCAGATTGCTGCGGAGCCATCCCCGTTTGCATCCGATAACCCCAACGCGGTGGTGCCGGGTGAACTGTTCACCGAACCGCCCACGCTAATCAACCTTGGTTTTGAGTGGTTAATTCAGGGCGATGAGAATCGCAATGCCCGGGTCGATTTGTGGTATCGAAAGACCGGAGAAGCAACTTGGCAAGATGCCCTACCCATGCTGAGGCTGAATGGCGAGCGCATCTACAGTGAGTCCCGACTCGACGTCATCACACCCAACATGTTTGCCGGCAGTGTGCTAAACCTGGATGCAGACACACGGTATGAAGTGAAGTTCAGTATCAGCGATCCCGACGGTGTAGTGGGCAACTCTGAACGGCTTGCCACGGTGAGCACCCGGGCCGAACCGGAACCCTACACGGGCGGTCGGGAATTCCATGTCTATCCGCACGGGCATGAGGGTGAAAAACAGGAGCCGGCCTTTGAAGGACTCATGTGCGCCTACAATTACTGGTGCGCCGGCACCGACTGGGCAACCTCGGGCCGACCCCGGGTTCGGGCCGGCGACAAAATCATCGTGCATGCGGGGACCTATCAGTACGACCGCTACGAGTATACCAATGATGCAACAGTGAATCGCACAACCCCGCTCGACGGAACCTACTACCTGACCGCAGATGGAACGGCCGAGCGACCCATTGCCATCGTAGCGGCCGGTGATGGCGAGGTGATCTTCGACGGCAACGGCAATTACGCGCTGTTTGACGTACGCGCTGCCGACTACACCTACTTTGAAGACATCACTTTCAGAAATTCAGAGATTGGTATTCTGGCAGGCACCCAGTTCATCGCGGGCGCTCAGGGCCTGACCGTAAAACGCAGTCGCTTCGAAGACGTCGGTGCCGGCGTATTCACCAATTACTCGGGTTCCCGCGGCTTTTATATTGCCGACAGTCACTTTGTTGGCCGAAATGATCCAAACCACCTCATCGGTTGGCGTGGCGAGCTGTGGGCGCAGTTCGAAGGCGTGGACAATCAGATCTTCCCTCCGCCAATGCGCTCTTATGTCGCGGTCAAAATTTACGGTCCCGGTCACATCGTGGCCCATAACTATATCGCCAACTTTCATGATGGCATCAACATAGAAACCTACGGCAACCCTGACGGTTCGACCCCCTCGGGCCCAGATATACCCGACGGACCCAAATATCCGACCCGGGATTATTGGGACCGACGTTCAGTGGCTATAGATTTTTATGGCAATTACATTACTAACAGCCACGACAATCCGATTGAAGCTGACGGTGGGATGCACAACATCCGCATCATGAACAACATGCTAATCAATCACCCCTCCCATGCCTTTTGTAACCAGCCTGCTTTGGGAGGGCCTGTCTACTGGATCAGGAACATCGCCTATCACCTACCTGGCGGTTCAACCCGTATCACAGCGGGCTCCGCGGGTGTGGTGTTTTACAACAACACGATTCTTTCGGAAACGTCCGTCGCAAGCGCCTCGAACGCCCACTGGAGAAACAACCTGTTTTTGGGTGAGGAATCACAGGACATGATTTTCAGCGTGACGTCCCTGACTGATTATTCAAGCTCTGACTTCAATGGCTTTCGCCCGAACCCTGCCGCGGCGACTGCATTTTCATGGCGCTCACCCTCGACTGCTTCTCTGGCAGACATTACCGATCCGGATTACGAAGAGCAGCTGGAGTCTATAGAGGCGGCAAGTCTGGCAGATTATTCGTCACGTACGGGGCAGGACCGTAACAGTATCCTGGTGGACTACGACATTTTCGTTAATGTCCCTCAGCTCAGCGCCAAGAATATCGATACCGTCCAAACGCTCTATGACGCGGAATCACTTGATTTCCGCTTACGTGAGGGGGCGAGCGCTATCGACAGAGGTATGCCGCTCTCCACCATCACAGAGGATTTCAACGGCGACTCTCCAGACCTAGGCGCACTGGAATACGACGCACCGATGCCGCGCTACGGTCCCCGGCCGTAGTCGGCGCAAGCGGAAGGCCTTGCAGCAGCGGTGCAGAAAGCTAAACCGGCATCACAGTGCGCTGGCAAGCGGTACACATCCTTCTTTATACTCAAACGTATTACAGCAACAATTCCTGCGGCTCAAGAGCCCGCCAAGGGAGGACCACCAGCATGATAAAAATACCGATTACGCGCTGAGTGTCAGTCTACCACCGCATTAAGGGCCAGCGACCCGTGCTACACAACGCCACCGGGCGGACAATCGAATGATAGATGATGGCTTCGTTTTCCTGACAGCAATAGTGATCTTATGCGCATCACTGCTGGCGATGGAACGGGCTTTCACTGTAAGGCTTTTTACCTTGTTTCCTCCCATTGTGCTGATCTTGTTTGGCGCGATGCTTGGCTATACTTTCGGCATCTGGGAGTTCACAGAATCGGTTCGAGCAACGAGAGAATCGACCCGGGATTTGATGATCCCGATGATGCTGTTTCTGATGTCGCTCAAATTCAGTATTACGGAACTGAAAAAACTTGGCCTCAAAACAATACTGTTGTGCCTGGTGTCGGCCGCAACCATCGTCGCTGGCTTTGTGATTACCCATTTTCTGATGCGCGGTTTTCTGGGAGAAGAAAGCAGCCAAACGTTTGGCGTCATGGCTGCAGGCTGGACCGGAGGCACCCAGAATTTTGTTGCAGTCAAGGAGGCGCTCCAGGTGACTGACGGTGCCATGAGCTATACGCTGTTGATGGGCGCCCTGTGCTACTCGGTCTGGTTGGTGGTTGTCCTAGCGATGAAGCCGCATCGGCTGGCGATTAACCAGAGGTTCGGCGTGAAGACCGCAGCAGACGAGGCCATATGCAGTGCAGACCCGGAGCAAGAAGGCAAACCTATTGATGCGTCTGCGCTGATGACCTGTCTTAGCATCTCACTGCTGGCAGCCTCTATCAGCTCCTCTCTGGGGTCAAAAATTGCGTCACTCGGATTGCCCTCGGCAATGTTATGGACAGTGATTCTGTCCACCGCTTTGGGCACTCTCGCCGCACATACCCCGTTGAGAAAATTGCCTGCCGCAGAAGAGGTTTCGGGAGTGATGCTTTACATCATCGTCGCTCTGATAGGAGCCGAAGTAAGCCTGGCTGCCATTCTGGATGCACCTCTGTATGTACTGTCTGGATTTCTCATCCTCAGCATACATGGCGCCGCCATGATTGCAGCGGCAAAGATTCTCAAAATCGATATAGCTCTAGCGGCACTTGCCTCAATTGCGAATGTCGGCAGCGCACCCTCTGCCACTTTGGTTGCCGCCACCTTTGAACAACGACTTATTCCGACAGCGATCCTGATGTCGCTTCTCGGGTCACTGCTGGGTTCATTCCTTGGCCTGCTTACAGCGGAAGTGCTTTACCGTCTGGGCTGAATAAGCATCTGATTCCTGTTTATCAGGAGCATTTGTAGCATCACCCTGCCTGCGCTCCTGCAACTCGTCAACCAAAAGCGTGGCCAACGACTTGCACCAGTGAGTTGCCTGTCACGCCCCGCTTCGTATTGTGCTAAGGTGAGGCGAAGCACGCTCAGGTGGATCAGGGCAGGGTCGCGCACTTGTGCAAGGCGGCAGCAGGGCCAGCAGTAGCTTTTTGCAGAGGGTCCTTAGCCTCGAGCCGATATCGGAAAGGAGACGACGAAGTGACAGACATCATCAGAATACTCAGGCGGATTTCTCTCGGGCTGTTCATCACTCATTGTACGGTCGTTCTGGCAAATGGCCTGAGCTATACGGCCTTGGACGAATATGTGAATACCGCAGACGAGAATTACGCCTACACCGTTGCCGACACCGTTTTGGGGCCGGGATACAGGACACTGATATTAGAAATGACCTCGCAAAAATGGCTGACCGAGGCCGAAGTCAACGACCCGATCTGGCAGCACTACATGACCGTGACCATTCCGGATACTGTCAACAGCGACATCTCTTTTCTGTACATCACCGGAGGCAGCAAGTCGAACAGTCTGCCTGAGGCGGCGCCTGAAAACGATATCGCCCGAGCACTCAGAACTCAGACCGTCGTCAGCACTCTTTATATGGTTCCGAATCAACCTCTTCGCTTTGCTGACAGCCCGGATATTAGGCGAACTGAAGACGCGATCATTGCTTACACCTGGAACAAATATCTTCGCACCGGTGATGAAAAGTGGCCGCTCAGGTTGCCAATGACAAAATCTGCCGTCAGGGCCATGGATACAATCACCTCTGTGGTGTTGGGCACATCTGGTAATGCGCTGACCGTGGACAAGTTTGTTGTTGCAGGCGGTTCAAAGCGCGGTTGGACTACATGGACAACCGCTATCGTAGATCCGAGAGTCATTGCGATCGCACCGATTGTAATAGACATGCTCAATGTCAGTAATTCGTTCAAACATCACTACTCCGTGTACGGAGCCTACTCCCTAGCCGTTATCGATTATGTCACAAGCGGCGTGGTCAACTGGATAGACACGCCCGAATGGGATGAATTAATGGATATGGTGGAACCCTATGAATACCGGGACCGACTCACCTTACCCAAATATATCCTGAACTCTACGGGAGATGAGTTTTTCCTGCCCGATTCCTGGCAATTCTACTGGGACGATCTTGTCGGAGAGAAGCACCTGCGATACGTGCCCAACTCCAATCACAGCATGGCCGATACCGATGTGATCGACAGCCTAGATTCCTGGTATCACTCAGTCGTCTACAACGTGTCATTGCCGCGCTACTCTTGGCGCGTTTCCGACTCAGGGACTATCACCTTGTTTTCACTGGACGAGCCGACAAAAGTCCTGCTCTGGCAGGCCACTAACGAGTCCGAAAGAAACTTTACTCAGGCAAAAATCGGTCGTGCCTACAGCAGCACCGAAATCCGTGCCACGACCCCAGGCGTCTACGAAATCCAGATGGAACAGCCCGATTCAGGATACGTGGCCTACTACCTCGAAGCAGAGTATGAAAGCGGCATAGCCGGTGTTCCGTTCAAGTTCAGTTCCGGCACCAAAGTGCTGCCAGACCGCTATGAGCATCAGTGGGAGAAAGCTCCCGAAAGCGCGCGGAACCGGTCAAGGTAA
Source organism: Gammaproteobacteria bacterium (assembly GCA_002729315.1). Classification (GTDB taxonomy): domain Bacteria; phylum Pseudomonadota; class Gammaproteobacteria; order Pseudomonadales; family Pseudohongiellaceae; genus UBA9145. The sequence continues at coordinate 24,839 of PBTW01000096.1, forward strand.
AAACGGCACAGATCCCGTCGCAGAACTGATCGGTATCGTTATGCTGCCAGGCAGGTGTCGGACCAATCAGTCCTGCGTTGTTTGCAGCAGATTGGTGATAGCTGCAATCACTTCCTCAAGTTGGCTGAGATCTTCTGTTGAGCGTTTGACCAGCAGCGAGCCTTGCAACGAATTGAAAATCATCCGTGACAAAAGTTCCGGCGAGTCGATGGACGAAAATTCACCGCGCCCAGATCCTCTAAGCAAGATTTCCTCCAGCCATTGCTGATGCGATTCCATGAATTGCCTCACTTCAACGCGCATGGTTTCCGGCAAAGCAGGCATCTCACCCGCCAGGGCGCCGCAAAGACACACTTTATCCGGTGTGGAAGCAAAAAACCGGTAGGGTGAGAAGTAGGATTCCAATGCATCCCAGGAGGACTTGGCGGGATCCTCGCTTATCTCCTGCAGTTGGGCAGCAAAAGTGCCCCGGTACCGACGGATAATCACAACACCCAGTTCCGCTTTGGTGGGGAAGTGATGGATGATGCTAGGCTTTTTGATGCCAACTTCAGAAGCGATGTCCTGAAAGCTCATCGCCGAGAATCCTCTGGTTTGAATTAGCTCCTGACCAACATCAAGAATTCTGTCTGCTGTGGCATTCATCAGTTAAGCGGAGGCGTATGCGCCTTCACAAACGGAACCAGCGCCTCCAGTATTTGCGGAAGCGCTCTGCCAAACGCAAACGTGGAATTATCAATCAGCGTCGTGGCAGCTCTCGAGTTCGTGATCGGGTGCAGGTTATCGCTGTACTGATCGTGATGCAGCAGCAGAGTCGCAGGAACCCTGATCGCGGCCAGCTCTTCATCCGGCATCCCCAGCGCCGTCTGAAAGCGAGTCGCCTGCAGATGTTCTCCCGAGGTTCGCATCGCCGCCAGGAAATCTGACACATTGGCACTGAAGAATCGCGCTCGCCGCTCCGGAGTATTACGGTCCAGATAAGCGCTCCAATATTCCGTTTCAGCAACGTCTTGCATCGAAGTGAGAGGCAAATTGTCGAGATGTTCTCTAGTCATGAGAGTTTTATTTGGAAGGTATTTAAAGAAATAATCCTCAGACAGACGCGCAGCCGCATACGTACCGCCAGTGAGCGGCGCAATGATGAGCGCTGCGATGTCTTCCGGATAGCGCGACGCCAATATCATATTGGAACGCCCGCCAGAGGACATGCCATAGAATGCGGCAGGTGCCACCCCAAGGCGTTGAACCAGGATGTGCAGGTCCTCACCCTCCTCTACCATCTGTGGCTGGCTGCCGAACGTGACTTCTGACAGGCCGATGTTTCGGCGGTCGTAAATGATCACTCTGAAATCTGGCTCTGCTGCAGCAACGTTTCGGGCAAAACCGCCGAACCCATTGGTATCTCCGTTCCCTCCCGGCGTCATAATAAGGGGAATCGACCCCTCAGGATTGTAAATCTCGACGTGGAGAGTCACGTCTCTTTCCGGTCGCAAATTGATTTCCCGGATTTCGACGGGCACGTCTTCAGCGCCCGGTTCAGGCTCGGCGTTGAAATATACGGGAAACCAGGAGTTGTTCGCAGCTCCGCGAAAGAGCGTCACATCACTTTCGTCATTCTCGAATGACCCGCCGAACTGCGCATTGGGCTCGATATTTGTCTGGGGGGCTGTTTGCGCCCAGGCTATCGCTGAGTTCAACAAGACAAGTGAAGAGAGCGACAGTCGGAGTATGGTCCGCGTATGATTTCTATTTTGCATAAGTTTGTCTCCTGTAGACAAAAACCTACCGACCGGTAGGTAGGCCGTCAAGCATGTTTCCAAAACTTTTCCCACCGGCTTGAAATAGTCGTTTTTTCGGTATTTACTGCGCCGATGCCCGGGCCAGACGCCAGCTCTCTCCTCCCTCTCGTCATTACCCTCTTGCTGTCTCTCTTCACCCGCAATGTCATTGTCGGCCTTTTCAGTGGCGTTTTTGTCGGGGTAATGATGCTGCACAGCGCAGGTCCGCTGGCCGCAATGAGCCAATTGGTAATCGAGCACCTCATTCCGGAACTCACCGATTCCTACAATGCCGGTGTGCTCGTACTGCTAGCATTCATCGGTGGCTTCGTGGCTTTGATGGAAAGAAGCGGCGGCGGCGCAGCCTTTGCCCAATCCATCAATTCCCGGGTCAAATCGCGCCTCCAGGCTCAGCTGGCCGCCTGGCTCGGCGGGATTGCCATTTTCTTCTCCGATCTCGGTACCCCACTCATCATCGGGCCCGCCTTTCGGCCTCTGACTGATCGCCTGAAAATCTCCCGCCAGAAACTGGCATTTATCGTCGACTCAACTTCTTCTCCAGTCGCAATCCTGGTGCCTTTTATTGGATGGGGGGTTTATATCATGGGCCTAATAAGTCAGGAGTTCGCAGCTCTGGGGCTGAACCAGAATGAGTTCGCCGCGTTTGTTCAAACCATTCCCTTCCAGTTTTATGCCTGGCTGGCGGTAGGCATGGTGCCTCTGATGACCGTGCTGAAGATGGATTTTGGCCCCATGCAAAAAGCTGAAATTTCTGCCCGTCTATACACACATTCATCACCCGCACATGCCGAATCTGACGGCAGCGAGATCAAAGGCTTCACACACGGCAACGCCAGACCAATGCTGGTCTGGGTGCCGCTGGCCGTACTCGCGGGTGTGCTCTGCTGGCAACTGGTCCCACTGGGATTCCCTCTTAACCCGGTGTCCGGCTCACGGTTTCGCGCCGGGCTCTCTAGTGGCTATTTCAGTGCAGCCGTCACCCTGATCTCTTTAATGGCTTTTCTCAGAGTCAGGCCCATCCTGCAGAGCATAGACATATACCTGAAAGGCATGACAAACATGACGCTGGTAGCAGTGACCCTGCTTCTCGCGTGGGCGCTCTCTGATATCGGTCGGAGTCTTGGCGCCGCTGACTTTATCTCCGGAGTCACCGAAGCTGCCCTGCCTGTCTGGTTACTGCCGGCAGTCATCTTTGTGCTCTCAGCCATGCTGAGTTTTGCCACGGGCTCGTCATGGGGAACCTTTGCCATCATGTTTCCATTGGTCATTCCCACGGCAAGCCTCGTGGGGGCGCCGCTGTACGCATGTATGGGCGCAGTGCTCTCGGGAGGGCTGTTTGGTGATCACAGCTCGCCAATATCTGAAACAACAATCCTTTCCTCAAGTGGTGCCGGATGCGCTCAGATCGAACATTTCAGGACCCAGCTGCCCTATGCACTTTTTAATGGAATGATCAGTTTAGTCGGATTCTTGCTGACCGGAATGCACAGTGAGCACTGGATACTTTTGATGCTTATCGCTCTGCAAATCACCCTTCTGATGAGCCTGCAGCGACTGATCACACGCGGAGGTACGATCGGCGTCTGAAGTCATACAGGCTCGATCGCCGCGGCCGGTTCACCCTGACAGAAGCAACAGACAGCAAGGCGGCCCTTTATTCGGCGGGCAGTTATCCTCCCCCCCCCAGAAATGATACGCCATGACGTCTGGGTAAGAGCCTGTCTTTAGGCTGAGTACCGGCCAACGGGCCTGTGTCACTTCATCCTAGGACTTGTCGAGAAGGCGACACTTGGATCAGAGCGCACTGCGGGCAATGGATTGAATACGCGCCACCATGGCGCGCAGACCATTGCCTCTGGAGGCAGAGAGATGATTGAGCAACTCCAGTTCAGCAAAGTACGCGTCGATATCAAAATCCAGAATATCCTGAGGAGTGCGGTTATTGTAGGCCGCAAGAATGATGCACAGCAGCCCTTTTACGATAAAGGCATCGCTGTCGACGGCGAGCTGAACCTTCCCTTCTTCAACGTGTTCGTCAATCCACACCTGGCTCTGACAGCCTCGCACGAGCCTGTCCTCGGTGCGTTTGGTGTCGGGCAATTCAGGCAGGTCTTTTCCCAGATCTATAATGTACTTGTAGCGCTCTTCCCAACTGTCAACGAAACCCAAAGTGGCCTTGATGTCATCACTGCTGATCGAGTGCCCGAAAGGGTGATTGCTCATGTGGTTTACAACTTACTGTAGCGGGGTGGAAGCTGGAGGCGGAGAAGTATAACTAAAAGAAAAGGCGACGTCAGAAGAACATGCCGGTTTCTAGCTGCGCCTCTTCAGACATCATCTCCCGACTCCAGGGCGGATCCAGCACTAGATCAACACTGACTTTCTTTACATTGGGTACACGCGCAAGCCGCACTTCAACATCACCCACCAGAACTGGCCCCATACCGCAACCCGGTGCGGTCAGGGTCATATCAATCTCGACCAAACCCTCTGATTGGCTGATCACTACTTTGTAAACGAGGCCTAAGTTCACAATATCCACGGGTATTTCGGGGTCATAGACGGTGTGCAGGGTCTCCCAGACCTGCGCCTCATCAATTTGGCCGTCCGGGCGGGAGTCAAACTTCAGCCTAATCGGCTCCAGACCCAAAGCATCGGCGTCAGTGCCATCGACACGAATCATATTGCCCTGATGAGTCACCGTATAAGTGCCGCCGAGAGACTGCACCAGAGTGACAAAGGTGGCTGCCGGAATCGTCACCGGGTCACCAACAGGCACCAGACGGCCAGGGCAATCCCGTAAGGTGGTGAGAATCGTGCGTTCTTTGCTTTTCAAAAACAGGGACTCTAGGACGCCGAGATATCAAAACTTTCGCCACAACCGCAGGCGACACTGACATTCGGATTGTTGAAGTGCAGCGTTCGATTCACTCCCTGCTGCACCATATCGAGTTCAGTCCCGCGCAAGTACGGCAGAGAGCCGACATCGACATACACTGTCAGATCATTTTCTGCACTAACCGTCAGATCACCGCTCTGCGGCGCGTTGACCTCTTCCATGACATACATATAGCCGGTGCAGCCACTCTCTTTGACGCTCAGCCGCACCGCTGACATGCCTTTCAGCTGAACCTGTTTAAGCAGATGCGCGGCGGCCGCTTCTGTGACAGAGATGACAGATTGCGGATCATGGTTCACGTCAAAAATTTCTACACTCATATTCCTACTCCAGCGAATTCGTCTCTTCGCAATTCAGCTGCCTGCCGGTTCACGCGAATAATTCCTGAATCTTTTCCAGTCCGGCGAACAAGGCTTCCACCTCGTCCAGCGTGTTGTAAAGGCTAAAGGACGCACGTGCCGTACCCGGCACCTCAAATCGGGACATCAAGGGTTGAGCGCAATGATGTCCCGTCCTGATGGCGATGCCCTGCTGATCAAGCAAAGTACCAAGATCTTCCGGATGCGTGCCCTCTAGTAAGAAGCTGAACACACCGACCCGATTTCGCTCGGGACCGAGGCGCCTTAGACCCCGCACCGAATCAGCCAGCTCGTCACAGCGTCGCAGCAACAGCTGTTCATGCTCCTCAGCTGCCTCTCGGTCCAGACCTTGCAACCAGCGCACAGCAGCACCTAATCCGATCACTCCGGCAATATTGGGGGTGCCGGCCTCAAATTTGAAAGGAAGGCGATTGAACGTCGTACCGTCAAAGCTAACCCGATCAATCATTTCCCCTCCGCCCAGAAAGGGCGGCATGGCTTCAAGCAGCGCTTGGCGTCCCCAGAGCACGCCAATGCCGGTCGGGCCAAATAGCTTGTGTCCGGAAAAGGCATAAAAGTCACAGCCCAGTTGCTGCAAGTCCAGCGGCCAATGGGCGATGGCCTGAGCACCGTCCACCATGCAAAGAGCACCGACGGCGTGCGCTTTAGCTGCAATCTCCTGCACTGGATTGATGGTGCCCAGCGCGTTGGAAACGTGATTAACCGCGACCATTTTTACGCGCTCATTGAGCAGAGCATCCAGGGCTTGCAGGTCAATCTCGCCTTCATCAGTCACCGGGATGGGGATAACTTCAGCCCCTCGCTCGGCGCAGATCAGCTGCCAGGGGACAATATCGGAATGATGTTCCATGGCCGAGACCAGAACCTTATCACCCGCGGCTAAATTGCTGCGCCCCCAACTCGCGGCAACCAGATTGATCGCCTCGGTCACGCCCCTGACCCAAATAATCTGCGCGAGGTTGGAGCATCCCAGAAATTCAGCGGTTACCCTACGGCTGTCCTCGAAAGCTGACGTGGCGCGGCCGCTCAGGGCGTGGGCCGCCCGATGCACATTGGCGTTATCATGCTGATAGTAATGCACAATCGCGTCGATCACAGCCTGCGGTTTTTGCGTGGTCGCCGCGCTGTCCAGATAAACCAGCGGCCTGCCGTTCACCTCCTGCTTCAAAGCAGGAAACTGCGCACGAATCTCCTCTACATCGAAGCTCATAAGCTTGTCCTGGTATATCGACGCACTGGCGACCTACCTTCCGGCACATCAACCCGCCGCATCGTCAGAGCCCACAGCTAGGGCCGCACCGAAATAATCTGCCAGCAGGGGCTTGAGGTAGCCTCGCAGGGAATCAAGCCTTTGCTTTTCCACCAGCGCATTGACAAAGCCATAACTCAATAACACCAGCGCCTCATCAGCAGGGATTCCCCGGGTTCGCAGATAGTGCAGCATGGACTCATCCAGCTGCGCCACGGTGGCACCGTGCGCACACCGCACATCATCAGCGTAAATTTCCAGCTCAGGCTTGGTATTTACTTCCGCCGTCGCGCTAGTCAGCAGGTTTTTATTACTCAGTTCAGCCCGGGTCTTTTGCGCATCAGGATGAATATGAATCCTACCGTTGAATACCGCGCTCGCTTTGTCTCCGACAATGCCACGAAAAGTTTCATCGGTCGTGCAGTGTGGCACTGCGTGTTCAATACATGTGTGATAGTCCACATGTTCTTGCCCACGCAGCAAATACATACCGTCCAGCTGACAGTGGGCGCCGCGACCCTGATGATTGATCACGATGTCGACCCGCTTGAGTTTGCCCCCGAAGGCGACATGGAAGCTGTTGAGTGTTGCGTCCCGCTCGAGAGCCGCATGTAGACCACCGATGTGCAGCGCTTCCGCGCTCTCGAGATGAAGTCGGCTATGGTTCAGCGTGGCGCCTGTCTCCAAAATCAATTCACTAAGTCCGTTTGTGAATGAGTGTCCCTGTCCGCTGAAATGCTCCACGACTGTGGCTTCACTGTGCTGTTCTGCCAGCACCAGTAAGCGTTGCGAGTTAATAGCGGCGTCCGCTTGATGGCTGTTGTGCCAGACGAGCTGAATTGGACAAGCGGCTTTGCTACCCTTCAAGATCCTGAAGAAAACTCCATCGGCTAAAACCGCATCATTCAGAGCGGAAAACGGATGCTTGTTGCCGGTTACAACCGACCCGAGATGCTGCACAATCAATGCGGCTTGTGTTGGATCAGCTTCTGAAAAACGCACCAACTCAATCGCTGCATCGGGCAAAATGTCAGACAGATCTTCGCGCCAGAAGCCATTGACGAAAACCAGCCTGCTGCCTTCCAGCTGCGGCAGCTCGAGACCAATCTCTTCAGCACTTTCTGCGGTTTCGCTCGCCGCCATGAACGGCTGCTGCAGCGCAAAGAGACTAGTGTATTTCCATTCCTCAGTCTTGCGCGTCGGCAGGTCGCTGCTTTCCCAGGCAGCAAGGCCGGCAAGACGACGGGCCTGAAGCCAGTCGGAGACCGGAGTCTCTGCGTTTAACTGCGGCGTAAGCAGGTCAGCCATCAGGCTACCTTACCTTCATCAAGCCAGCTATAGCCTTTCGCTTCGAGCTCGAGAGCCAGTGACTTCTCACCTGACTTGATGATGCGGCCACCTGCCAGCACGTGCACAAAATCCGGTTCAATATAGTCGAGTAAGCGCTGGTAATGGGTCACCAGCAGAAAGGATCTCGATTCGCTGCGCATGGCATTTACGCCATTGGCCACCACCTGCAGCGCATCGATATCGAGACCACTGTCAGTTTCGTCCAAAATACACAGTCTGGGTTCCAGCAGCATCATTTGCATGAGCTCGTTACGCTTCTTCTCTCCACCTGAAAAGCCTTCGTTCACGCCCCGCTTGAGAAAGCCCTGATCCAGATCAACCGCAGCGCAGGCTTCACGGGCCCGACGCGTAAAACTGACGGTGTCGTAAGCCGATGCGCCCTGACTCTCGCGCACCGCATCCACCGACGCCTTGAGAAACTCCATGTTGCTGACTCCGGGGATTTCAACGGGGTACTGGAATGCCAGAAACAGGCCTAAATGGGCGCGCTCCTCGGTATCTAAATCCAGCAGATCTTTGCCTAGAAATTCGACGTTTCCCTGAGTGATTTCATAGCCGGGGCGGCCGGAGAGTACATGCCCCAAGGTACTTTTCCCGGAACCGTTAGGCCCCATGATGGCATGGACTTCACCCTCACGGATTTCGAGATTAAGCCCTTTGAGAATATTCTTGGCCTCGACTTCAGCGTGCAAGTCCTTGATGCTGAGCATGTCGTTCAATCTCCCGATCAAAATAGTCTAAGTTTGATATAACTAAAAATTGCTGATTATCAGCGCGGCTACCCCACTGATCCTTCAAGGCTAACTTCGAGCAGCTTGCCCGCTTCTACCGCGAACTCCATGGGAAGCTCCTTGAAAACTTCCTTGCAAAACCCGTTCACAATCATAGAAACCGCTTTTTCAGGATCGAGCCCACGCTGCTGGCACAGATACAGCTGGTCATCACTCACTTTAGAGGTGGTGGCCTCATGCTCAATGATCCCCGTCGGGTTCTTACTTTCGATATAGGGAAAGGTATGCGCCGCACACTGATCACCGATAAGCAACGAGTCGCACTGGGTGTAATTACGCGCGCCTTTTGCCGTTGGTCCTACCCGCACCAGACCTCGATAGGCATTGCTACTATGGCCGGCTGAGATTCCCTTGGAGACAATCGTCGACCGCGTATTTTTCCCCAGATGAATCATCTTAGTCCCGGTGTCGGCCTGCTGCAGATTATTGGTCAGGGCGACTGAGTAGAACTCGCCCACGCTGTTATCCCCGCGCAGGATACAGCTCGGATATTTCCACGTGACCGCTGAGCCGGTTTCCACCTGGGTCCAGGATATCTTGGCATTGGTATGCGCCAGACCCCGCTTGGTGACAAAGTTGTAGATACCACCCTTGCCTTCAGCATCTCCCGGATACCAGTTTTGCACGGTTGAGTATTTGATCTCGGCATCATTCAGAGCAACCAGTTCAACCACCGCCGCATGCAGTTGATTCTCATCACGCATAGGCGCGGTACACCCCTCCAGATAGCTGACATGACTGCCCTCATCGGCGATGATCAGAGTGCGTTCGAATTGACCAGTATTGGCCTCGTTAATTCTAAAGTAAGTGGAAAGCTCCATAGGACAACGAACGCCTTTGGGGATGTAAACAAAAGAACCGTCACTGAAGACGGCACTGTTCAAAGCCGCATAGAAATTGTCTTTGCGCGGCACGACGCTGCCCAGATGTTTTCGTACCAGATCAGGATATTGTTGCACCGCTTCCGATATGGAGCAGAACAGCACACCCGCTTCCGCCAGTTTTTCGCGGAATGTTGTCGCTACGGAGACCGAATCAAACACGACATCAACCGCCACACCGGCAAGCGACTCCCGCTCATGGAGCGGGATGCCCAGTTTTTCATAGGTCGCCAGCAGCTCCGGATCGACTTCATCGAGACTTTTAGGGCGGTCTTCCATACTTTTCGGCTGGGAGTAGTAGGAAATCCTCTGAAAGTCAACTTCAGGATAATTGACGTGCGCCCAATCGGGGCCCGCCATATCACGCCAAACCTGAAATGCCCTCAGACGCCATTCAAGAAGCCATTCCGGCTCATTCTTTTTTTCCGAAATAAAACGGATAGTGTCTTCGGTCAGGCCGGGCGGCAGCGTATCGGATTCTATGTCAGTGGTGAATCCGGCCTTGTAATCCTTGGCGATGGCTCGATTAATTTGTTCTTGCGACATGGTCTGTTCAATTTCCTGAAGTTAACTGACAGCGAACGCTAGTGGGAATTGCCCATCAGCGTCAGCGGCACGGTTTCCTGGTCCATTCGGCCGGGTACGCGAGTATCCTGATTTTCTGAGATAGCTTTGACTTCCTGCCGACGCATCAGGTCTCCCAATGAGATCTCCGCGAGAAAAGAGCGAATTTGCTCACTCAGGTCCATCCACAGATGATGAGTCAGGCAGGTCTCCCCATGCTGGCAATCGCCGGCGCCACCGCAGCGAGTTGCATCTGAAGTTTCATTAACGGCATCTATTACCTGAGCCACACTGATTTCAGAAGCTGCGCGACTCAGATTATATCCTCCGCCTGGGCCCCGAACACTTCTGACAAGTCCCTTTTGGCGAAGGGCGCAGAACAATTGCTCGAGGTACGACAGTGAAATATCCTGCCGCTGAGAAATCGCAGAGAGCGGGGTCGGTCCTTCACAATGGTGGAGCGCGAGATCCAGCATGGAAGTCACGGCATACCGCCCCTTCGCAGTCAGTCGCATGGGAATACCTGAGTAATTTAATAAGGATTGTAAAGTTTTCCATACCCGACTATTTAAGTCAAGTATACGCGAAAGAACACTAGCGGGATTAGCGGGCAGCAACTAAATCAGAGTACCCAATTCCAAGGCATATCAAGGCGAGAAAATTGCATCTGACTCTCATTCAAAATCCTCTGTAAGGTGGTATTCTCATGAGGACCAAAGAGAAATCGAGACCTGCTTTTCGGTCTTTAAGAGCAAAAAAGAACAACAAAAAGAAGGTCAGGATGATGTCAACTTCAGAATCTTCAGAAAGCTCCGCTTCGGCAGAGAGTAACAGCCAAAGCATTCCCTATCCCTCCGAGCGCTATGCCTGGTACGTGGTCATAGTTCTGATGATCGTCTACGTCTTTTCATTCGTCGATCGCCAAATACTGTCACTGCTGGTTGATCCGATTAAGACAGATCTGGGATTCTCAGATACTCAAATCAGCTATTTGGGTGGCTTTGCTTTCGCACTCTTCTACACGTTCTTCGGCATACCGATTGCTCGCTGGGCGGACAGCAAAAACCGGGCCATGTTGATTGCCGTCGGTCTCTCAGCATGGAGCTTCTTCACCATGCTGTGCGGCACCGCGAGCCGCTTCTGGACGTTTGCTTTCTATCGCATGGGGGTCGGAGTGGGCGAGGCAACGCTTTCACCGTCAGCTTACTCAATCATTACCGACATGTTCAGGCCGGAGCGACTGGCCGTTGCCATCAGCCTGTATTCCGCCGGCATCTACATCGGCAGCGGACTGGCGCAGGTTTTTGGCGGCATCGTAATCGGCTTTGCGATCTCAGCCACAGAACTGACCGTGCCCTTTGTGGGCCCTGTGGCACCCTGGCAGTATGTCTTCTTCGCGGTTGGCTTTCCCGGCCTGCTCTTCACGCTGGCTTTATTGACTGTCAGAGAGCCGATTAGACGCAATCGCAGCAAATCAGACCAAAGCAAAGTGATTCAGCCTCCACCAATCAACGAGGTGGTTATTTACATAAGAGCTAACATCAAGACTTTCCTGTTTCACAATCTCGGTATTGCATTCACCTCCTTTGTGTCATACGGCGCGGCTTACTGGGTGCCTTCTTACCTGATAAGGGTCCATGGGCTCAGCGCGCAGGAAACAGGCATCTACTACGGCTGGGTGGTAGTCGTATTCGGAACCGCAGGGATCGTGCTGGGAGGCTATCTCGCCGACGTGCTGACGCAGCGCGGCAGAGCTGAAGCGAAGATGCAGATCGCTATGTGCGGTGCATTGCTGGGTGTCCCTTTCTCCATACTCTACCCCTTAATGCCAACCCCTACTGCCGCACTGCTGGCACTCTGCCCGGCAGCTTTTGCCGCAGCCATGCCGCTTGGCGTCGCCGCAGCTGCCATTCAGCAGATTATGCCTGCCAACATGAGAGCCCAGGGCTCGGCGCTTTATCTGTTCGTCATCAACCTGGTTGGGCTGGGGCTCGGCCCGTCGGCGGTAGCCTGGTGCACCGACTATATTTTTCAGGATCCCAACAAAGTCAATCTGTCATTGATGTGGGTGGGCACCTTATTTGGCCTGCTCTCTGCGCTGCTGTTGTACTTTGGCAGCAAACATTATCAGTCCACGTTGAGCTATCTGGAGGCGTACAATGAAAAACAGATGGCGTGACACGCTCGCGGGCATGGCGATGTTCTTTGACCTTACTTGGCTTCGTTTTCTCTAGCCCCACAGGAGTCCTGACTCGTGTTATTACATAACTTCATGGAATTTTTTGGCCGCGAATATCCTGATCAACCGTTTGCGGAATATCAGGGACAGACCCTCACCTATGGAGAAGCCGACGCCTGGGCTAACCAATTCGCTAACAGTCTGCTGGTAAGCGGGCTTGTCAAGGGAGATAGGTTTGCCTGGCTGTCCAAAAACAATCTGGAAATTTGTCTGATGTTCTTCGGCGCTTCGAAGGTAGGCATTATTCCGGTACCGCTGAACTATCGCCTCGCACCAAGGGAATGGGCATACATCGTTAGTGACGCAGAGAGCCTGGCGCTGTTTTGTGAGAGTGAGTACGCGAGCGGAATTGATTCAGTAAAATCTGAAATTCCCTCGGTCAAACGTTTGGTCATTCTGGGCAGCGACAATAAGCCAGAAGGATGGCAAACGCTGTCCGACTGGTTAGAGGACGACCCCACCAAACCTGCAGCAACTATTTGCGAGTCAGACCAGTGTTATCAGATGTACACCAGCGGAACTACAGGATTGCCGAAAGGCGCCATGATCAGTCAGGGTAATGTCACCAACAACATTCAGATGGCCCATCTCGCTTCTAGCATCACTCCTCGACAGGAACGGAACCTGATTGTGGCTCCGGTTTTTCATGCTGCCGCAGCTTTGAGTATGATGGCGATGGTGGCCAGCGGCTCGACGCTGGTTATCCACCACGAGTTTGTTCCGACTCGGGTCGTGCAAAGCCTTGATGAAGAAGCCATCACCATGACCACGATGGTGCCTGCGATGATTCAGGCCTGCCTGGTTGCTGTTCCCGATCTTGCAACCCGGAAATTTGAAAAACTCCGGCTGATCTCCTACGGCGCGAGTCCGATTGCTCAAGAGACTCTGCAGAAAGCCATGACAGTGTTTGGATGCGGATTTGCTCAGGGCTTCGGGATGACCGAGCTGACCTGTATTGCCACCAATATGACTCCTGCTGTCCATGAGCGAGCCGCTTCAGGCGAACCAGGACTGCTGCTTTCCGCCGGCCGACCGCAGATGGGAACTGAGATAAAAATCGCTGACGAAAATGACGACGAACTGCCTCGTGGCCAGGTTGGCCAGATTCTGGTGCGTGGCCCTCAGACCATGATGGGCTACTGGCGATTGCCCGAAGCGACTGATAGCGCGCTGAAAGGCGGCTGGATGCATACAGGCGACGCTGGCTATATGGATACAGAGGGGTTCATTTACATACAGGATCGGATCAAAGACATGATCGTCTCGGGCGCGGAGAACATTTATCCGGCAGAGGTAGAGCGAGCCATCTTCGAACACCCAGCTGTCGCCGACACGGCGGTTGTAGGCATCCCCGATGAACAGTGGGGCGAGACTGTCCTGGCATTTGTCGCACTCAAACCCGAGCAAACGCTTGCGCTCGAGACTCTGCAGGCCTTCTGCCGTGAGCGGCTGGCGGGTTACAAGATTCCCAGCAAGCTGGAAATTGTTGATGCCATCCCACGCAACGCCAGCGGTAAATCATTGAAGACAAAACTGCGCCAGCCTTACTGGGAAGGAAAACAGAGACAAGTAAGTTAGACTTCTGTGGAAGCTGAATTACTTATTTTAGGACTAGCCGCCTTTCTGGCCGCCACCCTAGTTCCAGTTTCATCCGAAATTGTTTTCACGGGATACCTGGCGCTAGGTTATAGCAAAAGTGCCTGTCTTATCATTGCATCGCTCGGCAATTGCTTGGGGACTTCCGTCAATTATGTAATTGGAATGGCCGGATTGCTTGCCGCCAGAAAATATCTGGGGCTGACGCCAGCTACAGAAGCCAAATTGCAGACTCTGAATCAGCGCTACGGGGCGTGGGCTTTGTTGCTGGCATGGATGCCGGTCATTGGTGATCCGGTCACGGTACTGGCAGGGGCTGCGCGTACCCAATGGTGGATATTTGCACTTATTGTGTTTGGCGGACGAATAGCGCGCTACATGATCATACTCACGCTGTTTCAGGCTAGCAGCCCGGCCTGAGTTAGGGCCGAAATCAGGCGCCTTAAAGCCTCAGGATGGTTTGTGCATAAAAATAATGGCTGTGCCCTTTGTTAATCAGGTCCATATATGCGCCGGGCGCAATATACACATACCCGCTATCAAGCGTGAGTTTGCCAGAGAATAGATGCCACCGGACTCGCGTCTCCAGCTGATCGCCGAGATGCCTTTCCCCCATACCGCCCTCATGCCGATAGCGCGTGATGCGCCAGCCCTGTGCGGGAGCGGCAAGCGAGGGTCTCTGCCATCGGATGTACGCATCCACGTTGCTGGCTGGCTGCAGATCCAGCATCAGACCCGGAGAACTGGTATTGACCCGCTGAAAAGCGCGGAATGATCCAGTCGGACCGAAGTCGGGGCGGGGCACGCCGAAAAGGTGATCCAGCTCGTTGGATTCGTTATCTAGTGGATCCTTATCACCGCTGCCATAGTGATAAACAAAACTGAGACGTGGCTGCCAGCTTGTCTGAAAGCTGTAGCCTAACGAGAGATGATAGTACCGCGCCTCATGATCCCGCAGTGGTTCTGATGCGTCCAACGCCGGCGCATCGCCGACTTGATACACGGCTTCAGCATCATAATGCCACCGGCCTGCAGCTGGGCTTCTGAACAGACGGATGCCGGGATTCAAAACATCGAAACGCTGGTTGGCCGGACGATCCCGTCGCTCATCGGCTCCCAGAAAGTAGAACTGAAGGAAATCTCCCTGAGAGCCCAGTGCTGTAGTGACGTAAGCACCCCAGAAGAAGTCACTCGACTGTTTGTCGGGACGGGGTTCGTTGTCGATCCAGTCGCCATCTACCAGTCGCATTGTTGGCCGGGTGTAGAACATTTCTATGGTCGTTCCGTCTGACTCGAGACCAGCATGAACGCCTGCGAAGGAATTTATGGTGTTGCGATACCGATTACGGGCAACAAAACGCCGGCTACCCTGATCCATTGTAAACCGGCCTACCTTGACGAATCCGCTGTCGCCCTCACGAAAAACGTCTTTGATCGGGAAACTCACATTGGCCTGCAGTATATCCAGAGGATTGGCGAAAAAGCTGTCCAGCGGCGAACCCTCATCCGTCAGATAGGTCCGCATATCGGCAAATTCAGCAGTCAGAGAGAACCTGTCGAACCTGGCCTCTGTCTTTATCAGATTGCGCCACTCAAAACCCTGATCGCTCCCCTCAAGGCCGTTGCGAAACTGCCCGTCCAGGAACTGGATGCGGCTTTGCTGCTCGAACCCAACGGACAGCCAATCGGGCAGCTCATCATTCTGTTGAGCATGAGCTGATCGGGGGACCGTCAACGCGAGGATCAACGACATAAGAGGAGCAGAAAAATGCTGAATCATGCGCACAAGGTTCATTCGAGAGTAATGAGACATAGGGTAGACAGATCCGTTTAATTGACCCGAGCTCTAAACCGCAACCAGCACTCGGACTATTTTTCTGGGCATTATAGGTAAATAGCGCACGTATGGAAAAAGCAAGTAGCTGGCCTCTGGCCCAGATGTCAACACGTAGTAGGGTAGTGATCGAAAGCGGGGGCTTCGATTGGCAACCTTTTTATCAGAAGTTTGAAAGGGACAGAAGACGCTCGGCGCGAAACAGGGTATCCGCGGCCTGCAGAATTTTCAGCCGCAACTGTCGGTTGTAATCCGGACGCTGAGCCAGAAACCCTCTGACGTCAGCTGCCGCCGCCGGTGAGTTGTGTCTGCCAAGTGTGGCTTCCAACCATCGCATCGGGAAGAAAATGTCGCCGGTGATCTGTATCTCCTCCAGCAGCTCAAGGCTGGATAGTATATACGCTTCAGCATCACCTCTTCTCAGGGGGTGATGCAGCGCATCAAGTGCGCCAATTACCCAGGACTCAACGGCCCGGTTGTCTTCGTCGGCAAGCGTTTCAAAAAAAGCCTTTCGGGCAAGCGGATCGGGGGAAAGTGCCGGGCGAATCCAGTCGAAGCGGCGCTGCCGGTCTGTATTGGCGATCTGCGCCAGTTGCCGGGTCACAATCTGGTCTGCCTGCTCCGGTGATTTAATCGCCAGAACGGTGGCAAGCGCAATTCGATCAGTTTCAGCAAGGATCAGCCCCTCAACCACGATCTCTGAGCGCCACACCCGTAGCAACTGACCGAGCCCCCCATCGGTCAGCACCAGATCACGGTACGCCTCAAAGAATATCTTTTTGCTGCTCGGGCTGTCCGCGGTCAGCATCAGTGCCCACAGCGATTCTTCAAAGCTGCCAGCAGCGTTAGCTCGCGCTTCCTCACTGAGAAAATTCCAGTAGAGAATGCGGACCTGACGCAACATCAGATTGAGCAGCAGTTGATTGTCTTCAAGCTCGATGATAGGAATCAGTCGATTGAGATACTCATCAGCGGATAGTCGATTACCTTCCAGCAGATTTTCAAACAGTGAAACCAGCAAACTGCCCTGCTGAATGTCGTCGAGACTTTCCCATTCGGACAGCAACTCCGGATCAGCGGGGAACAGACCATATCCGCGGCCGTCCGCGTTCAACAAGACCGCAGATGCCTCGGAATCGAAAACCGCAATCTCCGTCCGCCCGCTATCAACCGAGTCAAGCCGCCAACTACCTTCGATCCGCCTACTCACAGAAAACTGCTGGGGCCAGACGCGGCCTGTCCCCTTTGGGTCGACTTGTCGCAGGCCTGTGTTTCCTGCCAAATCTGCTAGCAAAAAATGCGGGCGGCCCGGCGTGTTTACCCACACCTCACTCCAGCTTCGCAAATCAACTTCCGTTTTACGTTCCAGAATGCCAATCAAATCCTGCCAGGTGGCATTTCCATAAGCAAAGTTGGCCAGATACTCCCGAATGCCTGCGCGAAACTCAGCCTGGCCGGTCAGAGTCTCCAGCTGCTGCATCATAATCGGCGCTTTGTTGTAAATGATATTGCCGTAAAGCGTCCCAGCCTCGTTCAGATTATGCAGGTCCTGACGAATCGGGTTGGCGCCCTCCGTTCGGTCGACGCCGTAAGCACTGGGAAAATGCCGGATCAGAAAATTGAGATCATGGTTTATCCCGGGAAAGCTCGGATTGACGATCTTGGCAGCCAAGAAATTTGCGAATACTTCTTTAGTCCACACGTCATTGAACCATTCCATAGTCACCAGATCGCCGAACCACATGTGTGCTGTTTCATGGGCGATCAGACTTGCTCTGCTCAGCAGCTGGGCCTGACTCGGTTGCGCATTCAATAACAGACTGTCCGCACGATACTGAATCGCCCCGACATGCTCCATGCCTCCGTACTGAAAGCTGGGAATCAGTGCAAAATCCAATTTCTGGAAGGGATAGTCAATCGCGGTGTACTCTTCCAGCCAATTCAGTGCGGCGCCGTGTAAGTCAAAAATGGCATCCAGATTGCGCGCGACTTTTTCCCGGTCGCTCTCTCGGTGCAGCATCGTCATTTGACGACCGTTTATCTGGCGAGTCTCGCGCTGAAACTTCCCGGCGACAAAGGAGAACAGGTAGGAGCTGATCAACTCCGTGGGCGCAAAGCTCAGGCGTTTTCTCTCCCCCAGAGCTTCAAGCTGCTGGAGCGGCGCATTGGCAATGGCCTCCCAATCGGCGGGCATAGTCAGCGTCAACGTGTAACGTGCCTTCAGGTTTGGCTGATCAAACAGAGGAAAGGCTGTTCGCGCCCGATCCGGGACAAAAAGTGTATAGAGAAACTCCGGGTTGCGATTGAGTGAGCTATCTCCGGCCGTGAATTGCACGCTTATTATGTTTCGGCCGAGGCGCAGCTCTCGTGCGGGGATAATAAGATGCTCAGATTCAAAGCGATAATCCGACTGTTGACCGTTGACTTCGACGGCGCCGATCTTTTCTGCCGATTCCTTAAAATCCAGCACCAGCGACTCATCGGTGTCCGAGAGATCAAACTCAATGACAGACGACGCCGTAATGCTTTGACTACGGCTGGCGGGCAGATCGAAGCTGAGGTCATAGCTCAGTCGGCTCAGGACTGATTTTCGATGCTCGGCGAGTTGCTGTGTCACTCCTGGCTTCAGTGTCTCGGCCAGCGTCGATTGCCCCACCACCGCGCCCAACAGAAACAGGACTGTCAGGAAGGTCAGCTCCTTTAACGATCTGCAGCGCGGCCTGAAATCCATCGTCTTGTTCCTTAATGAATTGATTCACTTGTTTTGGGGCCAGCCAGATATACCTTTCAGCAAATCAATAGTGTCCCTGAAAGGATTACTATGAAACGACCGCAGTGCAAAACAGCAAAGCCTCACATGGCGCTATGCGCGCAGAACAGATGGCTACATACTGACACAGCGTAAAGTAATAACCCTTTTATAACGCCCGCTTTCTGGGGACGCACCGAGCACAGACAATGTGGCACAACAAGCCCCCAGATAATACTCATAAGGGCTCTGAATTCAATTCCTTGCCCGCGCTGATTTTAGTACCATGTAGCGACGTTAAAGTTTTCAAAGAGAGCAACTCCTTTGTCTGAAGTACTCGACGCCAATGCGGGAAGCGAACCGCGACCTTCCACTGTTCCCGAAGGTCAAAACAATCCATTGCAAAAAGCGATTACCCATAACGCCCTAATTCGCGCCCACGGGATCGCCGCATTTACCATGCTTCTGCTGGCAGTTACCTTCGGAATCGTCGCTTCCTTGCAGTTTTTCCTGCCCGAGGCGACCAGCGCGATAGCCAGCTGGGGCCGACTCCGCTTCGCCCACACGCAGGGCATCATGCTGGGATGGCTGGGCAATGCGTTTATAGCGTTTCTATATCTTGCTGTACCGATATTAAGTGGGCGACCTGTCACTAGCGAAAGGCTTGGCTGGTATCTGTTTGGCCTTTGGAATTTAGGCGTTCTTCTGCCTGGATGGCTTTTGGTGCTAAACGGCTACAGCCAGCCACTGGAATGGGCAGAATTTCCGCTGCTGGTCGATGCTGCCATGATTGGTGGTCTCATTCTTGCGGCGATTCAATTCTTACCACCTTTTTTTAAGCGCGGGTTTGAAAATCTGTATGTCTCAAGCTGGTACATCATCGGTGGACTGGTGTTCTCGCTGATGAGTTTTCCAATGGGCAACATCATTCCGGAATTTATACCCGGTGCTGCGGGTGCCGCCTTCAGTGGGCTCTGGATTCATGATGCTGTGGGCTTGTTTGTGACACCAATGGCCCTCGCGATTCTCTACTATGTAGTTCCTGCCAGTACGGGCCGCCCGATCTTCAGTCATTTCCTGTCAATGTTAGGGTTCTGGGGTCTATTCTTTCTCTACCCCTTAAACGGAACCCACCACTACATTTATTCGGTCATCCCCATGGCCACCCAGAACATCGCGATTCTTGCCTCGACCATGCTGGGACTGGTGGTAGTAATTGTTGTCAGCAATCTTGTGCTTTCTCAGCGCGGCGCCGGCAGGCTGGCGAAAGATCCTGCGCTGCGCTTTGCCTCAACGTCTGTGTTGTTCTATCTCATCGTCAGCCTGCAAGGCTCCGCGCAGGCCAACATGGGATTCAGCGAGACAATTCATTTCACCGACTATGTCATCGGACATTCCCATCTCGCAATGCTGGGTTTCGCGACCTTTGCCGGCATTGCGGGAATCCTCCATGCCTGGCAAAAAATGGCGGATGCGCCGTATCACGCCGGAGCCATTGACGCCGCGTACTGGCTGACCACGGTCGGCGTAATCGTAATGGTCAGTGACCTGACGCTCGCTGGCCTAGCGCAGGGAGAACTCTGGAAAGCCGGGGCGCCATGGGTCGTCTCGCTGCGAGCCTCCGAACCCTACTGGTTGATAAGAACACTGTCAGCCATTCCGATCACCGCCGGCTTCGGGCTGTTGTGCTACGGCTTACTCAAAGGGCCAAGAGGAGCCGGCGCACGAGCGCTCGCCGAAGCCAGGGCAACGATCAGTCAAGCCGGACCATCTGGCACCGACCAAAATCATCAGAATCCGGTTAAAGCGCTGCGGATGTCGTACATTGCAGCCTCAGTCGCAGGGGTCACCTTCTTCATATTTTCGGTTTCGCTGCTGGGGCTGCTGCCTCAGTCAACCCTGAATGATCAGATCGCGTTACTGGCACCGGCAGCCAACTTAGAACTTACCGCCTCCGAGCACCGGGGCCGGCAAATCTACGCTAGAGAAGGTTGCGCCTATTGTCATACGCAGCAGATCCGGTTCATCGAGTCTGACATCGAACGCTTCGGTGCTGCAACCATGGCATGGGAAGACAGCATGGAAACTCCTCACATGCTCGGGACACGGCGGATTGGGCCGGATCTGTCCAGGGCGGCGAATACCCGAACAGATCAGTGGCACTTCGCTCATCTGTTCGCGCCTCGGAGTGTTGTACCAAGATCAATCATGCCCTCTTATCCCCAATTTTTCGATGGCACACCCACTCAGCCCCGCCAGGAGGCACTGGATCTGGTTGCCTACCTCAACACGCTGGGTAGAAGTCGGGAGTTGGCGTGGCCGGAAGGAGAGATCGCCATGCGCGAGGCTGCAGGGGACGATCAGTGGACTATGATGTCGCTAGACGCCGACCAGCTTAACGCGCATCCGGCGCGCACTCGCCCTCGTGGCAATGCCCCCAGCCTGAGGGGTCAGACACCTGCCCGGCAAGGCCGCAGGCTGTGGGCACAAAACTGCGAAGGCTGCCATGGCGAAGACGGCGCCGGTGATGGCCCTGCCGCAGCCTGGCTCAAGCCTGCCCCAGTCAATCTGACGGAGCATGAATACCGCGCTGATTTGCTAGCTGACATACTCTATAACGGGGTATACGGCAGCTCGATGCCGGGCTGGCGCGACCACAGCCCTGCGCAACTGGCCGCGCTAGTTCAAGTCATCCAGAGCTTCAGCAGAGTCGAGCCGATCATCAGGGACAGCAGCACCGCACTCGGTGCCGAAATTTTTCAGACACACTGCGCCGAATGCCACGGCGAGGCGGGTGATGGTAACGGCTTTGCGGTCGCGAATTTGCCCATTCCAATTCCACCCACCGACTTCACCCGTGAGCGACTCAGCATGGCCGCCAGCCTCAGGGTTCTGAATCAGGGCGTTGCCGGAACCACCATGGCGCCCTGGGGAAACCGGCTCAGCGATTCTGAGATCATGGCCGTCGCCAGCTATCTGCAAACGCTTTATGAGCCTGAAGCAGGAGCCGGCGAATGATCAGCGCACTGATTGTTTATGGGACCATTGCTGCAGTTGTGAGCTATAGCCTGCTTTACTGGCTGAAGCCGGGGTGGCGCCAGAGTATTGAGCAGCCAAAGCACATTTTCCAGCGTCAGCTGGACGGGTATGATAGTCAGCAAAAAACAGACAAGAGCGACCCGTGAACCAAGATCGAGCCCTTCACTTACAGCGTGGCGCGGCGCAGGCCGCACTGCTGATTACCAGCGCCATCGGCCTGTGCGTGGTTCTGGGAACAATGTGGCTACAGAGCGACCGGCCAGCAGAGCGCTATACCGAGCCTAACGTGGAGTACGGACGTCAGCTCATTCGTGACACCGCGCGAAATATGGGCCCGGCCCATGAAGACCCGGGTATGCGATATACTGGCACCTTCATGGACTGCGCCTCATGTCACCTCGACACCGGTACCCGACCCGGCACGCTGTCGCTGTTACAGGCTGCCCAGCGCTATCCGCGATTTTCCGGCCGCGACGGCAAAGTGGGAGATCTGAGGGACCGCATCAATGGTTGCATGACGCGCAGTATGGATGGCAAAGAGCTAGATCGAGATAGCGTCCAGATGCGCTCCATGGAAATGTATATTAGACAACTTAATAAGCAGTACGCCGTCATGGGAGAGAGTCGCCAGTTGCCGGACGAGCCCCCCGCGTTTTCAGAGCCCGATCGGGCCGCCGATGTAACTGCCGGCGAGCGGGTCTTTGAAGCGAATTGTGCGGTTTGTCACGGCACCAACGGTCAGGGCTTGCTAGCTGCGATCGATAAATCAGAGGGCTATCTGTTTCCTCCGCTGTGGGGGCCGGACAGTTTCAACAACGGCGCTGGCATGACGCGTCTTCTGACTGCGGCGCGCTTTATTAAGGCGCGGATGCCTCTGGGCAAGCCAGATCTGACTGACGACGAAGCCTACGATGTCGCAGCGTACATGAATTCCCACGAAAGACCACAGCGACCAAATTTGGAAGTCGACTATCCTGATCTGAAGAATAAGCCTGTCGACAGCCCCTATCCGCCATACGCTGATGAATTCCCGATCGAACAGCATCGGCTGGGGCCGTTCCAGCCCATCCGTGAGTTTTACCGCGGGCTGGAGTAATACAGGCTAAATTCCAAAGCAGCAAATTAAGAAAAACTCCGGAACAAGATTGGCTCCCGGGCGCCCTGAATTCAGGGGCAGTTCGACATTAGGGTGGGGCTCAGGCTAAACGTTAAGGCCTGACTAGCCTGCGTACAGCAGACTGTAGCCACACTCCTGCGACCGGGTGGCCGCCATGACGCCGGCAGGCACAAACCGACTGTTTTTGATGTTTTCCTGAATCAGTTCCATATAGTGGCTGGCTGCAGACTACCCGGTGACCGCAGAGAGCCTGCGGGGCATGGTGTGCGTCGCGCGATTGCAGATGGCGAAGTGAGCACTGCGCCCGCGGACATGATCAAGCGTATTGCCGATGTTGCCAAAATCTGCTCCTTCGAGGTTCAGCGGATTTACCTCAAGCGGACTGTCCCCATCGGGAACAGAAAGTCTGGTCACACTGCTGAACACTTCTCCGTATTTCTGCGCCATGGCATCGGTATAGCAAAGAGCCGTCGCCGCGTGTCGGAAACAGACAATTATCTCGTACTCAGCATCTGCGCCAGCGTAGTCTTCCCGATGTACGGACAAAATGTTATTCGCATAAAGCACGGCGGTGACGCCCCCTCACTAAATCGATGCAAACCCTGAGGTCCTTGTCGGCAGCCAGACTGCCCATCCGGGCGTCCCTGTCGAGACGAGATGGTCGAAACCCTTCGCCATCCAGACCCTGCGCCGCGGCTGATTAGCTGCCGGCAGCCATAGCGCCAGCGGTTGCAGACATCCCGACACCCGCGAGAAAGCGCCGCCGATGGGTCCGCTGTGCGTTCCGGCTCTGGTCCTCACTCATCGCTCTTCCCCCTTGACAGTGAAGCTGATTCCTACTGGTTGGAATATTCCGTGCCGTTAACAGGAATCATTAAATGCGCACCCGAAGTTCCGGATCGCATCATCCAAGGAGTGCCCTGGCCTGCAAGGGAATTGTCTCGCTGCGAGCCGGTCGGCATGCCCAGTTGCTCCGCAGTGGCGTTGGGAAGCGACACCACGAACAAATACTGGATGCGATCTGCGGTATCAAAGCGTCGATAGCTCAATGCACCGAACTGGCGCGTAGGAATGTCACCGGCATCTTCAGCGCGTTGCAGCGCCATCTGAAGTTCCTCGCCTCCCAGGCCCTGCGCAGATAACTTGGCCTGCAGGTCACGTCTCGCGCGCTGAGAAACAGCGCCGCAGCGGGTGAAACCCTCTTCGTCAGTGGGCTGGCATTCAACGTGGTTACCGCCGACTTTAAGAGTCACGCGATTACCTTCATCGTCATAGGTATAGACGGTCGCATCAGCGCGAAGATCCATTGGCAGCGGCGAGAGCGCCTTTTCAATGATCGCCTGATCAGTTTGCGCGACAGCGCCTGTGGAACAGAGCAAGCCCGCCGTAATCAAGACAGCAGTGTGTCTTATTCTTTTCATAGCAATCTCCCATGAGCTATCCTGTAGAGCTGTCTTGTTACTCAGCATCATTGTTATGTTCAGATACGCACAGGCCTTTGCGTCGTCGTCGCCCGTCACGTTATGGACTTCTAACATAACTGCTCTGCCAGGGAGTGAAAAGTCATTATCTGTTACAGCGATGCCACCCGGCACCAACCGCAGTCTGATGCTGTGCAGCAGTAAAGTGACCCGCCCGTCTTACCGCACCTCGGAACTCACACCCATGCCCGCACGCGCGTCGTTATTAACTCCGTAAGCCGGATTATCGATACGCGCATCGCCAATCCGGCCTGGTCTGTTCATACTGCCTGGCTCTTGGCCTGACAGGCATCCGGAAGCTCACCCTGGTCAGTTAGGCATGGAGCTTCACCTCGCCGAGTTGTGACTGGGTGTAAAGCTCTATGCCCAGACGCTTGATCATATCAAGCTGCTGCTCTAGCCAGTGAGCATGGTCCATTTCGGTATCATCGAGTAATGGGACCAACGCATCCTTGGTTACAAAATCTCGTTCCTGCTCGCACAGCGCAATCGCACTCCTAAGGCGGCTTGCCACCTCGTATTCAACGCGCAGATCGCTTTCCAGCATAGATTTGATATCAGAGCCCACCTTGAAGCCTTCGCGCGTCACCATATCTGGCAGACCTTCGAGAAAGAGCATGCGCTCAATAAGGATGGTGGCATGGCCTTTCTCATCATCGAATTCATGGCTGATACGGTCGTACAGTTTTCGTAATCCCCAATCCAAATACATTTGAGAATGAATGAGATACTGATCCATTGCAGCCAACTCCATCGCCAACAAGCCATTCAACGCGTCAATAATTTTCTGATTGCCCTTCATGCTCAGTCTCCATCAATAGTTTGAGATTGGATATAGTTCTGAATACCCATTTGTTCGATCTGGTATTCCTGAGCCTCCAACCAGTCAATGTAGTCTTCTTCCGCTTCTAGTATGTCACCCAGCAACTCACGACTGACATAATCTTTCTCAAGCTCACAAAGAACGATTGCCTCTTTCAGCGCGGGAATTTGCTTAAGCTCGAACTGCTGATCCAGACTCAGCATCTCGGCGGTGTGTTCGCCGATGAAAAGCTTGCCAAGATCCTGCAGATTCGGAAGACCTTCCAGAAAGAGAATTCGATTCATCAGTGAATCAGCCTGTTTCATGTCCTTGATAGACTTGTTGTAGCACGCCGCATTCAATCGAGTGATACCCCAGTTCCGGTACATCCGCGCATGGAGAAAGAATTGATTGACCGACGTCAGTTCGAGTTTGAGTATATTGTTCAACGCCGAAACAACGTTTTT
Organism: Gammaproteobacteria bacterium; assembly: GCA_002729315.1. Lineage (GTDB taxonomy): Bacteria > Pseudomonadota > Gammaproteobacteria > Pseudomonadales > Pseudohongiellaceae > UBA9145. The sequence goes on from PBTW01000096.1 coordinate 50,076, forward strand.
TTGACCCTGCATGCCTGATTCCTCAAGACAGTTGATAACGGGTGAAGTGTACTCGGAATTGCAGGAATATGCTATTTTTTTTAATTAATTCAATAACTTATGAATACGAATCATTGCGATTTGCGATTCCATTTACCCGTGAGTCGGCCGGCAATGCAACCAACGCGTCACACGGTGCGGTATAACACATCAGATGCGCCGTAAGAGTCACCCGCGTTCGAGCTCACGCTTTCTGTTTGGCCACCCAGGCAAAATGGCGCTGCAGTGACTCATCACTTCGCAGCAGTTCAAGGCTGTTGAAATGCTTGGCGAGAGCCATTTCATCGAAGCGCTTATGAATGCCCTTGTGGCATAGCCGGCAAATCCAGATGCCCGCGTTAAGAATGCGCTTGTCCACGTGCTTGCGAAAATATGTACGGCGATGAACTTTGCGCGGTATCAGGTGATGAAAGGTCAAATTAACCCTCCGATCACATAATCTACAGCGTTTGGGTGTCTCCGATTTTTTACGCATAAAACCTGTTACGCAATGCCCAAGGTTACGGGTCAATGATCCATGACATCAGGGCACTGCCAAACGACAGCGTAGCGAAGATCCGCCAACGCACTCACAGTGTTGCACTTCAGCGGCCAGGTCGCGGACGTGAAAGCGCGGTTGATCTGTGCAGATGGGCAGAGCGTTTTTTTGTCATCACCCCAGACCAGACAGGATCGATCAAATGCCATATCTACCGACCAAACAGCGTGCGGCGGCCGCACTAAAATCGGCATTCGTCGGCGATGCCCTGGCGATGCCGGTCCACTGGTACTACAACCCAATGGACATTTTTCGCCAGTTTCCGGGCGGCATTACCCAATTCGAAGCTGCGCCCGATTATCACCCTTCGTCTATTATGTCGTTGCACTCGACCCGTAAAGGTGGCCGGAGTGGTCGCGGAGCGGCCGACACACAGCGGGAGGTCGTCGGAGATGTCATTCTCAAGGGGCGCAAAAAGTTCTGGGGGAAAGCGAATCAGCATTATCATCACGGCATGCCGGCAGGGGAGAATACGCTGAATGCCTACTGCTGCCGTGCCCTGCTTCGCGTGCTGGCGGAGGACTGCGGCCACTATCACCGCGACAGCTTCCTGGACGTCTACATCGAGCTAATGACGGCCGAGCCTCCTCAGCATCCAGACACCTATGCTGAATCTTACCATCGCGGTTTTTTTGCAAATCTGGACCGGGGACGGCCGGCTTATGAATGCGGTGCGGTGACTCATGACACCGCATCCATCGGCGGGCTGGTGACAATAGCGCCGATCGTTTTTGCTGAACGCCTGGCAGGCACCCCACTGGAACAGGTAACCCAGCATTGCCTCGATCATCTGGCGCTCACGCATCCTGATCCGTATCTGGCAAAAGTGTGCGGCGATTACATCGGGCTGCTGAACGACTTGCTTTTTCGGGACCCAGAATCAGACGCGAAGGCGCTGATCAGCACGTGGAGTAAACGCAGTGTCAGTCTGCAAATGTCAGAGATCTCTGACAGAATTCACAGCGACAACGAGGTGGTTGGTGGAATGTTCTCTTCCGCCTGCTACATCACGGATTCCTGGCCTTGCATACTGTATCTCGCCTACAAATATTGCAACACACCAGAATCCGGGCTGCTCGCCAACACCAATCTGGGAGGCGACAATGTACATCGGGGCACCATACTCGGCACACTATTGGGCCTGAGCAACGGAGCGACGATTGATACCTTGTTCACGCAACTTCGACACAGCGACGAGATCGAAAAGGAAATTGACGATTTGCTGTTGGCTGTGGCCGAAGCCTGACTGTGCCTCCATTCGTCAGAGGAGCGGCGCCCGACTCCCAATCAGGTTTCGGGTAAGTTACACTTTAGCTTACGTAGAAGAATGACTTTTTAGAAATTCCGCAAATTACAGCAGCCCGCAATGACACACGAACGCCACTTATTCTGGTTTGCTGCCGCACTAGGTTTATTGGCAAGCCCTTATCTGAACGCTGAGCGTGAAGACGCTTCACCGCTTGAAAATACATCCTGGCAACTGGTCGAAATCAGGAGCAGCTCAGGCGCCGTCCAAACGCCCGACAATCCCGAAAGCTATTTGCTGCGATTTCGCATTAACGGCCGTGCTCAGATAACCGCCGACTGTAATGAGGCAGGCGCCACCTGGGATCATGAAGGAAATTCCTTGCGTTTAACCGAACTGGTGACCACCCGGAAACTCTGCGTTGCCCCGTCGCTGTTCAATTTCTACATCATGAATCTGCAGAACACACAACAGGCAGAGCTGGGCAATGAGCGTCTGAAATTAAGCACAGAAAATAGGTTGGCGGAACTCATCTTCGAGCCCTACGTATTCACTCCGAGGTTCTGAGGCGCGAGCATACCGCTGACAGCGGTTCGCCCCCTGGCAGACTCCAACCCCTGTGCCAAAATTGCATGCAAATGGATTTTGAGGACAGAGAAAATGACTTTTCGATTCAGAGCATTCGAGCATGCCGAAGGTCGACTTCCGGTGGTGTGTCCTCTCGCACTCAGTGCGCTGGACTTTATCCTGTGCTTCAAAGTGTCTAACCCCCAACTGTTGGGCCTTTGTTTCTTGCCATGATTGTTCCGAAATAGCAAATCTGCGCCATAAATTATCACCATCAGCATGCGCCACCTTTCCTGCGAAGCAGCCTTAACCGACTGCTCGAATTCTTTTATGCTTTGCACACAGGAGTTACTACCA
>PBTW01000097.1 GCA_002729315.1 Gammaproteobacteria bacterium
CAGGGCTGTCCGAGGAGAGGCTTTTGATGCGAGCAGCCGTCCTCTCGGCGAGATTCAGATCGCCCAGATGAGCGGCGCTCAACCCGAGGGCAAGGAGCTCATCTGCGCTGAGTTCGTCAGATAGTGTCGTTATTTGCCATTGCTGTGTTTCAATCACATGTCGAGCGCGCATGGTTTTCAGAGTCGCGTAGGAACGACTGTCACCTGGATTTTCTTTGAGGGTCTGTTCCGCGCGCTCGATCCAGAGTTCAGAACGGTCAACATTGCCGAGCTGAAGATCACCGTACTGCCCCCAGTCTCCAGAGTGGTTCTGATCGCCGACCCGGTCACCCGGTTGCCAGAGATCGTGCGCCGCTTGCCAGGCTGACTCATTCCACATCGACACTTCCTCCCACATGCCGTGCTGAATAAATATATGCGAAGGCATGTGCCGGGCATGGGAGACTGCGGGCGCGATATCCCGATATTTCTGTGCTGCCTCGAGCGCGATTGGTGCATGGATCGGATCGTCAAAAGCGTGAATAACGTAGTGAGCAGCGCCGGGGTGGTTGTCGTTCTCTTTGAACAGCTCTAGTGCCAGAGAGCCCGCGTACATGTTCATTCGCTCGCGGCTGTCGCCTGAATGACCCGCCGCGGCCAGCAAAGAAGCGGTATAGAAGGCCTTGACCTCATAATCCTCCGGATACCGGTCAAACACCGATTTCATGGCTTCCATCCAGGCGATACGTCGCTCCGGCATACCGCCCGGTGTCAGGGCATAGGCCTCAGCGGCCTGCAGGAACCCTTTCTCTTTGTCGTTCTGAGCTTTGGCTGCACGTAGCGCAGGGGTCGGAGCCAGTTTCATCAGCGCCTGGCCCGGGCCCTCGCTCAAGGCGCCGAAAAAGGGGTGCTGGTAGGTAAACGCTTCACCCCAGTACGCCATTACGAAGTCCGGGTCATGCTGTTGGGCCTCGCGAAAAGCTTCCTGAGCCTGTGTCATACCAAAGCTATGCAGGTAGCCAACTCCGGCGAGAAAGGCCTCCTGTGCCTCGGCGCTCGCCGTGGTGGTCGGAAAGTCATAGGTTCCAATGAGACTCAAGTCGGTGGTCTGGGCTTGGGTTAGCGTCGAGAAAAAAAACGAAAAAACCAGGGCATTGAAGCAGCGAAGAGACATATCTGGACCTCTTTTGGGATTCTGCCCGGCGTGACTCGCGCGCCTTGGACTTATGATGAGAATGTCAAACCATCAGAGTGCCAACTCTGCCGACTGATTGCAAATTCTCCCCAACCGTCACGGCCGAATCAGGATAAAGCGCTTCACTCGCTGTGTGAAAGCTTCCGATGTCGCTCAGATATCATGGAAAGGCAGGATTTTTGCCACCGCTGCTCGCTCACGCATTCTGCGATTGTGATCGGCGATGTTGGGAAAATCCCTGATGTCTACCCCATCTCCTTCGAGCCAGTTGCTGATGGTGAACAAATAGGGGTCAGCGAGGGAGTAGGACTGCCCCATCACCCAGGGACCCTGAAAGAAGTCGTCAGCGATCAATTGAAAACACGCCCGCATGGTGTGCGGAACTTTCCGCTGCATCGCCTCCAGGGCGTTTTCACCATCGGCCCATCTCTCGCCTCTGACTCGGTGTGCGTGGGCAACGTGGACAGTTGCACACAGATACGCGTTGAATTCTTGAAGCTTGGCCAGTTGGAAAGCATCTTTCCACGGTGCCAGGTCTGCTTCAGGATAACGTTGTGCAAGATAGAGCAGAATAGCTGGCGTCTCGGTGATTACACCTTTGTCTGTGACCAGGGCCGGCACGCGCCCTTTAGGATTAATGCCGAGATAAATGTCGCTCCTCTGCTCACCGGTCGAAAAATCTAATACCCGAGTTTCATAGTCTGCCCCGACCTCTTCCAGCGTGATGTGAGGAGCGACAGCGACGGTTCTGGGTGCTAAATAGAAGATCATAAGGCTTGCCTCGTCAGACTTGTTTCATGATTTACTTTTTTTAAAAATATCGTTCGAAAAGCGCGAGTGCGGCATCGTGACACTCGGTCTCTGGCTGCCCTATCCCGACTGTGTTCAGCTCGAGTCTGCGAGACAGAGGCTGTTCGCGCCTAGACCATGACAGGTAAATCAGGAGCACAACGAGTCAAGGCCGGACAGTCATGCTGGATTCCTCGGCTGCTCAGAGCCTTTTATGACTGAACGTTACACCGGTGACTCAGTCGCTCAGCTGCTGCAGCAGGTAAACTACTTCCATGGCCTGAGTCACTGCCAGTTGTCTCAGATTGGCGCCGCCGCCGTGACCACCCTCGGCATTTTCGAAGTAGATTAGCTCATGCCCCTGTTCCTGCATTCGCGCAGCCATTTTGCGCGCGTGCCCTGGATGTACCCGATCATCTTTAGGATTTGTCCATAAAAATATCTCGGGATAGTCAACGCCAGCTTGCACGTTCTGGTAGGGCGAATATTCAGAGATAAAAGCGTGGTGTTCCGGTATGTCGGGGTTGCCGTATTCCGCGGTCCAGCTCGCACCCGCCAGCAACAGATGGTATCGCAGCATATCAATCAAGGGCACTGAGCTGATGACCGCATTAAATAAATCGGGCCGCTGTACCATGGTTGCTGTCACCAGCAGTCCACCATTACTGCCACCACTGATGCCGAGATGGTCCGGGCTTGTCAGGTTTTTTGCAATCAGGTCTTCAGCCACAGAGATGAAGTCGTCGAACACGCGCTGTCGATTTTCAAGCAGTGCGCTCTGATGCCATTGAGGACCATATTCGCCACCACCGCGGATATTCGCCAGTACATAGGCGCCGCCCCTAGTCAGCCAGGCCTGGCTTTGGGCAGACATGTAGGCGGGTGTCCGGGACAGCTCAAAGCCCCCATAGGCCGTAAGTCGTGTTGGCGTCGTGCCGGTCATCGGAGTGTTGCGGTTGCGCACAAGGTAGTAAGGAATCGCGGTCCCATCTGCGCTCTCGGCAAAGTGCTGCTCGACGACAAAAGGTGCGGCATCGAATTGTGGTGACAAAGCCTTGGCCGCGAGGGGAGGTTCATCACCACGGATGAGGTATAGCGTGGAAGGGGTCAGGAAGCTTTGGTAATTCACCATCAGGGTGTCACTGAAAGGGTCTGCGCTAACGAGCCGGATTGCGCCATTCTCAGGCAGCTGAATGCCGGTTTTTTCCCAGTTGCCGTCCTCTGATGGTCTTATTCTCACGAGTGTGCCGGACACATCTTTCAGAGCGGCGACATAGATTGAGCCTCGGGTAATGGCCACCGACGTAATGGCGTCAAGCTGCGCCTCGGCGAGAGGGTTCAACAATATGTTGACGCCTGTCGCGCTGCCGCTGTTGACGCTGTCTGCAAGATCCATGGCAATCAGGCTGCCAGCGGGGTAGGTGCGGCCGTTTGGTGACCAGTCGCTGCGCATCAGCGCGATCAGTTTGTCGCCAAATACGCCTTGCAGGTTTGCATCGATGGGTAAGGGAATTTCCGCCAGAGTTTGCTGAGGCGTAATCAGCCAGTTTTGCTCGGTGAAGAAATCCGGCCGACGGGTGACAAAACTGTAAAGTGATCCCCCGTCCTCGATGGTATTCACGCCAACGCTCATATCTTGCGAATCAACCTCAATGATCTGCTCCGCATCGTTTATGTTGGTTCCTCGGCGCCAGACTCGCAGGGTTCTTGCATAGCCGGAACTAGTTAGTGAGTCTTCGCCAAAATCGGTGCCGATGAGCAGTGTGTCAGCATCCAGCCAGTCGACATTGCTCTTAGACTCAGCGACGGTAAATCCGCCATCGACGAAATTTTTCTCTTCAAGATCGAACTCCCTCAGGACAACTGCGTCTTTACCGCCATCACTCAGGCGTAACAAGCAGCGACTTGGGTTATTGGGAAGGCAGCTTCGTCCCTTGTAAACCCAGTTGGCGTTTTCCACTGTGGCGAGCGAATCGATATCAATAACGGTTTCCCACTGAGGATCGTCGCTGACATAGCTTGCGAGACTGGTGCGTCGCAGCAGGCCGCGGATATGGCTGTCGTCCTGCCAAAAATTGTAGACCTGACCGTCAATAAGATCAGGTGTGGGGATACGATCGCCTGATGTAAGCAGACTTCGTATCTCGTCACGCACTGATTCGAATCTGGTATCACCCTGCAGCCGCGGAACCGAGAGCGCGTTTTGCTCAGCTGCCCAGGCAACGGCTTCGGTGCCGCTGACTTCTTCCAGCCAGAGGTATTGATCTTCAATCCCCGTTGCGGTGCTTTCTCTTTGCAACTCGGTAATCTCCGCCCTCTCAGTCAGATCCGGTGTGGCTTCCTCAGGCGTTCCACAGGCCGCGAGAGCAGCTATTACCAAGCCGCTCAGAATCACCAGTCTCGCACTCACAGTCAATTCCTCACTAACGTAATTCCCCTCGTCTGACCGGTATTTTTACAGACTGAGACAGAACTTTCGAGGAGCACAACCATCTGCCGGCGGAAACCGTGAAAATACTGTATTCAGAACTGGCGAGATGGCTTCAAGGGAACTGCGAGTAATTTACGAAAGTCAGTCGATGGACAGCTGTGCTGATACAGTGATCGGCAGCGGGGCATTCGTCACGAGTGTCGGGGGCTCAAGCAGGCCGTACGCATAGAGAGGTGGCGTGACGTCAAGGGCATGACCTTTGCAGATAATACGGTCTGAACACCTCACCGATTGCGGCTTGTTGCTTTACAAGCCGGAGGTAGCCGGTCATACTCCGCTCCGCGTGTATCCGGTGTGCTGCTGACGCGATGTTGAGCGCGGCGTCACTTAATTGGGAAGTCGGTGCGAATCCGACGCTGCCCCCGCAACGGTAAGTCCTTAGCCCAGAGCTTCGGAACGAGTCCGATACCAGCCAGATCACAATTGCGCCCGGCAGTTATCCGATAGCTCGGCCGTGAGCGCATTCCACGATGTAGCGGAGGGCGCGTCGGTGGCTACTCGGAGCGTTTGGCTCCGCGTCCACGTTTGTCTCTCCCTCATCAGTTCTTGTTTGGCGCTTTGATACGAGTCAGCGTCACAAAATCTGTATGGGGAATAGTTTTGCCAGTGTACATTAAGCACAGCTTTTCAGTAATAATTCTTGTCGCGCTGCTTTTGACTCAACCTGCTGAGCTTCAGGCGCAAGTGGCAATCGATGAAATCATTGTAACTTCTAATCGAATACCCATCCCGGCGCGCCAGCTAGGAACTTCTGTTTCTGTACTGGATTTCGAAGGAATTGACTCTCGCGGTACGCTCGCACTCGCTGATGTGATCCGGCAAATGCCGGCAGTTGCGGCCAGCAGCAATGGTGGTTTAGGTAATGCCACTACTCTGCGCATCCGAGGTGAAGAAGGGTTTCGCACTTTGACCTATCTCGACGGCATGCGCCTACAAGACCCGAGTGCTCCTCAAGTTGCCACTGACTTCTCTAACCTAGTGAGCAGCGGAATTGGCCGCGTAGAAATACTGAGGGGCCCTCAGGGACTGGCGTACGGGGCTGATGCCGGTGGTGTAATCAATTTGAACACGCGGTCCGCTTCTGAACCATTTGAACTGAACCTTGAGGCGCAGGCTGGCGAATTTGGTACGCGCCAGACGAGCGGCAACCTGATAGGTCATGCTGAATCGCTGGATTATTTCCTGTCTGTGGCTGATTTCAATACAGACGGATTCAACAACCGTCCATCAGATTTAATTGCCGATGAAGATGGGTACGAAAATCAGACGCTTCACGGGCGACTGGGTTATGCATTGAGTGAGAGATGGCGGCTCGACTTAGTGCATCGAGAAGTAGACGGTAGTAATGATTATGATGGCTGTTTCGGATCATTGGGGCCGTCAGGGGATTGCAGCAGTGATTACGGAATGCAGGCCAGTCGCCTCGGTCTAGAATTTCTCAGTGAGGGCTTCAGCCATGAGCTATCCTACACACGTACAAGAACTGAAAGACAAGATTTTACCGCTTCTGTGCCGACTTTTGGCAGCCAGGGTGAGCAAGTCCGTGGCGAATACATCGGTTCAGCGACAACACTGGATGGTGTCGATCTGATTTGGGGGTTTGATTATCAAAAAGATGTAGCCAACAGCATGGGAAGGAAAAATCAAGGAGCCTTCGTCGAGCTTCTCAGTGACTTCTCGCAAGCTTTCTTTCTCACCGCGGGCCTGAGATATGATGACAATGAGGACTTCGGTGCGAACACCAGCTTCCGCCTCAGTACAGCTTTTTTGTTAGAGACAAGGGCTGGCACCCTGAAGTTCAAGGCTGCGCTGGGGAGCGGGTTCAGGGCACCTAGCCCATTTGAAATTCAATACAATCGAGGCCCTTATGCGTTTCCTCCGGCGACTAGCAGTCCGCTTGTTCAAGAGGAGAGCCGTGGCTGGGAAGTGGGTGCACAATTAGACGCAGAGAAATACCATCTTGAAGCCATCATATTCGACCAAAGTGTGAGTAACGCCATAGTCTTCGATCTCGTAGGTTACAGTGGCTACCTGCAGGATTTAGGCCGCGGAGTCTCTTCAGGTATCGAGTTAATTGCTGATTTCCGCATAACTGAAGCTCTGAGGGCAAGTGCGAACTATACCTACAATGAGGCGGACCGTCCCGATGGTAGTCAAAGGTTCAGGAGGCCGAATCATCTCTTTAATTTTGGTCTACGTTTCGCGGGTTTTAACGACAGGATGACTGTGAATGCTTTTTATCGTTCGCAGGCTGAGGCAATTGATATTGGTCAGATTGCACTTGAGGATTTCGGTGTCCTGGATCTCACCGCGTCGTTTCAGATAACGGAAATGCTGCGGGTGTATGGTCGGATCGAGAATACGCTGGATGAGGAATATAGAGAAATTTTAGACTACAACACAGCAGGTCTCGCGGCCTACATCGGTATCAAATTGAAATTCTCCGCCTTCTGATACAAGATGATCAATGAGAGAAGAAGAACTCGCTTTACCAATGATGAGCAAACTTTTCAGACGTTAGCTGTCTACACTTCCTTATGGCAGCGCAAGATTCCAAGTTTCTATGTCCTCAATCATTGAATAAGCAGTCCAGTCAAAATCTAGTGGCGTTACGGTAATAAAACCATTCTGATACGCGTAGGTGTCTGTCGAATTATTTGTGCTTTGGACTATCGTTCGCTCCGGCTCAAAATAAGATCCACCTTCCGAGTCACCCTTGAGGCTGTAGGACTCCGTCTTCAAAAAAGAATCGCCCATCGATCTAACTGCGACTCCCTTAAGCTCTCCTCGAGGTATATTGACGGCCATCACAACTCCCTGAGGAGCGCCAATAGATCTGTACCGCTCCACTAACTGCAAAATAAATCTTGCGGATGTATCTGTATCAACGCCTGTCACCTCCTGTGAAACAGCGATTGCGGGTAAACCGTGATACACGCCTTCCATTGCAGCGCCAACGGTTCCAGATAAGTGGGAAACGTTGCCAACGTTTGCACCGCGATTAACTCCCGATATCACCAGATCGAATTTATTTGGGGTTTGGAGCTGGACTACAGCGAAGCGCACTGCGTCTGCCGGCCTTCCAGATATTGAATAAGCTTCGGTCGCGCCCTCTATTCTGACTTTCTCTACGATCAGTGGACCGCCTACACTTGATTGGCTGCTGCCTGATTGATTCTGATCTGGTGCTGCTACTACTATCTCGACTCTGCTTAACGATGCCAAGTTTGCGACAAGATTATGAAGCAGAGGCGACTCTATTCCGTCATCATTGGTAACAAGAATCCGATAATCTTGAGAAAATACGTTATAACAAAAAGATACGGTTATTATTAGTGTGGCTAATACTGTGAGTCTTCTCGTATTGGTTCGATCCATTATTTTTCCTGTTATATTTTAGTTTTAAAGGAAGTCTTCCAATTATGGAGAGAAAGTATGAGGAATACCTTAACAGGAAATCTCGTAATGTGCGCTGTATTGACGATGATTTCGTCCACTCTTAACG
>PBTW01000098.1 GCA_002729315.1 Gammaproteobacteria bacterium
ATTGAGTTTAATACAGCGTGTTTGGGACTTGGGGCTGTGGATGCTGACTCAGACCCATCTCAGAGGCTCATCGGTGGCGAGGCCGCTGCCAGAGCGCACGCAGAGTCCTATTTTTCAGGTGAACTGCCTCTTACCTACAAGCTGGTAAGGAACGAGCTGGACGGTTGGGATAATTCCTCAAAATTTTCTGCCTGGCTTAACTCGGGCTGTTTTTCTGTGCGACGCTTAGTTGATCTGCTCAACGAGTTTGAGCTGCGCTGCGAGCGCAATGAATCCACTTACTGGCTCTACATTGAGCTGTTGTGGCGCGAATACTTTCAATGGTTAGCGCTCAAAATCGGCAAGAAGCTCTTTTTAAAGAACGGCAATGCTGCGTTTCAGATTTCTGGCCGCTTTGATGCGGGCGCGTTTTCGGCATGGTGTCGCGGAGAGACTGAATACCCGCTGGTTAACGCCTGCATGAAACAACTGAGTGCCACTGGCTACCTCTCCAATCGAGGCAGACAGATTGCTGCAAGTTGCCTGATCAATGAGCTTGAAGGGGACTGGCGTTACGGCGCTGCGTGGTTTGAAAGCCAACTTATTGATTATGATGTGGCCGCTAACTGGGGAAACTGGCAATATCTGGCCGGCGTCGGGGCTGACCCTCGGGGAGGGCGTCACTTCAACCTGGCGAAGCAGACAGAAATTTATGATGCAGACGGCCGCTACCGGTCGCGCTGGCTGGACTAGGGGCGATTACTCAGACCATGTCCCACCATAAACCATTTCTACCCCAAAAAATCTGCCCGGTATGCGAGCGCGCATTCAGCTGGCGTAAAAAGTGGGAGCGAGACTGGGATCAGGTGTTGTACTGCTCCGAGCGCTGTCGACGGCAGCGAAAGCTAACGCCTCAAGACAAGTGAGCGTATCTGTGCAGTATGTGAACCGGCCCGGAGGCGGTCTTGCCTGCCCGGATTAGTTTTTCAGCTTGACTTGCTCGGAGAAAGTAAGCGGATTTTTGGATTCCGAGGCGACCATCTTGTCCTGCGTTCGCAGGGTAAAGTCAGACGCATCGTGACGCTCGTGAAGCTGATTTGCCAGTGGCCCCCAGGTACGATTCACGATTCTCCCCCGTTTGACTGCTGGTCTCTGTGCCAGGGCCTTAGCCCACCGTCCGACATGGACATAGGAGGAGGTGTCGAGGAATTCTGCTGCGTCATAAACAGCCCCGGTGTAGACGGCGCCATACCAGGGCCAGATGGCAATGTCAGCGATGCTGTATTCATTACCGCAGAGGTAAGCATTATTGGCCAGATGTCGGTCCAGTACGTCCAACTGGCGTTTGACTTCCATGCTGTAGCGATTGATGGCGTACTCGATTTTTTCTGGCGCATAGACATAGAAATGGCCAAAACCGCCCCCTAGATAGGGCGCAGATCCCATTTGCCAGAACAACCAGTTCAGGCATTCAGTCCGACTGGCGGGCTCGGTGGGAATCAGTGCTGAAAATTTATCGGCTAGATGGAGCATGATGGCCCCTGATTCAAAAATGCGGATAGGCTTTTCGCCGCTGTGATCAACCAGCGCCGGAATTTTCGAGTTCGGGTTTATGCTGACAAACTCCGAGCCAAACTGATCTCCGTCCCGGATGTTGACCAGATGCGCATCATACTCTGCCCCTCCAAGGCCAAGACTCAGAAGTTCTTCCAGCAGAATTGTGACTTTCTGGCCGTTCGGGGTGCCAAGCGAGTAGAGCTGTAAAGGATGCCGCCCGCGCGGCAGTGCTTTTACATGCGTTGAGCCTGCCACAGGGCGGTTGAGTTTTGCGAATGTGCCACCCGAATCTTTGTCCCAGACCCATTTCTGTGGGGGGTGATAGCGATTTTTTTCTGCCATGTCAGTCACATCGTCAGAAGATCGGATTGTTGTTAGTCAACGTTGCCTCCTGTAAGGGCGACTCTGTCATAGGTGTGCCGCCTGCGAAATAGGCCGCTGCTGCATGCTTGTCCGAGACCCACTATAACGCTCTGCGCTTCGCAGCTGCAAGTGACTCAAAGCGAACCCAGATGGCTATAAATGGATGGAATCCAGCTCGAAAAGGGTTCCCTTATCACCGCCTTCTCAGGTATGTTTCTCCTATGCCTGACAATCTTGAAGAATATCCCGACACCAGCACCTCGCAGATGCTCAGCGAAGCGGAGTTGCGCGCTCACTGGATGCCATTTACCAGCAACCGTCAATTTAAGCGCCAGCCTAGACTTTTCAGCAGCGCTGAGGGCGTTTACTACACCACTGTTGACGGTCGAAAAGTATTTGACGGTCTGTCGGGTCTGTGGACATGCGGGTTGGGGCACTGTCGCAAGGAAATTTCTGAAGCGGTAAGCAAGCAGGTTGCTTCGCTGGATTACTCTCCTGGATTCCAGTACGGCCACCCACTCAGCTTCAAACTGGCGCATAAGGTGGTGGAACTCACCCCTGATGGTCTTGATCAGGTGTTCTTCACTGATTCCGGGTCAGAGACCATTGATACGGCTCTGAAGATGGCGCGCGGTTACTGGCGCAACAAGGGTTTGCCGGGCAAGACCAAGTTCATCGGGCGGATCAAAGGTTATCACGGGGTCAACTATGGCGGCATCGGCGTCGGGGGCATCGGTTTCAACCGCAAGCTTTTCGGCCAGGCCGTTGATGCAGATCACATTCCGCATACCGTCTTGCCCGAGAACGCCTTCAGCAAAGGGCTGCCTGATGCTGGCGCACACTTGGCAGATGAGCTTGAAGAACTGGTCCTGCTGCATGATGCATCTAATATTGCCGCAGTAGTGGTGGAGCCCATGTCGGGTACTGCCGGCGTGCTCCCTCCGCCCAAGGGTTACCTCAAACGGCTGCGGGAAGTTTGTGATGCCCACAATCTGTTGCTGATTTTTGATGAGGTGATTACCGGACTCGGGAGAATGGGCGCCTATACTGGTGCTGAAGAGTTTGGTGTCACTCCGGACATCCTAACGCTCGCCAAGCAGATTACGAACGGCGTCCAGCCGTTAGGCGCCGTTGTGAGCAAGCAGGAAATCTACGACACCTACATGAATCAGGGCGGACCTGATTACATGGTCGAGTTTCCGCACGGTTACACGTATTCTGCCCATCCGGTTGCCTGTGCTGCGGGGCTTGCCGCACTTGAGGTGCTTGAGCGCGAACAGCTGCCCCAGCGAGTGAAAGCCATGTCGGGCTACTTTGAACAGGCCGTACATCAGCTGAAGGGGGCGCCTTATGTCGAAGACATTCGGAACTACGGATTTGCAGCGGGTATAAGTCTGCAACACTATCCCGGGGAGCCGTTGCGCCGGCCATTTGAGCTGGGTCTGAAGTGTTTTGAAAAGGGTTTCTATGTGCGCTGGGGTGGAGATACGGTGCAGCTAGCGCCGGCATTTATAGTGACTGAGGAAGAGATCGACAGCCTGATCAATGCGGTTGGTGAAGCCCTACATGAGTTTCCCTAACGCTCTAGTCGACGCAGCACCTGCTTATCTCGGACACTTCATCAATGGCGAGGAGGTTCTGGACCGTAGCCGGACTGGAGACGTTTTCAATCCAGCTGTGGGTGAAGTAAGGCTGAAGGTAGGTCTGGCGAGCCAGTCCACAGTTTCGGACGCGGTGACCGCTGCAGCCGCTGCCTTCCCAGCCTGGCGACAGACACCGCCGCATAAACGTGCGCAGATTCTTTTCCGTTACAAACAGCTGCTTCAGGATAACGCGGAAAAAATCTGCCAGTTGATTACCGCTGAACATGGTAAGTTGATCGACGACGCGCACGGTGAACTCGGTCGCGGCATTGAAGTGGTTGACTATGCCTGCGGTATCAGTGAACTGCTGAAAGGAGAATATTCCAAAAATGCCGGGCCTGAGATTGACAGCTGGTCTGAATTTCAACCGCTTGGCGTGGTAGCGGGCGTCACGCCTTTTAATTTCCCGGCAATGGTTCCCATGTGGATGTTCCCTATGGCTATTGCTTGCGGTAATACGTTTATTCTCAAGCCTTCCGAGCGTGACCCCAGCCCTGCCCTGTTATTGGGGAAATTGCTTACTGATGCCGGTTTGCCTGACGGTGTGTTCAACGTCATCAACGGCGACAGCGACACGGTTCAGCATCTAATTGAAGATGCTCGTGTCGAGGCGCTGAGTTTTGTAGGCTCTACGCCCATTGCAGAATCAATCTTTACGCGTTGCTCTGCCAAGGGCAAGCGTGTTCAGGCGCTTGGAGGGGCCAAGAATCACGCGGTAATTTTGCCTGACGCCGATCTTGAGAATGCCGTGAATGCGCTCATGGGAGCCGCTTTTGGCTCCTGTGGAGAGCGGTGCATGGCGATCTCAGTAGTGGTTTGTATTGGTGATGAGACTGCAGATAAAACAGTGGCTCTGCTGCAGAACAAAATCTCTAACCTGAAAATCGGACCTGGTGTTGATGCGTCCAACGACATGGGCCCCCTGATCAGCCAAGAGGCGCTTCAGCGGGTGACGCAGTACATTGACAAGGGGGTAGCAGAAGGCGCTGAACTGCTGGCGGACGGCAGAGGCTTTTCGCTGGCCGGCCATGAGTCCGGCTTTTTCATCGGTGCCACGCTGTTTGATAAAGTGCATCCCGACATGTCAATTTATCGGGATGAGATTTTTGGGCCGTTGTTGTGCGTGCTGCGAGTAGATTCACTGGGAGCGGCTATAAAGCTAATAGATGAGCACGAATTCGGGAATGGTACCTGCCTGTTCACCCGAGATGGAGAGGCAGCTCGTTACTTCACCGACAATATTCAGGTAGGTATGGTCGGTGTAAATGTTGCTTTGCCTGTGCCCATTGCCAGTCAGAGTTTTGGGGGCTGGAAGCGATCACTGTTTGGTGATTTGTATGTGTATGGCCCGGATGCTGTTAGGTTTTATACCCGCCGCAAGACGATGACCCAACGCTGGTCGGCCAGCAGCGCCACAGATAAAGCCCGCTATGCCTTCCCTAGTGGTTGATTAGCCGGCGAAATCTACCCGGGAGTCGCCTTTACGACGCAGCTTTAATCGCACTTTGCCGCCTCGGCGTACTCGAACCCACGCGACAAACAAGGCCGCGGTCAGCTGGCCGCGCTATGATTTTCCTCCGTCAACCTCTGGTAATATATTTCGTGTAGTATCGACCAATTACCGGCCTGTTGTCACAGTGCATGTGACCAGTATTTCATGAGTTTTATCAGCAGTATCGGATTCAGACTTGTTTTTACTGCCTCTGTTGGCTTGCTGGCGGCTTGCGGGTCTTTGGTGGGCGGCCTGAGGCCGCTTAATGCCGAGTACTGCGACAATTTTCTGATTTACGACATGTGTGCCCGCGACACTAACCGTGACGGAGTTGTGGAGGTAGTTTACTTCACCGATACCAGAGAGGTCTTCATGTACCACCCTGAGTCCGAGGGCAACTTTCCGAGCGATCTTGGACTGCATCGGTGTGCCATGCCAATGGATGAGGAAGTGGTAGCGACCACTAACCGAGTCTTTTATGTGGACGATTCCACGACTTTTCTGGAAAAGCAGGACATCAAGGGGGCCATGATGCTCAAATATGTGGCCTTTATGCCGGAGGTCACGGCCTGCAACCTGCGCGCGGAACAAGAAGCCGCCGACAATTAGACCGATTGATGGGCCCTGTGCTTAAGACTCAGAAGATTCATTGGCACTCTTATTGCTGACCCACACTGTTTGATAGGGACGCAGCTTAAGGTACTCCCCGATATCCTGATAATGTTCGCCGCTTATCAGATCCTGCCATAGATCAATGCTGATCAAATTGATATCTGCCAGACAGATTGATTTTTCCTTATCGGTGACGTTGCTTATACAGAATATACTCTGGTCCCGATTAATACTCTGGCGCCAGAACGCAAAGATTTCGTGACCCAGGTGTAGCGTGTATTGGGTGGCGTTGGGATGAAAGGCATGCTGTTTCTTGCGGATTGTCAGAAGTCGTTTCAGTTCGCGGAAAACGCGGGCATGCACAGATGCTGGGTCGCCCAGTTCGCTTTCCAGTTCTTCCTCCAGCCAGGTCTGACGATTGATAGATCGGTTGCGGCCCGTATGCTCAACCCGGGCCAGATCGTTCCGAGTGCCGAGAAAGCTCTGAATGTAAATTGCCGGGATGCCTTCCAGAGCAAGCATGATCGCGTGAGCACAGATGTAGCGCTCGAACCCCAGGCGGTTTTCCGGACCGTTGAACGTGCCCTGCAACAGGTCGTACAGTGCTATGTTCAGTTCATACGGTTTGTCATAGCCTTCCCTGGCGCGGCGGTAAGTGACCCTTCCCCCGGCGTTTTGTGCACGGCGAACGAGTTTGTCCCGCTCTTCATTACTGAGTAAGCCATCCAGCGGTCGAAGCCCGATACCATCGTGTGACGCAATAAAGTTCAAGTAAGCGGTGCCTAACTGCGCCGGAGGCATGCTCATCATCCATGTTTTTAGATGGCGACAGTCGCCAGCCAGCAGGGTATATGCGAGCAAGGGCGGCAAGGAGAAGTTGTAGATGATGTGCGCTTCATTTGCATTGCCGAAATAAGTTAGGTTTTCGCGGTTGGGCACATTGCTTTCACAAATAATCAGCGCTTCGGGGGAATGATGTTCAATGAGTGTACGAAAGAGTTTGATGATTTCATGAGTTTGCTGAAGGTGGACGCAGGATGTGCCTGGCTCTTTCCAGAGGAAAGGTACGGCATCCATCCTGAAGATGCTCACGCCATGGTCAAGATATCTGCGGACTATCTGGACGAATTCCCTCAGCACGTCCGGATTGCGGAAATTCAGGTCTATCTGGTCACTGCTGAATGTGCACCAGACGTGACGTTCTCCGTTCACTGTTTCCACGGAGGAGAACAAGGCCGAGTTTCGCGGCCTGACCACCGCACTGTAGTCTTCATCTGGGTCTGCCTCGACGAAATATCCCTTGCCCGGTTTTTCGTCGTTTCTGAAGTTTTCGAACCAGCGACTTTGGCGCGAAACGTGATTGATGACCAGATCTGACATCAGCTTGAAATCACCGGCAATATCCTCGATTTCCTGCCATCCCCCGATGGCCGGATTGACCTCCAGATAATCGATCACTGAAAAGCCATCGTCCGAGCTAAACGGGAAGAACGGAAGAATATGCACCGTTGA
>PBTW01000099.1 GCA_002729315.1 Gammaproteobacteria bacterium
GGGCAATCCTGAAATACTTTTTGCCACGGCGTGGAAAGCAGAACGCAAGCCCTGGACAATTATAAGTGGGGGGCAAGACAATGAGGGCGGCTTATTCAAGTCCGTGGACGGTGGCAGCAACTGGGAGAAGATTACCGAAGGCCTGCCCAAAGGCTTAATTGGCAAAATGGATCTAGCAATCTCACCATCGAACTCTAGTATCATTTACTTGTTAGTCGAGGCTCCCGATGACGAAGGAGGCTTGTACAAGTCAACTGATCAGGGTCGATCCTTTAAACAGGTGTCCAGCCACGATGGCATCATCACACGACCGTTTTACTACACCAACATTGATGTTGATCCAAAGAACCCCGAAGTTGTTTATGCGATGTCCACAGGGAACTTTATTTCTAGGGACGGGGGTGAAAACTGGGAACGCTTAGCAACACCCCATGGTGATAATCATGACATGTGGATTAATCCTGATAACCCCGATCTATATATTCAGGCCAACGATGGCGGGGCAAACGTAACACACAATGGCGGAAAGACCTGGTCCACCCAATTCAATCAGCCAACTGCCGAGCTGTATCAAGTAGAAGTTGACGATCAATATCCCTATTGGCTGTATGCGGGCATGCAAGATAACGGTACTACCATCTCCGTGCCGAGTATTGCGCCTTTTGGTGTGCAGCATTCCAACCGGTGGATCGTGGACACCGGTGGCTGCGAGACCGGGCCTGCTGTGCCCAAGCCCGGGGACCACAACATCGTTTATGCAGACTGCAAAGGGCGCTTTGGTGTGTTCGATAAACGCCTTGGCACGGAGAAAGGTTACTATGTGGGCGCCGCCAATATGTATGGCCAAAACCCGAAAGATTTACGTTATCGATTTCAACGCGTTTCGCCTATCCATGTCTCTCCCCATGACCCTGATGTGATCTATCACACGTCACAATACGTGCACCGCACCAATGATGAGGGCAAAACCTGGCAAATAATTTCACCTGACCTTACCGCATTTAAGCCGGAGCATCAGGTACTTTCTGGCGCGCCAATTACTCGTGACATTACTGGCGAAGAGTTTTACAGCACTATTTACTCAATCCGAGAATCACCATTGCAACAAGGCTTAATATGGGTTGGGGCAAACGACGGACCGGTTCATGTGACCCGTGATAATGGCAAAACTTGGGAAGATGTCACGCCGCGACAATTGCCTCCGGGTGGCCGCGTGGATGCGGTCGAGCCGTCTCCCCACGATCCGGCAAAGGCTTATATTGCGGTGTTGCGCTATCAGTTGGGGGACTGGAAACCTTATATCTACCGAACCAACAACTTTGGCAGGACATGGTCGCTGTTGACAGAGGCAAATGGGATTCCGAAAGATTTCCCAACCCGAGTAATCAGAGAAGATCCAGACAAAGCGGGCCTGCTTTATGCTGGCACGGAATACGGTATTTTCATCTCGCTAGATGACGGGGACACCTGGCATGACTTTCAGCAGAACCTGCCGGTCACACCGGTCACTGACATCAAAGTTGTGCGTGGAGATCTAGCAATCAGCACCATGGGGCGCTCCTTCTGGGTGCTGGATAACATCACAACTTTACAACAGAATATAATCTACAGTTTGGATGACGAGCCAGCGCTGTTTAAGCCCAAGAACACTATTCGTTATCGCCGGCCCCGCGGCATGCCGAATACCGAAATACCAAATTATCCACAACCTGCCGTGGTTATTGACTATTACCTGCCGGAGGGCTTCTCTGGAAGCTTGCTGATGGAGATACTGGATGATGCTGGTAACGTTGTTAATCGATTTACCAACACGGATGATGGCCTAAGCGAACAGGCGCTGACTGACATGAGCACCAATCAGACTATCTACTTGGTGGACAATTCACTTTCGACGAACGCAGGTTTAAATCGCTTTCGCTGGACAATGCGTCACTTCGGCGCCTGGCATACCAGCGAGGGCCGCCGCTACCAAAACGGCCCTATGGTTAAACCAGGGACTTATACCGTGCGACTTACTGCGGGGGACCGCACAATGACGCATCAGTTTGCGCTTCAGGTTGACCCTAGAGTGCTTGCTGGTGGAACCACACTGGCGGATATTTCAGCTCAGGTTGATCTGCAGCTTGAGATAACAGAACTGCTGTCCAGCGCCCGCCGCCTTGAGGATGCGTTGGGCACCGAACAAGATGAGCTTGAAGAGCTTGAAACCGAAACAGGACTGAGCGCCCAACAGCAGAAGCGAATGGAACGCGTCTATTCTGTGCTTTCCGCTTTGCGGACGGCGGAAGGCATCTACATGGAACCCATGCTTACAGCGCAGATCAGCTATCTCTTCAACATGATCAACGCCGCCGATCAGGCGCCAGGGCAGGAAGCAGAGTCACGTTTCGCCGAGTTGAGGCAGCAATTCTCAGCATTGTCTGCGAAGGTTGCAGAAGTAGATGACTAAACGAATTAAAACAGGCATCGCTTTTAATCAATGAGTAATTCGTATGCTGGCCGGTTAGCGCAAACAAAGACCCGCATGGAGGGTGGTAATTACGCAGGGGCCTGCGCGCTGTTTTTGCTGATTAGAATTGACTAACGGAAGTGAAACGCCAGGCTAAACTCTCTACCAATCGCCAGGGTACTGAATGCATCGGAGGAGGTGAAGTAGGTTTCATTAAACAGATTCTCGATACCGGCCTGCATCTGCCAGCGCTCACTGAGATCAACCCTGAGACTTAGCGCGCCGATGTTGGCAGCCTGCAAAGCCCGTTCTGTCGCGCCGAAATCCTGCTTATCTAATCGTCTGCGCAGGCTCACATTCAATGACCAGCTCGGCGTTGAATAGGAGAAATCAATTTGATGCCTACCGGCAGGAATATCGATTAGCGTATATTTTTTGTCACTAATGCCAGTAACTGACTGTCCGGAAAACGCTAGCTGCCAAGCGTTTGATGGAAACAGCGCTAAGCGGTATTGCCAGCCCCTGATATCTCCGCTCAACAGATTACGATAGCTCAGAGTGTTATTATCAAGTATTGTCCGCTCGATAAATTTATCAATATCCATTGCAAAGCTGTGCAGTTCAAAAGCTAGGCGTTCACCCCGGTGCTCGATGCCGATATCCAACTCCGATGTATCTTCGGGAAGTAGCCTTGAATTCCCGATAACCTCCCCACGCCCTGTAGTGCCAATGAAAAGCCTTTCTGATAGGCTGGCAAACCTTACAGCGGTTCCATAGCTCAGGCTCAAATCCAAATTACCTAGAGGCTTCCGTACCGTCAGGAAGTAAGACCCTCTGTCTCGGGAGATTTTTTCTGATCTCGAATCAGTTTGCGTAAAGACGGTCCACCTACCCCCTAGATGCACGGAGAGGAAGTCAAAGTCGCGATTCGCCGTAGCGAAGATCGCAGATTCGTTTTCTTTGCCATCATGAAGCGACTGAGTGGCCCTGCGCAGCCGTGAGAGCATAAACTCATGCTGTCGCGCGTTGACACCCCTGCGACCAAAATAGTCGAATCCATATTGCCCACTCAGCTGGCCAGCCTGCCATCTGTCCTCTAGGGCGAAGCCTATATCTAGAGAGCGATTTGCAACCTCTTTGACCTGGGGTTCGAGCCCCTTTCTTGCAGAGCCGAACTCATGATTCTTCCGCGTCAGCAGATCCTGGTAGTGCAGCGAGAAGCGCGCTGTCCAGGTACCAGAACCGCTCAACTCTACCTGACTGAGCAGATGATTTTCTTTTGGATATAAGATACGGCGAACCAACGGAAACTGTGAGTTGTCTTTGCCGATGTCTTCAGCTTTACTGCCAATCAGCTGCCAGTCGACACTAAAGTTACCCGGACTAAACAGACGTTGGTAGTAGGCCGACAGCTGGTCAAAGCGGTCAAACTTGGTGTCTCCCTTCACGGTTTTCCCATCTTCTCGCTTACGCAGTGCGATGCCGGCCGAATAATTTGCTTTACCCGCGCCTGCTGCAAGATTCCGCTCGGCACCATCGCTCGCAAAACCTGCACTTAACCAAGGCGAAGCATCCCTTCGAAGCAGTAGCTGCAAGGCGCCGGAAAGAGCTCCGCTTCCGTAATAGGTGCTTGCTGGCCCCTGAATGATCTCAACACCGCCTAAAAGCAGAGGGTCGATAAATGAAGCCGATACCCCCGCGCGTCTTTCCGAAGTTAAACGCATCCCGTTAAGTAAACTCTGAACCCGCTGCCGCGCCAGACCACGAATATTGAGTGTTTGAAATAGACCAGGCTGGCCGTTTAGGGAAACACTAGGCTGCAGTGCCAGGGCCTCAGAGAGAGAGCCGGTAGCGGTAGATAATTCATCGATCCGAACGTTTTGGCTAATCAGGGCCTCTCCCTGACGATGTCGTGTGGTGGCCACACTGATCGATTCGATCGAGTAGATAGGATTGCCAGCAGCGACATCTTCCTCCCCAGCCGCATTATCCCCACTAGCCGAATCCGCCTGAGCAAGCCCAGGCGTAGACAAAAATAAGACAATAAGAATTGAGCGTGTGAAATATTGAG
Organism: Gammaproteobacteria bacterium; assembly: GCA_002729315.1. Classification (GTDB taxonomy): domain Bacteria; phylum Pseudomonadota; class Gammaproteobacteria; order Pseudomonadales; family Pseudohongiellaceae; genus UBA9145. The sequence goes on from PBTW01000099.1 coordinate 4,521, forward strand.
AGTAGGGCAACACGATATTTTCCAAGGTCCAACGAAAGCCATGCTATCAGATTGCAACCTAAGCAACCTTAGCGCAAAATGATTAAGTCCATAATATTGGGTCAATCGGGAGACTTCATGAATCTCAAACCATGGCTTACCTGCCAAGCACAACGGTACTTGAGTTCAGCCTTGGCGCTATCAGCTGGCATCGCCTTGTTACTGCCATTTTCAAACTCTTTGCTCGCACAAGAGAGTCGATTCGACGGTCTGGAGTACCGCTCTATCGGGCCATTCCGTGGCGGCCGCTCTGCCGCAGTTACTGGCGTGCCTGGCGAGAACAACCTCTACTACATGGGGTCTACTGGCGGTGGAGTCTGGGAAACTCGTGATGGTGGCGCCAACTGGAAGAACATTTCCGATGGCTATTTTGGTGGGTCCATTGGCGCTGTCGCTGTCAGCGAATGGGATCCTAATGTCATCTATGTGGGCGGTGGCGAAGTAACTGTGCGTGGCAATGTCTCCCATGGCAGCGGTATGTGGAAGTCTACCGACGCCGGCAAGTCCTGGAAATCCATTGGCCTTACTGATAGTCACCATATTCCTCGAGTACGAATCCACCCGCGCAACCCAGACCTCGTCTATGCTGCAGTCATGGGTCACCTCCACGGCCCAAATGAACAGCGCGGTGTATTCCGCACCAAAGATGGAGGCGAGACCTGGGAAAAAATACTTTACATCGATGATGAAGTCGGCGCAGTTGATCTGGTCATGGACCCAAACAATCCAAGAATTCTATATGCCAGCTCCTGGCGAGTTTTTCGTACGCCCTATACACTCTCGAGCGGCGGTGAGGGGTCGGCACTTTGGAAGAGCACAGATGGCGGCGACACTTGGGAAAATCTCTCTGAAAGAGAGGGCATGCCTGACGGAACCCTTGGCATCATAGGGGTCACCGTTTCGCCGGCAGATTCCGAACGGGTGTGGGCGATTATCGAAAATGAAAACGGTGGTGTGTTTCGTTCAGATGACGGCGGCGCGACCTGGGAAAAAACCAATGACGACAGAAACCTGCGTCAACGAGCTTGGTACTACACGCGAATCTATGCCGATAGCCAGGATGTGAATCGCGTCTATGTGCTCAATGTCGGCTTCTTCACCTCAACCGATGGTGGGACAACCTTCGAACGTGTGCCGACCCAGCCGCCCCATGGCGATCATCATGATCTGTGGCTTGCGCCGGAGGACGCCGCTCGTATGATTGTAGCCGACGATGGCGGCGGTCAAATCAGCTTCGATCGCGGTAATTCCTGGTCCACCTACTTTAACCAGCCCACCGCGCAGTTCTATCGCGTAACCACTGATAATCACTTTCCCTATCGCATTTACGGCGCGCAGCAGGACAACTCGACTTTACGCATCCTGCATCGCTCTGACGGTAACAGTATCGGTGAGCGAGACTGGGAACCTTCGGCCGGAGGAGAAAGCGGACACCTGGCGCCTCATCCTATCAATCCGGATATTGTGTACGGCGGGTCTTATGGCGGATTACTTGAGCGTCTAAATCATGGGACCAATGAATCTCGTATGGTCGACGTATGGCCAGATAATCCTATGGGCTACGGTGCGATAGATATTCGCTATCGGTTCCAATGGAATTTTCCTATCTTAATCTCACCGCATGATCCCGATGAAATTTATGCGGCGGCGCAAATGCTGTTTCGAAGTAGCGATGAAGGCCAAAGCTGGCAACAGATCAGTCCCGACTTGACCCGTAATGAGCCAAGCACCATGGGCAAGTCTGGAGGACCTATCACCAAGGATGACACCTCAGTGGAATACTACGGCACCATCTTCGCCATCGCCGAGTCACAGCATGAAGCAGGCGTCATCTGGGCTGGAAGTGATGATGGTCTAATACACATCTCTCGAGATGATGGTGAGAGCTGGACGGATGTGACGCCGCGAGGCATGCCTGAATGGATGATGATTAACAGTATTGAAGTCAGCCCTTTTAATCCCGGCGGCGCCTATGTGGCAGGCACACGCTATAAGTCAGATGACTTCCGCCCCTACCTTTATAAGACTGATGACTATGGCAATAGCTGGGAGTTGATTACTGATGGGATCAATGAGCAGCACTTCACCCGGGTAATTCGAGCTGATCCGGGGCGCGAAGGTATTTTGTATGCGGGCACCGAACTGGGTATGTATGTGTCGTTCAATGATGGTAAAAATTGGGAATCATTCCAGCTCAATCTACCCATAACACCAGTAACTGATTTAACCATCAAGAATGATGATTTAATTGTTGCTACTCAGGGTCGTTCATTCTGGATCCTAGATGACCTGACTCCTTTGCATCAACTCAAACCAAGCTGGGAAGAGGATGTTGTTCAGGTTTTTACGCCAAGGCCCACCTATCGAATGAACGGATCGGCCACGTCGAATCCCGTCAACGCCGGCCACAACCTTCCTAACGGTGTCATCGTGCAATATTACATGGCTGAAGGCATGAATGAAGCTGAAAAAAATTCAACTAACCTAGGTACAGATGCAGTTGATGCAATCAGCCAGATAGCGACCTTAAGCCTTGAATTCCTGACAGCAGACGGTGAGAGCATTCGCACCTTTAGCAGCGACGCCGAAGAAGACGTCAACAAAATAACAGGCGCGAAAGCGGGCTTTAATCGGTTTGTTTGGGATATGCGCTATCCTGACGCGGAAGGCTTTGATGGGCTTATCATGTGGGCAGGCAACCTGACTGGGCCCAAAGTCGTTCCGGGCACCTACCAATTGAGGATGCGCCATGGTAACTACAATGAGACCCGAACCTTTGAGATCTTAGCCGACCCTCGGATAAGCGCCTCTCAGGAAGACATGCAAGCACAATTTGACTTCTTACTTGTAGCCAATCAGAAACTCACTGAGACACACAAAGCAATTAAGCGTCTTCGAGAAATTCGAAATCAAATCGATACGGTGGTCGGACCGCTTCAAGACCGAGCAGGCTACGAGTCACTAAAAGATCGCGCGGCTTCTATCAAGGCTGAGCTTGAGTCTATCGAAGAGGCCCTTTATCAGACACAAAATGAAAGCAACCAAGATCCCCTCAACTATCCCATTCGCCTCAACAATAAGCTAGCCAGTATAAACCGATTGGTAAACAGAGGGAGCTTTCGTCCGACTGATCAGTCTGTCGCAGTAAGAGATGAGTTGATCTCCGACATTGACGCTGAGTTAGCTAGTCTGGCTCGAGTTGTTGAAGATGAATTGCCTCGATTCAATAACCTCGTACGAGAGCAAGCTATACCGGCGATATTGTTGGATGATGATAATTGAGTTTGACTAGATCAACACAAGCTAAAAAAACAGGCAAATTGATATGAGGGTTTCTCAGCGATTCGGAAGAAGAATCAAAGGGTGTTTGCAGCCATCCGCGTGGTAGTTGTTGGTGCGCTTACCATTGTGATCTTCAATACCCATATCAGTGCCCAATTCGGTATCATAGTGCTCGCTTTCCACTGGTTTTAGTAACGCTAGACCCCGTGATCAGGTCTAGCCACTGGCTAATAACGGAGTCTCTTCATGAGTTTTACCAAAAATCTCGCTATGCCAAGAGCATCGCGTTCCATTCGCTTGCGTAACAGCCTTATCCTTATCATGACTACCCTGTTATCCAACAGTGCAGGATGGGCGCAGGGTGACGAAGAAGGTGCCCCGAATCCACTTGCTAGCCTTGCGCTGCGCAATATCGGGCCCGCCTATCCTTCGGGTCGCATCTCGGATTTCGCCTTTATCGGCGAAGGCGATAATCACTACCTAGTGGCCACCAGCTCGGGTGGTTTGTGGGAAACCCGCAATCGCGGTACTACCTGGACGCCGCTATTTGACGGTCAGAGCTCCTATGCGTTGGGTGTGGTGAAGGTGGCACCTACTGATCAGGATATCATTTGGGTTGGTTCGGGCGAGAATAACGCTCAGCGTTCGGTTGGGTACGGCGACGGTGTCTACAAGTCCATTGATGGTGGAAAAACTTGGGAAAACATGGGACTGGCAGATTCAGGTCATATTAGCCAGCTTTGGATTAACCCAGAAAATGAAGACCACGTGCTGGTCGCGGCCCAAGGACCGCTCTGGAGCTCAGGGGGCGATCGCGGGCTCTATCGCACAAAGGATGGCGGGGCCACTTGGGACCAGATTCTTGCGATTGACGAGCACACCGGAATCAACGAATTCGTGGTACACCCGAATAATCCTGACCTGATCGTGGCTTCCAGCTATCAGCGTCGGCGTCACGTATGGACTCTGATCAATGGCGGGCCGGGATCTGGCATTCATCGCAGCCTGGATGGTGGTGCAAATTGGAAGGAAATCAATGCTGGCTTGCCCAAAGACCATATGGGTCGTATTGGCCTGGCCATGTCGCCGGCGGCGCCCAATACCCTTTATAGCATCATCGAAGCCAGTGAAGGCGAGCAAGGTGTATACCGATCCACCGACTTCGGTCAGCACTGGGAAAAGCGTTCGGACCACATGACCACCAGCCCTCAATATTACAATGAAATCGTCGCCGACCCGCACAACCCTGAGCGACTCTATTCATTGGACACCTACACATGGGTATCGGAAGACGGCGGTAGCTCATTTCAACGTCTCTCTGCTGATCATCGCCATTCCGATGACCATGCACTGTGGATTGACCCAGACTTTACCGATCATCTCCTGATTGGCGGAGACGGCGGCATCTACGAGAGCTGGGACCAGGGCCAGACTTGGGCTCACGTGGACAATCTTCCCATCGTGCAGTTCTACCGCATTCAACCAGATAACGATGAGCCCTTTTACAATGTATGTGGCGGCACCCAGGACAACAATTCCCTTTGTGGTCCATCACGCACTACAGTGATCCATGGCATCACCAACTCCGATTGGAAAATCATCTTGGGCGGTGATGGCTATAAGCCGCAAATTGATCCAGAAGACCCAAACATAATCTATACGCAATACCAGTATGGTGGTCTGGCTCGCTATGATCGCCGCACCCAGGAGCGGCTTTACATCACACCAAGGCCTCAGAGTGGAGAAAGCGACTACAAGTGGAACTGGAACGCACCGCTGCTCATCAGCCCGCACAATCGGGAGCGGATTTTCTATGCGGCGGAAAGAGTGTTTCAGTCTGATGATCGTGGCAACAGCTGGCGCATCATAAGCCCTGACTTGTCGCGTCAACTAGATCGCAACCAGTTGGCAGTGATGGACCGCGTCTGGAGTGTGGATGCGATAGCCAAGAACGACTCAACTTCAATGTACGGCAGCGTAGTCGGTTTGAGCGAAAGCCCACTGAAGGCAGGGCTGATTTTCGCTGGTACCGATGATGGCGTCATCAGCGTGACCGAAGATGGTGGCGAGAGCTGGCGTTCGTTGGACTCTTTCCGTGGTGTGCCTGATATGTCTTTAGTGGAAGACCTGATTGCCTCCGTCCACAACGCTGAGGTGGCCTATGCGGTATTCGATAACCACAAGCAGGGCGACTATAAGCCTTACCTGTATAAGACGACTGACCGTGGCAGGAGCTGGCGCAGCATTTCGGGTAATCTGCCTATGCGTGGGTCTGTGCACACCGTTGCCGAAGATCATGTTGATCCGAACCTCTTGTTTGCCGGCACTGAATTTGGGTTGTTCTTTACTCAGGATGGAGGCGCGAGCTGGCACTCATTGAAGTCCAATTTCCCGACCATCGCTGTGCGCGATCTAGAGATCCAACGACGTGAAAATGATCTGATAGTTGGAACATTCGGTCGGGGCGTTTACATTTTGGACGACTACACGCCGCTGCGGACGCCAGCGACGGATCTCTCTGGTCGTGAAGCCTCTCTATTTGCTGTTAAGGATACTTGGCTATATATAGAGGGCGATCTCTGGGGCGGTGGGGGTGAACCACAGGCCAACAACGGCGACAATTTTTATTTCGCGGAGAATCCCGACTATGGAGCGGTGTTCACTTACTACCTGCGCGACGGCTTGCAGACGCTGCGGGAACAGCGCCGCGCATACGAGATAAGA
>PBTW01000100.1 GCA_002729315.1 Gammaproteobacteria bacterium
AATACCCTGCGGATTGGTGGGCACGAGCAAACGTGTATCCACCCCATCATGAAAAAGGATATTTCGCGACCGGCGTAGGCAGCAAGAAACAGAGTGAGACGACATTAAGTCTGGTCGTGAGGATCGATGCGCGGAAAATGTGGACCAATAGCGGACGAGCCCGGAGTCCGAAGGGGTAGAAGAGTTAAAAGTATCAAAGGACGATTCGATAATCGTAGGCATTTGTTCTCCCATAGCCTCGAGATTTCAGACTACTCCTTTCTCGCGGTTTTGTCTAAATTCTTTGCAAACGCTCCGGAAGACTGCTGTTGGAAGCACCAGTGCCACGGTTCATAGGCCATTCCGGCCGGGTTATCCCTTGGATAACTGAGCGCGAAGCCAAATTTACATGCATGCTCGCGCAGCCAAGCGAAGGCCGGAGTCCGCTCAAACTCTTCAACAAGCGCAGCACAGCCCAGGGTTCCAATATCTATTGCCCTGCCTGTGTGGTGCTCACTGTAGCCCGGCGCGGCATTGACTTGGAGTATCTGATCAATACTCTGCCCTGCATCGAGTTTCCTTTTCAGTATTTCATACTGATAGTCCGGGCTGCGAAATGCTGAAATCAGGTGGAGCGTGATCTCTGACTCAGCAGCACAAGACTTCATTCGAGACCATGCTTGCAGCGCGTGTGCGGTCAATCGCTGCGGCCTGCCATAAAAATCCGGTTCAGTTTCTACTAGCTCCTCCGGAGCGAGGCAAGGCGCAAGCCCTCTAGAAGTAGCATAATTTAAGGGAACACCGAGTGCGGCGTTCAGTTGCGCGATGTGTTCAGTAATGTCCGGGGATATATGCAATGTGGTAACAAGTTGGGCTGTCGAAAGGCCAGATGCGCTGCGGTAATTATCCGAACATGCTATTTCTGGACCTGGCAATTTGCAAGGCGAGCAAGTTTATGGCCAAAACGACCTAAAAAGTGGCTATTTAGCCATTATATAAATGGCTGTCTGTCCGATGTAATAGGCATTCCCGTTACATCCGAGAGAGGGCATTTCATGACAAAGCTTCCGGTGATCGTCAGTTTCGGCGGCATTAATGCGGCAGGCCGCAGCTCCGGCCATAACGGGTTTCGCCGGCTGGTTTTTGATCAAACGAATGCGCTAACGCAGAAAGCCACGCTCCAGCAACTAGCGGCACTGACTGGACAAATCAAACGTACAGACGGCACCTGGCGCGACGCTGAAGGCAGCACCGTCGATATTGACGCCTTTCTTGCCAAGCACGAACAGGACTTGCTGGATGGCACCCTGATCAGAGAATTCAGTGGCGGAGCGTTCGACCCAGACGCCATACCAACACATCAGCGTGCCCATTTAGAAGGCGCAGGAAGCGAGCCAATGTGGTTCAGCCTGAAGCGCAAGGACCTGCCAAATCCAGTCCCATCAGCTTGGCAAATTACCTCCGAAAGCAGCGACCCTGAACGGCTCACCATACGAGCCGACAGCGGACTACCCGTGATGTTGCCAAGTTTTCGGGCCTCGGAGGTACACTCCGCCGCCCAACTTCCGCACGGATTTGATCCTGCCGGCAGTTACCCGTCCCGCAACCATCCCAGAGCATTGCAGATGACTGTCTTTGGCGCTTCAGATGCTGTCAACGCGTTAGGCCTGGATTGGGAGGCCATACGCAAACGGGTCCCTGCTGATCAAATTAGTGTGTACGCAGGGAGCTGTCTGGGACAACTGGACTACAACGGCAATGGAGGCATGTTGAAAGCGCGCCTGCTGGGTAAAAAAGTCACGTCCAAGCAATTGCCTCTCGGGCTGAATGAAATGCCAGCGGATTTTATTAATGCCTACCTGCTGGGAAGCCTCGGCACCACAGGACACAACAATGGTGCCTGTGCCACTTTTCTCTACAACCTGCGGCAAGGTATGCGCGACATTCAATCTGGCTCGCATCGGATTTCTCTCGTCGGAACGAGCGAGTCCTGCATGGTGCCCGAGGTGTTTGAAGCATTCATCACCATGGGTGCTCTCGCCAGTGATAATTCCTTAAGACAACTGGACGGTTTGAATTCCGATGTAGCGCCAGATTATCGCAGAGCCTGCCGGCCATTCTGTGAGAATTCCGGCTTTACCCTCGCAGAATCAGCTCAGTTCGTCGTGCTCTTCGATGATGAATTGGTGATGGAAACAGGAGCCACTGTTTACGGGTCCGTAAACAACATCTTTATTCATGCTGACGGGTTTAAAAAATCAATTACCGGCCCAGGACTGGGGAACTACCTGACCGTCGCAAAAGCGCTCGCTGCCACTCGGAATGTAATCGGCGAACAACGAACTCAGCGCAACAGCTTTGTCCAGGCTCACGGGACTGGCACACCGCAAAACCGGGTATCTGAGTCAGAGATTCTAGATAGGCTAGCGGCAACCTTTGGCATCGAGAAGTGGCCAGTAGCTGCGATTAAGTCCCAGTTGGGACACTCAGTTGCGTCAGCTTCGGGAGATCAGATTATCGCCTCTCTTGGCGCATGGTCTGAAAACATCCTACCTGAAATCGCTGGCGTGGATCAGATCGCTGATGATGTCGCGACGGAGCATCTCGATTTCCTCCTCGAACATCGCGAACTGGCGCCCGAGAGCATGGATGCCGCTCTCATCAATGCCAAAGGGTTCGGCGGAAACAACGCCACTGCCTCCATTCTGAGCCCGCATGTCACTCGCAGGATGCTGACCAAACGCCATGGTAAGAAAGCCCTAGTCGGATACACGACTCGCAATGAATCGATTATGGAAGAGCAAGAGCGGTACAACACGGCTTGCAGCGAGGGCAAGAATCAAACCATCTACAAGTTTGATCACGGTGTTTTGAAGGGCGAAAATCTGACAATCGATAAGTCGGCCGCCCAGTTAAGCAACGGTTCACCGGAGATCAGCCTCAGTGTTCCGCATCACTACTCCGATATGTGCGACTGACTAGGTGTCTTCTAAAGGTCGGGGCTCGGCTATTCTCTCCCTCCACACAGCCGGCCCGGTTCGGTGCACCGATTCACCATTGACATCCACCGCCACGGTGACCGGCATTTCATCGACCACAAACTCATGAATCGCTTCCATACCAAGGTCTTCAAAGGCCACCACCCGGGCTTCCCGGATGGCTTTGGATACGAGGTAAGCTGCTCCACCAACAGCCATCAGATACACCGCTCCGTGAGCTTTAATCGAATCAATGGCGATCTGTCCTCTTTCGGCCTTACCAATCATGCCGATAAGCCCAGTGTTTTCGAGCAGCGACCTCGTAAATTTGTCCATCCGTGTCGCTGTTGTCGGACCGGCCGGGCCAATCACTTCCTCGCGTACCGGCTCAATAGGGCCGACGTAGTAAATAAATTTGTTATCAAAATTCACCCCTTCCGGCAACGTCTCCCCGTTTTCTAACATGCTCAGCAGACGCTTGTGCGCCGCATCTCTACCGGTCAGCATCGTACCTGAAAGCAACAGAGTCTCGCCGGGTTGCCACTCAGCGATATCTGCCTTCGTGACTGTATCAAGGTTTACCCTGCGCGCCTTGGCGCCGGCATCCCAGTGTATCTCAGGCCATTCATCCAGTTTCGGTGGCACTAAAGCGGCGGGACCGGATCCATCCAGAGTAAGATGCACGTGTCGTGTGGCCGCGCAATTGGGGATCATAGCCACCGGTAAAGACGCGGCATGGGTCGGATAATCCAGTATTTTTACGTCCAGTACCGTAGTCAGCCCTCCCAAACCCTGAGCACCGATACCCAGCGCATTCGCCCGGTCCATAATCTCGAGTCTCAGTTCCTCTAAGCGACTGGCAGGGCCGCGCCGGCTTATTTCGTGAATATCAATCGGATCCATCAAAGATTCTTTTGCCAGCACCACCGCTTTCTCAGCAGTACCCCCGATACCAATACCCAACATGCCGGGCGGGCACCAGCCAGCTCCCATGGTCGGTAAAGTCGCTTCCACCCAATCCACGATGCTATCACTCGGATTCAACATAACCATTTTGGCTTTGTTTTCTGAACCCCCGCCTTTAGCCGCAAGCTTGATCTCCATTTTGTCACCGGGAACCACTTCCGTGTGAATGACAGCTGGCGTGTTGTCACCGGTATTTTTCCGGGCGCCTGCCGGGTCTGAAAGAATTGAAGCGCGAAGGACATTGTCTGGATTCCTGTAGGCCTGCCTGACGCCTTCGTTGATCATCTCGGTAAGTGACAGATCACCCTCCCACTGCAGCTGCATACCCACTTTCAAGAAAACTGTGACGATACCGGTGTCCTGACAAATCGGTCTTTTCCCCTCAGCACACAGTCGAGAGTTGATGAGAATCTGCGCCATGGCATCTTTAGCGGCTCCAGATTCCTCCATTTCGTAGGCTTCGCTCACCGCATGAACAAAGTCAGTTGGATGGTAATAGCTGATAAACTGCAGGGCGTCTGCAACGCTTTGGATCACATCCTGAGTACGTATTAAAGTCATAGAGTCACCTGCTCAAGCACACAGAATCTGAGGGTCTATTGTAGCACTTACCAACTCACCAGCTCTCGCCGATCAACCTATAAGATAATCCTTGGCTGCGTTAATTTTTTTGGCCAGATAATCCGATCCGCCACGATCAGGATGGAGGCGGCGCATCATTTCCCGATGAGCACGAATGATATCGGCTTCACTTGCGGCATCGGTGAGTCCGAGAATTTCCAGAGCGAGGTGCCTGGTCATCGGCGCTTCAGCGTCTGTTGGGGGCACCCTTGACGTAGCTGACGCCTGCTCACGCCAGCTCTCCTGATGACGATCCAGATAAGCCTCAAGAACCTGTTGCGAGTCTGAATCAGCCTGACACTCAATCAGTAAACTGAGGAGGGTCTCCAGTGTCATATCATTCAGAAGCTTGTCCTTGTGCTGACCTCTCAACACCGTCCCGGTCATTTCACCAGAATCATGGTCGAGTATCATCTCAAGAAATTCGGTGCGGATGGTTGAAGTTTGACCACTGCTTTTTGGCTGCGCAGCGGCCCGGCGGCTCATGACCATCTGCCAGAAAGGGAGAAGCCTCATCAATGTAGGCAAAAAGCGAATCACAAAGGCCCCCAATCCGCCCAGGGGGGCAAGAATGAATTGCGCGGGCAGGCGCCCTATAGCGACGAGCATGGCAACGATTAATAGCGCTGCGATAATAAGAAACAAAATTTGATTTTGCCGCGCCGTTAGACTGAATTTCTGGCTGATCGATTTTGCCGCAAAAAACGCCATGATAGGCAAAAGAAGAAGAGCAAATAATCTAAACATCATGTCCCATGGCTCCGGACACACTCAGGCCCTTAGCTGTTTTTCGAGTAGGCCGACGTCATCGGACGCGCCCGCACTGAATTCCCTCAAAGCCTTGAGTCCGCCAGCGGCATAGGCAGCCACCGCCAGCAGCAGTTCTTTCAATTGCTCTGCGCTGGCCGCATCGAACTGAGAATAGGCCCCTCCGGATAGCTGGCAAAGCTGCTTAAATACTTTACTGGCCTGAAGGTCCCCCCGCTCCTGAAAAAGGAAAAGCGGGACATTTAACATGCCTAGTTTTCCTGCAGCCTGCGCCAGCACATCGACGTTTTCCTCGGCGGAGTCACCAACAAACACAATCCCTTTGATTTTTTGTGCGGCATTCTCCCGCAGTGCATGACGAAATAGCTTCTCAAGTTGAGTCGCGCCTGCCTGACACTGGATACCAGCCATCAATTGCAGCAGCGAATCACCTTTTTCATGCCAGCTGCTTGCAAAAAATTCACCAAGGCCACGAAAATAGCAGAGCTGCAGACTCAAACCACCCAAGGCTCTCGCCGTCATGAACATCTCTGCTTGCAGCTCGGTCGCGATATCCCATGTCGACTGCCTGCTGGCCGTTGCATCAAGCGCAAAAATGAGCCTCGCGTTATTTTGGCGGACCGGCAAGTTCGACGCTGACTCAAGAAACGCAGCGACTTCATTCCGGCTAGAGACAGGAAGCTGTCCTCGGTCCAGCTCCGCAGAGCCTCTGGGATTAGAATCAGGAAGATCTTTCGAGGTCATTAAAGTGGTGATCAGGCTCCGCTTGTGGAGCCTCATTGAAGCACAGGAGCCAGCTGCGAGGCAAAATACAATGTTCGCATGAAGCTCACTTCGGATCCCGATACTTTAAGCTTCTGACATTACAGCGCCATCAGAAATACTCAGGGGGTGCTTTGCAGCTCGGAGGCGAATGCAGGACCGCAACACTTCCGCATCACCAGGCAACCAGCAGAAAAGAGTCGCCTTAATCTCTGGCATGAGAATCTTGCCAGTAGTCCTCTAGCCTATCAAACCCTAAAGTGATGCGCAGACAAGAGCGCCGGTAAAGGTCTGTGCAATTTCGGCAATCCTGAGCTCAGTTTCCCCGGCACCGAACTGATAGTCGATATTGTTAATATCCAGGAACGATTGCACGATCCCGGGTCTGATCGCGAAGTTGATGTTCTGTGGGAAAGAACCTGATTGCTCCGCGAAATATCCGGCGTCGGCCATAGCCACGATCACACCAGTTACAGCCCCGTAGCGGTCTAACACAGGTCCACCGCTGTTTCCCGGCTGAATCTGAGCTGACACCTGGAACATGCTGAGATCATCCTTGGGGCCCGTGGGCGCACTAATGACACCGCTCGTCAAGTTCCCCTGAGACGATTGTCACCCGAGTTACCCGAATCTTCAGTCGAACCTGCAAGCACTTGTTCAGTTGTCGACGTGACTGCAAATTGTGTTGCATGGCCGGGCAGTAAGTATAGCCTGATGACCAAATGGAGCTCGAAGCTCTTAACGTTAGTCGTAGTACTGTTTGACAGAACATTCACCTGAGACAGAACAACGTTAACCTAAGACGACACAATAGCGGAGCAAGTGCTTATTCAAAGTAGATCCGGCCTGTCCAATTGTCCAGGCAGAGTGTGGCGAAGAATGTGACTCAGATGATGAGATGCTGGTGCGGACGGAGAGACTTGAACTCTCACACCTTTCGATACTAGAACCTAAATCTAGCGCGTCTACCAATTCCGCCACGTCCGCAGTGTGGATCCGGCGTTTGGAAAAGCCGTGTCTGACAGTGCATTATACCTTGCCTCTTGTTTTTGCCAAGAATCGCCGACGCTGTCTCTTCACGGTCTTCGCAGCTATACTGCTACCATTCCCATGATGATGGAGAAAAATTATGGCTGATCTAGAAGTAAGTTACGAAGATGGCATCGCCACCTTGACCATGAACAGGCCAGAGGCCAGAAATGCGCTCAGTATGGAGATGCGTTCTGCCCTAGCGGATGTCCTGCACGATATTGAACAAGACAGTTCTGTACGATGTGTCGTCTTGCAGGGTTCCGGTCAGCATTTCATGGCCGGTGGGGACGTCAAAGGAATGGGAGAATCTGTCAAGAAAACGCCGGAAGAAATCCGCAAGGAGTTCACTCTCCGAATCCATGATCTGCATCCCATCATGTTCGCGATGCGGCGCATGCCAAAACCGATCATCGCAAGTTGTCGGGGAGCCGCCGCCGGGGCTGGCGTTAGTATGGCTCTAGCATGTGATCTCGTCATCGCTTCAGAAGACGCTTTTTTTACGCTGGCATACTGCAAGATCGGAACCAGCCCTGACGGTTCTTCCAGCTTCCATTTGCCCAGAGCGGTCGGAATTAAGAAAGCTTTGGAAATCGCGCTATTGGGCGATCGTTTCAGCGCGCAGGAAGCCAAGAAAATCGGCATGATCAATTTCGTTGTGCCCGACGACCAGCTGAGCGAGCAAACTGCAACCCTGGCGTCACGACTGGCCACTGGCCCTACTCATGTGTACGGGAATACCAAAGCCCTGTTCTATCGTTCACTAGAGAGTGAATTCGAATCACAGCTGCAGGCGGAAGCTGAGTACTTCGCGGATTGTGCCTCACGGCCTGATTTCAAGGAAGGCGTAACAGCATTTATCGAAAAACGCGAAGCGAAATTTACCGGGACTTAGAGCCCGGCGGCTGGACCGGGCATTGAACGCTGCAGCGATTCCACGCTTTCCTGCAGCCGAAACAAAGTCTCGTTGATCTGGAGCCTGTGAGCGTTGACTGACTCCATGGATTGCTCCATGTATTCGACTCTTCCCACCAGGCCCAGCACGGTGCTGTCACCACTGTTAAGCGCCTGCCGTATGGCTTCCAGGTCACCGCGCATAGTGCTAAGGTTGACTACCGAACCGCTGAGACTGTCTAGATCATCACTGATCTGCGTTAGATCGCTCAGCATGGCATTCAGACGCGCCTCGGCTGAAACCAGAGTTTCGCTGGTCCGGGCGAGCTGCGCACTGTTGTTTGCTGCAGTCTCATCCTGACCTTCGTTGACCATCTGGAGACGAGCTATTTCGCCCTTGAAGTCTTCAAAATCCCGGTTGTTGGCCCGCCAGTTGGCCCAGAGCAGGTCATATTGCTCGATGGTCTGTTCGATATTTTCCATCAGGTTACTGTCGGATTCTGCGGCACTTTCATCAACAAGCGCCAAGCGGAGCTCCAGATCGCCGATTCGCAAATCGGCCTGCCGCAAATTCGACGTGTAAAGTTCATAGAAAAAGTAAGCCCCGAAGGCGCCTCCGCCAGCAATTAGACAGAGGATCGCAAGCAAAATCCTCACCGGCCAAGTACTCACGGTAACGCGCTCGGTATAATAATTGGGGCGCACGATTTCATCCTTTTGGGACCGACGATTACTCAAATGCGAGTCTACGTCATCCCGGTCAGGAATCATGGGGGGGATATCTTGCAATTCATCCGATTCTTCCAAAGCTTGTAGCCCCATGTGGCCGTTGGTTGGATTCCGGTATCGAAGCAAACAGGATCTTTAGTTGGCGCTTCTATTCTGCCGGGCCCATCTAAAGGATTTAACTCCAACAAGCAGATACCAAAAACCTGTGATGGCGAGCATCATTTTAGAGATATCAGCGGCTGGAGTCTGCATAAAAGAACCGCTGATGACACCGCGGAATACATCTAGACCCCCGAAAAATGCAAATAAACCTATCGTGAGCGCAATGTGACTGAACACTTTCGCTCTTTCTGGAAGAACAATGGTTAAAAGCCCAGTGGTAAACAAAGGAATGCCGATGAACGAGGGTATCCAAGAGGTGAAAGACGCGGATTGGCTAAAAATGGATACTAGAGCACCCCAAATTATTAAAAAAAGTCCATAGCTCACGGTTAGCTTTGGGAAAGACATACCAAGGTATGAAAAGGACTTTTGCATCTGGTACCTCTTGTCACTATCGGTTCATGAAGGCGCGGAAAAATCAAAGTTAATAATAAATGGCAATCTGAAAGACGCTAACACGGTGCCTACACATGATGTACAGCTTGTAGGTTTCTCGCAGTGAGATGAGGCTAGCCTTTTGTTGTCGCCGACCAACTTGACAGCATCACCCGTTAATGCGGCAACCCGCTTTACAATATGATGCCCTGACTGGGTCGAGGCGACAACCAATTCATTCTCGCGAGGCTTACGATGCCCAGAGGTAACTATCCAATCGCCAGAGCGCAACGTGGGCAGCATGCTGCTGCCTCTCACCCGAAATATTCTAAGCATCGCTCAATACAGGCTGCACGATCTCTAACGCAGGCGGATACGGCGCTACTACTCGCCGAGTCTCAATATCTTTGGTGGCCCAAAAGATGGACGCGAACTGGTTTACCAGTTCAACCAACTTATTGGCGTCCTCGCGGATAACATTTTGCTTGCACTTCGAAGATGCCATCATGATGCTGTGCACCAAAGCATGCACTTCCGGATACGCTTCGATCTGAGGGTTTTTGAAGTAATCGCCCCAGATCACTGTAATCTCATGTTTCACTATTTTCGCCTGCGTCTCCTTCTCCGCGACAAGCCGGGCGAACTGATTCTCGGCTTCCAGTGAGCGGTTGGCAGCGTCTTGCTCAAGGATCAAGTCGACGAGGCGTGCCACGCTGAGAGCTGATACCTGTGCAATCATTGGATCGTAGATCTTACAAGGGATGTCGCAGTGCGCGTGTGCGACAGGGATCTTTAACATGTGTATTCTCCGATTTATGGGTGGATTTCTAGCCCTAGCGTTACGACCTACCGCTTCGCTCTCTGAAAATGGTTGTTTTGATATCTGTGAATCGTGCGACACACCCGAAGGCAGCAATTACGCCGAAACACGCCAAAAGAACGATCGCATCGATGTGCTCAAAAGAAAAGAACGGTCCATCGTGTGCAAAGGCCGAGGCGGAGGTAAAAAAGGTGGTTAGAAGAATGACCGATCTCATAGAAGTTCCTGGTGTAAATGTTGTAAGTAGGTTTTTACGTCCAAATCGATGGTAGGGTTTTTAGCAGTCTGTGAAATCGCGCCGTGGACACGATAGAGTCACTCGTCGGGTCTCCGACCCAGCTAATTCATCAGTGGAAAGCGCCCGCTACCGGAAACAGAAGCGGACGCTGTGGCGCGAAAAAAAGCTCGCGGACTTTATCTAAAGAGACAATGCCCGTTTACATCATGCCGCCCATTCCACCCATGCCGCCCATGTCAGGCATTGCGGGCGCAGCTGCCTTCTCTTCCGGCAACTCAGATACCATCGCTTCAGTGGTGATCATCAGCCCTGCCACGGAACCGGCAGCTTGGAGCGCCGTGCGAGTCACTTTAGCCGGATCAAGAATTCCCATCTCCAGCATATCGCCATATTCGCCAGTTGCCGCGTTGAAGCCGAAGTTTCCTTCGCCGGCCTTGATCTTATCGAGTACCACGGAGCCCTCCTCGCCCGCATTTTCGACGATCTGACGCAGTGGTGCGGTCACTGCTTTCAAAAGCAGTGCAATGCCGACATTTTGGTCTTCATTGTCGCCCTCAAGACTGTCGACCGCCTGCAGCGCACGTACCAGCGCAACACCACCGCCGGGCACTACGCCTTCTTCGTTCGCTGCACGAGTAGAATGCAGCGCGTCTTCAACGCGGGCCTTCTTCTCTTTCATCTCGATCTCAGTGCCAGCGCCGACCTTAATAACAGCCACGCCACCAGCCAGCTTTGCAACACGCTCTTGGAGCTTCTCGCGATCGTAGTCTGAAGAGGTCTCCTCGATCTGAGCGCGAATCTGGTTGACTCGACCTTCGATGTTGGTGGCCTCACCGGCTCCGTCAATGATAGTGGTATTTTCCTTGCTGATCTGAACTCGCTTGGCACTGCCCAGATCTTCAACGGTTGCGCCCTCAAGGTTCAGACCGACTTCTTCAGAAATCACGGTTCCACCCGTAAGGATTCCAATATCTTCCAGCATTGCCTTGCGACGGTCACCAAACCCCGGTGCTTTCACAGCAGCAACCTTAACTATGCCGCGCATGTTGTTGACTACCAGCGTTGCCAGAGCTTCGCCCTCCACGTCCTCGGCAATGACCAATAAGGGGCGACCAGCCTTCGCGACGCTCTCCAGAAGAGGCAACATGTCACGGATGTTTGAAATTTTCTTGTCAAACAACAGGATTAGCGGGTTTTCAAGATCGGCCATCATGTTGTCTTGGTTGTTGACGAAGTAAGCGGACAAATAACCGCGGTCGAACTGCATACCTTCGACTACGTCAAGCTCATTCTCCAAGCCGGACCCGTCTTCTACGGTAATCACCCCTTCTTTGCCGACTTTGTCCATCGCGTCAGCAATGATTTGCCCCACTTCGCTATCTGAATTGGCAGAGATAGTGCCAACCTGCGCGATTGACTTGGAGTCTTTGCAGGGGGTAGATAACTTTTTAACTTCTTCAACTAGTCCCATGACAGCCTTGTCAATACCGCGCTTCAGGTCCATTGGGTTCATGCCAGCAGCTACTGACTTCAGCCCTTCGTTGAGAATTGATTGAGCAAGCACAGTCGCAGTGGTGGTGCCGTCGCCGGCGACGTCGGAGGTCTGGGAAGCAACTTCCTTGACCATTTGCGCGCCCATGTTCTCGAACTTGTCTTCCAGTTCGATTTCCTTTGCCACCGAGACACCGTCTTTTGTTACGGTAGGTGCCCCGAAGGACTTGTCGAGAACGACATTGCGGCCTTTTGGTCCTAGGGTTACTTTCACCGCATCCGCGAGTACATTCACACCACCCAGAAGCTTTTGGCGAGCTGAGTCGCCGAATTTCACATCTTTCGCCATTGTTAACTATTCCTGTCTATAAAGATTATTCAGTGTTGGCTCGGTAACTCCCGAGTGCCCTATGATTCAATTACGCCAAAGATTTCGCTTTCGTTGAGAATAAGCAGTTCTTCGTCACCCACCTTCACGGTGTTGCTTGAGTACTTACCGAAGACTACGGTGTCTCCCACGTTGACGTCTACTGGCTGCGTATCTCCACTATCTAGCCGCTTGCCCGGTCCAACCGCAAGGACCTCACCTTGGGCCGGTTTCTCAGTAGCAGATCCGGGCAGGACGATGCCTCCGGCAGAGGTTGTTTCTTCTTCCATACGTCGCACTACGACACGATCTTGTAAGGGGCGGATTTTCATTCTCAGTCACTCCTGAATCTAGACGAATTGAGCATCTGGTTGATTGTCGGCCGCTACCGACAGGCCCAGATCACCCTCCAATTGCTTACCCAAACCGCAACGAGTATACGAGTGGGTATAATGCTGAGGGCATAGATGGGGTTTGTTAGGCAAAATTCAACGGTAATTGAAGCCTCTACCTACATTTTTTTATTATTATTGTGGAAAAATTTTTAAGATATTGTTTTTACTTGTTTTTATTTTCTTCTCCGACACCCGGCGTATTTCCTGCTTCAAGCGGTGGCTCTGACCCTGACGTGCTGTATTCACCCTCGAACACCTGCCCTCGGGAAGTCGCCCTGTTACCAAATGCTTGATCGCCACGGGCCGAGCCATTGCGACGGGAAAATGATCCGAACCAGCCGGCCCAAACAGCCCCAGTCCCGACCAGGCGGCCGGCCAGAGGCCGCCGAACCGGCCCGGTTAGGCACAGAAAACCGAGAGTATCGGTCAGAAAACCCGGCGTAAGCAGCATGGCGCCAGCCGCGGCAAGCAGCATTCCCTCAATGATCTCCTGGGCGGGAAGCTGGCCCTGACGTATCCGATCATTAGCCCGAAGCAAGGTGGAAAAGCTCTGTTGTTTCAGCACCTGAACACCGATTGCAGCGGTTAGAACAACCATCAACAGCGTCTGGATACCCCCTAGCCGGCCAGCGACCTCGAACAGCACCAGCATTTCCAATAACGGAACGATGATAAAGACAGTAAAAGCGACAGGCATCAGAAATCCCGATTTACAATAAAATCACACTCTATCATGATTGCTCTTCTTTAGACCTTCAACCGCAAAGGCACCGGCCATTTGAATAAAAGAGAACGAATCTGGCAGGTGGTGAGCCGTATTCCGCACGGTAAGGTCGCAACTTACGGGCAATTAGCGCGTCTGGCCGATTTGCCCGGGTATGCTCGCTATGTGGGCTATACGATGAAAATGCTGCCTAGCGGAAACAAACTGCCCTGGTTTCGAGTAGTGAACTCAAAAGGCGAGCTGTCCTTCCCAAAACACAGTGCGCAGTATCGAGCCCAGCAGGAAAAACTGGAAGCAGAGGGGATTGTTTTCAGCGAGGGTAAGTTCTGTCTGCAGACCTATCAGTGGAAAATTGATTGAGGATCAGCTTATCTGGCTCCTGATGATCTTTCACTCGCCCCATTGTTCCATGGAATCAGGCAGCACCGTCCGAACCGACCGCTTGACCCCAAGGTGCCACCTTAATTAGCAGCAACAGGCCGGGAATCGCCAGTGCCATGCATACATAAAAGAACGATGTGTAACCTATCGCCTCGATAATCACCCCTGAACTGGCACTGGCAAAGGTCCGCGGCAAAGCACTGATAGCCGTCAGCAACGCCAGCTGCGTCGCAGCAAATTCACGCGCAGTAGACCTGGCAATAAAGGCAACTAACGCAGCCGTACCCAACCCGACCCCTACGTATTCTGCAAACATGACTGCCGCCAAGGCCCGGTCATTTACTCCGATCTCAGAAAGCAGCGCAAAGCCAAAAATTGTCACAACTTGAACTATACCAAAAATCCACAAAGCCCGATTAATGCCGAGTTTAAGCATCGACACACCGCCCAGTAAGCCACCAACTATGGCTCCCGCCGTTCCAGCGATCTTTGCCACCTGACCTATCGCTGAGAGACTGTATCCCAGATCAATAAAGAATGGGGTTTGCAGCGCGACCGCCATGTTGTCTCCTAACTTATACAGGAACATAAGGAGTACTATTGAGGCGGTGCCGCCCCAATGATTGCGGCCTACAAACTCCGTAAAAGGCTCCACCACCGCTTGACGCAAACTTCGAGGCTTACTGACGAATTGCGCTTCTTTGAAGAAAAAAGAGGCTGAAATCCCAACAAACATGAAGCTCCCGATGACCAAAAACACCAGACCCCACTCAAAGTGGTCTGCGAGTGTAAGGCCAAGCGTCACCGGCACAAGCCCGGCTATACGATAGGCTTGGACGTGAATCGAGTTCCCCAAGCCGAGCTCATTGTCACCCAATAACTCACGGCGATAGGCGTCAATGACAATGTCCTGACTCGCTGAAAAAAAAGCGACTATGACACACACTGATGCAATCAGAGTCACCGAATCTTGGGGCTGGAACCAGCCTAATGCAGATATACTTACCAGCAGAGCAATTTGAGTAATCAGCATCCAGCCTGTTCGCCGCCCAAGTAGCGGCGGCAGATATTGATCCATCAATGGCGCCCATAAAAACTTCCAATTGAACGGCAATAGAAGCAGCGAAAACAGGCCAATACTTACCAGATCAATACCCTCGGTTCGCAACCAGGCTGGTACCAGCTGCGTCAGCACATATAACGGGAAGCCCGATGCTAGGCCCATGAACACGCAGGCCAGCATTTTGAAACTGAAGATGCTCGCCCAAATATCAACGGGCTTTTTATCTGCTGTTGTCAAGAAATTACCGCCACCCTGTACTTAATCGCGGAAGTTGTTGTACTGAAGCGGAATGTCGAGACTGGCTTCCTTGAGCATGGCAATGATGCCCTGCAAGTCGTCTCGTTTTTTGCCGCTTACTCTGAGTTTCTCACCCTGAATAGCGGCTTGAACCTTGATCTTTGTTTCCTTGATCATTTTCACGAGCTTCCGAGCCAGGTCTGATTCGATACCTTGTTGCACCACCACCCTCATGATCGCTTTCTGACCAGACAACTCTACATTGCCCTCTTTCAACGCTTTGATATCAATCCCGCGTTTCACCAGCTTAGCTTTCAGAATATCCAGCATCTGGCGAATCTGAAATTCGACTTCGGCGTTCACCAGAATTTCAGAGCTGGCTGTCAGCTCGTAGCGTGCATCTACTCCCTTGAAGTCAAAACGGGTACCAATCTCTCGATTCGACTGGTCTACCGCATTCCTCACTTCATGCATATCGACTTCTGACACGATATCAAATGAAGGCATTCTCCTCTCCTGCTGCTGAAATCTCTCAAAACCATTGTCGCTGTCATGCGATTGTCTGGAGGGCGCAGTTGAACGCTTTGCTCCGGACTTCACAGCTCGAGCCTAAGTCTATCATCCGCGTCCTCGTTTAATCACTCTCAGGTCTGTTATTAAAAACAGGTTCCTCAACGATCTACCAAGTCTACTGCAGATTAGACACACCACTCGCCTGCGCTTGGCTTAGTTCGTTTGAACAGAAGCAGCTTAGTTGTCACCAGCAGTCTGCTGCCTGACGGCGCCCGGCGAACCCGTAGATGACTGACAGCAAGCCAGAAAGTGCTACACTGCGGGACTGGAACATTATGCCCACCCGCAGACTAAGACACTTTATTTCAGGGCTATGCCGTTCTTGGGACTTAGCTGTTGATTTCAAAAAGGCCTTTTTTGCTTTTGCTGCTGTTGACGCTCTTAGCGTTCGCTTCGGTGCTGTTCTCTCTTCTCAGTGGGAGCCTTACCTTGTCATTGCATGATGTGCTGGCCGCGCTCTTTGCCGACGAGGAAGGGCTGCAGCTGCAAATTGTTCGAGAGATTCGCCTACCCCGTACCGTGGCTGCGTTTCTGGTTGGAGGCCTGCTCTCTTTGTCCGGCGTAATCATGCAGATCCTGCTGCGAAACCCTTTGGCAGACCCTTTTATTCTTGGCGTTTCCGGAGGCGCAGCAGTCGGTGCGCTGACTGCAATTTTTCTTGGCGGCAGCGTATTTTGGCTTTACCAAAGCGCCTTCAGTGGCGCCCTCCTGTCAATCCTACTAGTCTTTACGCTCGCAAATGCTGGTAAGCGCTGGTCAGTCACACGGCTGCTACTCACCGGTGTTGTTGTTTCAGCGGGATGGGGTGCACTCATTAATCTTCTGCTTACGACCAGCAGCGAAAACACCGTCCAAAGCATGCTGTTCTGGCTCATGGGTGATCTCAGCCAAAGTCGGGCCAGCTGGCATTCACATGCACTGCTGCTTGCCGGTATGGGGGGAGGGCTTGCTTTGAGCCGCGCTCTCAATGTGCTGACTCAGGGAGATCAAAACGCGCAGACTCTTGGGGTAAGGGTTGAGGCACTAAGAACAACGCTCTATCTAGCTGCATCGGTACTCACCGCAAGTGCTGTTGTGATCGCAGGATCTGTCGGCTTTGTCGGATTGATCGTCCCTCACGCAATTAGAATTCTTGGCGGCAGAGATCATCGTTACCTCATTCCCGGCGCGGTATTGCTCGGCGGAAGCTTCCTGGTGTTCGCCGACAGTCTTGCTCGCACGATACTCGCTCCGCAGCAGTTACCGGTTGGCGTGGTGACCGCACTGGTTGGCGTACCCTCTTTCATCCTGATTCTGAGAAATTCAGCTACCCAATCGTCGTGACGCTTCTTAAAACCCGCAATCTGGATATCTCCGTGGCGCAGCGCAAGCTCATCTATCAGCTTGAACTCGAAATCGAGTCCGGCACCAGCTGGGCGCTGCTGGGTCGCAACGGCGCCGGCAAAACTTCGCTACTCCACACACTCGCAAAGCTTATGCCCGCAGCGGCCGGAGAAATTTATATTGAAGGCGAGAGCTTGGCCAAGCTCGAGGGAAAACCACTCGCCCAACGAATCGGCCTGCTTTTCCAGCAGGGTCTGCCTGCCATGCCCAAAACAGTTTATGAAACCGCGATGCTGGGCCGTTATCCCCATCATCAATCACTGTGGAGGGATGATCCGGAAGATATGGCGGTCGTCGAAAACGCCCTCCGGGACTTCGATCTCGCGCACCTGTCTTCGCGCAGCATACAGACACTTTCCGGCGGAGAAGCTCAACGCCTCGCACTTGCCCAACTGGTGGCGCAGGCGCCCTCTCTATATCTTCTGGACGAACCCAGCAACCATCTTGACCTTACTCATCAGCTGAAGGGGTTGCAGAGGCTTAAGTCGAAACTTACCAGTCACCGAGCCGCCCTCGTGATGGCCAGTCACGACATTAATCTGGCCAGTCAGATTTGCGATCATGTTCTACTGCTGATGGGTGACGGGAATTATCTGGCCGGCCCTGCGTCCGAAATTCTTCAGGAAGACCATCTGTCGGAAGCCTTCGGGTGCATAATCAGGCGTGTTGTGAGCGGTAAAGAGGCTTTCTTTTTCCCCTCAGCCTGACGCAATGGCGATACTCAAAGAGCGAGCCTGCGGATATCCCCGAGAAGCTTGGCCAGATAATCCGCAAACAA
Source organism: Gammaproteobacteria bacterium (assembly GCA_002729315.1). Lineage (GTDB taxonomy): Bacteria > Pseudomonadota > Gammaproteobacteria > Pseudomonadales > Pseudohongiellaceae > UBA9145. Next base: position 17,714 of record PBTW01000100.1, read on the forward strand.
TCCTCCATCAACCCCATTGAGAGCCTTGTGGTCGTAGCATAAGGTAAGCGGTAGCATCTTGCGGGGCAAGAACTCACCATTGACGTACACCGGCTTTATCGCAGTTTTGGCAACCCCAAGGATAGCAACCTCCGGAGCATTGATGATGGGAATAAATCCGGTTCCTCCGATGGCACCCAGACTGCTAATCGTGAAACACGCACCCTGCATCTCCTCTAGGGTCAGTTTTCTTGACTTCGCTTTAGCGGTCAGCTCGGACACTTCACGTGCCAGCTCATAGATGGTCTTCGTATCCACATCGCGAATGACCGGTACCACCAAACCAGCTTCTGTCGCCACAGCTACGCCGATATGGCAATACTTCTTCCGAACAACAAATTCACCAGAGGAATGCAGGGAAACATTAAATTGCGGATACTCTGCCAGCGCATTCGCGCAAGCTTTAAGCAGGAACGGTAAAAAGGTTAACTTGATTCCTTTTTTCTCTGCTTCAGGACGCATCTCGTTTCTAAAGTCTTCAAGCGCGGTTACATCCGCTTCGTTAAATTGCGCAACATGAGGCACAGTGCTCCAGTTTCTCTCCATGTTGATCGCAGTAACTTTCTGCAATTTAGAGCGAGGCAGCTCTTCAATCGGCCCGAATTGTGAGAAGTCAAAATCGGGCACCGCAGGCGCGGCCAACGCCGATCCTTTAGTCGTGCCATTAATCCGAGTTTTGACAAAGTCATGGATGTCTCCTTTCACAACGCGGGAACGAGCGCCAGAACCCTGCACCAGTGCCAGATCAACGCCCAACTCTCGCGCTAGTTTTCGAACTGCCGGACCGGCATAGACCTTGGTCGACTCAACAGAGTTCGGGATATTCTGCGCAGCAGGCAGAGAGGACTCGGTAGGCTCTGACGCCGGCATCCGCCGCGAATCGTCAGCGGCCTTCTCGGAAGCCACAGTACTCCCGGCGGGCGATTCCTGCGCAGGCAGCACGTCACCGTCAGCGGCAGCAGAGAGCTTAAGCACCTCTGCCCCTGTTTTGACCTTTTCACCCACCTTTACCAGTATTTCGAGAACCTCACCCGCCTGCGGTGAAGGAATCTCCATGGCGGCTTTATCCGATTCCAGCGTGAGAAGCGGTTGGTCAGCCACAAGCTTGTCTCCAGCGCTGACATGGATCTCAATCACATCCACTTCATCGTCAGTCCCAAGGTCGGGAACGGTAACGACAGACTCGATTGGAGCAGGCTGTTCCGCTTTTCCCAACGCGAGTGCAGCCCTCGGAGAGGGAACATCAGCCTGGGGAGCGTCTTGAGTTTCGTCTTTAGCTACGTCTTCGACTGACTCTTCTGAAGAGTCATTACTCTCAACCTCCAGACTCAGAATTTCAACCCCGGTGCTCACAGTGTCGCCGAGATTTACGGCGATGCTTTTCACAACGCCAGCCACCGGTGCAGGAATTTCCATAGCTGCCTTATCGCTCTCCAGCACCAGGAGAGAGTCATTTTCGGAAACGTGCTGCCCGACAGTTACCAATAATTCGATGACTTCTACGTCAGTCGCTTCCCCGAGGTCAGGTACTGCTATTTTTTCTATCGCCAAACCTTGCTTCCTCGCTGCTAATTCATGCCTTTTGAGCTTCAGCTAGTGTGAAACGGGATCGGCCTTGTCTCGGTCAATCCCGTTGGCTTTCATAAAATCGGTCAGTTGCTTTGCGTTGACTAGCTCCAGCGCCTTCAATTCGCTCAGCGCTGCCAGCACTATGAACTTGGCGTCTACCTCGAAAAAATGACGCAGCTGCCCACGGCTGTCGCTGCGGCCAAACCCATCAGTTCCAAGCACCCGAAAAGAATCCGGGACAAATTCCCGAATCTGATCAGAGTACAACTTCATGTAGTCGGTCGCGGAAATTACCGGGCCGGACTGCTTACCCAATTGCTCCGTAACAAAGGGCAGCTTCGCCTTTTTAGACGGGTTGAGCATATTTATACGGCTTACCGCCAGCGCGTCTCGGCGGAGTTCGTTGAAACTGGTAACACTCCAGACATCCACCAGCACTGAATAGTCTTTTCTGAGTATCTCTGCAGCCTTGCGAACCTCCCGCAAAATTGTGCCGCTACCCAACAGACGCAGGTGCAAATCTTTACGGATCGGATTAGTCACCTTGTAGTCTTTGGAGCCACCATCTTCAAGCAGATACATCCCTTTTATGATTCCCTGCTCACAGCCAGCCGGCATTTCGGGTTGCGCATAATTTTCATTCATCGTGGTGATGTAGTAGTAAACAGACTCCTGCTCATGGTACATCCGGCGGAGCCCGTCTTGAATGATTACCGCCAACTCATAGGCATAAGTTGGATCATAGGTCACACAATTCGGAATGGTTGATGCTAATAAATGGCTGTGCCCGTCCTGATG
>PBTW01000101.1 GCA_002729315.1 Gammaproteobacteria bacterium
GATGACAATGTAGTATCTATCATTTAGTACTTAGCGCGCGCCGCGAGGATAAAAATGACAGTCGGGGACATTCAAAAATCAGTGAAATCTTTGGACAGCAAATCCTTGTTCAAGGGGCAGTCATGCATATTCATCGAGCACAATGGGGAGCTTTATAGCTTGAGGATTACTTCCAACGACAAACTGATTCTCACGAAATGAGCTACTTTTTAGTCAACATTCTCTCTACTCGTCTAGCCAGCCAACCTCCACTTACTCCTGAGGCAGCCAGCCAGACTTTTTTTAAGGTCTGAATTATGAGTCGCGAAACGCACCTACTTTCAAGAAATACTTCTCGGTTCACATTGAATCTTTCCGCCTTAGTCGCTGTTGCCTTTACCTGCAGTGCCGGAGCACAAAATCTCCAGCGAATCGAAGAGCTAACTATTACAGCAACTCGGCAAGATAGAACCATCCAAAATGTTGCTGGCACCATCTCTCTTGTCACAATTGAGAACATTGAAAAAGAAATGGTAGATGATCTGGATGACGTTGTTCGTTATCAGCCAGGGGTTTCAATGGGAAATAACTCAAGAGGCGGCAATCAAGGGTTCACTATTCGCGGGATAGGTGGCAACCGTGTCCTACATGTTATTGACGGTGTTCGTAGTAGTGACATCTATTATGGTAACGGTAAAGATACGTTTGAGATGGATAACTTACAAGGCATTCAGATCATTAGGGGGCCCGCCTCGGTGCTATATGGAGCTGATGCAATGGGGGGCGCTGTAGTTTTCCAGACAAAAACAGCTCGGGACTATGTTGGCAGTGACAGTGGAACATACTTTGGAGCACGCACCTCTGCTTCAGATGCAGACGATCAAATCAAAGCCGGAGCTACGGCTGCTTTTCAAAATGGCAGCTTCGGCTTGATCGCTCAAATAACCCAACGGGATTTTTCGGAGCACGAAGTCAACGGCACTGGCTCGGTTAATCCCCACGATGGAGAAACGCAAGGTGGTCTAATTAAGGCATTCTGGGATATTTCTGCCAATCAGAGTTTGGCCATAAGCTTCGAATCATTCGAAGAAAACCGTGACTTTAATCTCCTAACAGACCTACTCGGGAGAAATGCTGGCACGGTATTTAGTTCACTAGGTTTTGACGAATCAGAACGCACAAGGACGGGTTTGGAGTACAACTTGTTGCGAAGCTCTGGAATTTTTGATGACCTCCAACTTCTGGTGAATCTCCAGAGTACTGATTCCACGCAGAGAACCGTGCAAGAAAGAACAAGCTTTTCATTTGTAAATCCGAGAAACCCACGATCATTCGGAGGGACCGCAGCGATAAGAGACACGACTTTTGGATTTGAACAAGAGACTCTGGCGCTCAACTTGAACCTTAGAAAGTCAATCGAAACGGAATCTCTGACCCATAATTTCGCTTATGGCTTCAATTTTGATGAAACAGAGACCTCCCGGCCAAGGGACCGTTTCGACACAGAAACGTCTTCTGGCTCCATATCAAGGTCTATTTCAGCTTACCCGATGGCCCCTGCAGAGGTTTTCCCTAATAAAAGCTTCCCAGATACAACAACCACTCGTCTAGGTTTTTACTTGCAGGACGAAGTGCAGGTCGGTAACACTGGTTTATCTCTCATCCCTGGTGTTCGATACGATCGGTATGAATTGGCTGCTACAATTGATTCGTTGCTCGATGGGACCAATACGGTAGAAGGCTATGGATATCCTGTTCGAGACTTTGATGATGGAAAGTTTTCACTGAGCCTCGGGGCGATCTACGATATTGACGAGTCCTACTCACTCTTCGCACAGTATGCTGAAGGCTATCGTCCACCAAACTTTAATGAGTCAAACCAGGCCTTCGCTAATCTCGCATATCGGTATGCTGTGGTGCCTAACCCTGATATTCGAGCAGAAACGAGTAAAAGCTTCGAATTCGGGCTTCGAGCGGATTATGAAAACGCATATCTGAGTGTATCTGCCTTCCGAAACTCCTATAAAGACTTTATATCGAGTAACTTCATTGGTAGGAGCGGAGCGGTATCGTTATATCAAAACCAGAATATTGACGATGTCGAAATTCACGGCGCAGAAGCAACAGCCTTCCTGTATTTCGGCGAAAACTGGAGAATGAGGTCTGCTATCGCATACGCTATGGGACGAGACCAAGAAACGAGCCAGCACCTAGATTCGGTCGATCCGGTGAATTTAGTCAACAGCCTCAGATATGACAGTACCTCTGGAAGCTGGGGGGCAGAACTGTTTTGGACAGTTGTAGCTGATAAAACAAAAGTTTCCTCGGATAGCGTCACTGGGGCTGACGGATATCAAGTTCTAGACGCTGTCGTGGACCTGAGAATCGGCGATTCGTTATCTGTCAGAGCAGGCGTCTTTAACATCTTCGACGAAGAGTACGCGAGATGGCAAAGCATACAGGGACTCAACAAAGTAACTGCCGCAGACACCATTCTCAATAACTATCAGCCAGGAACTAATTTGCGCCTAGGAATCAATGCTAATTTTTGAGAATAGCGAGTATTAAATTTATGTATTTACGGCTTAGAGTCATAACTTTTTTGGCTGCTTGCTTAGCCCTGTTAGGTTGTTCGTTACAATCTAACTCAATAGGTGGATTGCCGAGACAAATTCACGAAACTAGTGAATCACGATTCGGTGTCCTATTAATGGCCCATGGAGGATCCTCAGAATGGAATGAGGCGGTTACATCGGTCGCTTCCGACATTGACGCCTTGATGCCGATAGAGATTGCATTCGGTATGGCCGATGCCGGCAGTATTGAGAGGGCAGCTCAACGGCTTGAAGATCGAGGAGTGACGCACGCGGGGGTGGTGAGATTGTTTGTTTCCGGTGCCAGTTGGCTGGAGCGCACCGAAATGATTTTGGGCTTAAAGGAAGGGGCGCCCTCCAAGGAGAAATGGGCGGCGGAGAAAGCTAAGAGCACTCAGATGTCAATGCCAATGGGATTCTGGAACATTCAATCACCGATAAAATTTTCACTTTCGAAGGAGGGCTTAGCAAACAGTAAAGAAATGGACGTCGTAATTCGTGATCGGATCGCAAGTTTAAGCAAAAATCCACACAAAGAAACCGTGATGGTTATCGCCCATGGTACAGGTGATGATGAAGAGAATTCCGAATGGATAAGATTGATAAGTGAGAGGACAAAACTCGCAAAAGCTGAGCTTGGAATGGATCAAATTAGAGTTTTCTCTCTGCGAGAGGATTGGATGGGGAAAAGAGCTGAGTCAGAATTTGAAATACGTAACTTTCTCCAAGAAGCTCAGGAATCTGATCATGAAGTAATTGTTATACCTTTCAGAGTTCAAGGTTTTGGTCCATACCAGAAGGTACTAGCAGATCTCACTTATAACTCGAATGGTTTGGGTCTGCTGCCTCACCCTGCCGTTGGGGATTGGATCAAAAATCAAGCGTCTATTCTCGAAACATTACTTTTGGGTGCTGCGATATGAAGCCTGCCATGCCAGAACGGGAGGTAATAGTATCTTCCCTACTCTATTTATTAACTCGATATACTCAATGTGCGGAAAAACACCTTGCGAACGCTATTTGCGACCATCTTGAGATGCTCCATAAACATCCAGAAACGTCTGACGGTTGCTTATTCAATACTTGCGAAAGACTTCATCGAAACTGGCGGAAAGTCATGGATTCAGATGCTAACTCTGACGAGCTCAGTACCATTCAGCGGAGCACGCAAGATCCATTTGTTCATTGATTATTAGCGCGGGTGGAGAGCACAGCTTGATAGAAATGGACATAAGTTAGTGAGCTTATGCAAGGAATTCCTGAATACGGTTTATTATGTCCTGAGCCAAGTTCTAATTAAATTAGATGGGCGAGGGTACAAAAACGCTGGCGGATCTTATTATCGAGTCGAGAGGTAATTCAAAATCCGGCTCAGACTCTAAAGAATTTTTACCTTCGGGGAGACGTAAATCTCATAGAGAGAGATAACGAAATTTTGTATCAAGAATCTGACTACGCGGAGGTAGTACATTGAACAAAAAGATGTGTGGAACCGATATCGATTTAAAACTTGGCGTTTGTGCATTGGAGGGGTGTAAAGAGTGTAATGTGTTTACGCTTACAATTGGTCCAATGTCATTTAGATTGGATGGGGATACGCTCAATGAACTCGTCGCTATGCTGCGTCAATGCACAAGCTCTAATCAATACGAGGAGACTTTAGTTGACTCATTTTCAGCGTATCGAACCAACTCGATCGGGAAACATTAGAGAGTAGTATACGATATGAGACTGGCAATCCTCAGCGTTATACTGACCTTTGGTGGATTGAGTTTTTTTTTGCTTGCATGGAAAGCCAAACCCCAACTTTGTGATAGCTTTTACATCAGCGGATTTATAGTTACAGCAGTGGCCGTGACCTGCTGGATAGAGACGTTCGCAGGCTCTTTCTGACCCCATGTTTGGAGCATCTGCCGTTTTCTCCGAACCCCCGAATTACAGTGCGCTACTTACAATGCTTGCTACCGTCGGTAAGTAGTAATCGGATAAGGGATAATATAACGGCGGGCCGCGGCTAAATCGGTAGGTGGGCCCATCAGGACTCAAACTTGAGACCGAAAGATTATGAGCCCCTTGCAGACAATCAATCACAACTCACCACACTAGCCCGCGTGACTTAACCTAAGGGAACACCCCAGATCTGCTATTGCCACTAGTTGTCATCAGTTGTACTTTATTGCGCTGGCGTGGCGGAACTTTGGTTCAAATGAGCCGACTCCTCAATCTGCTCTGGCAGCCACCATTCACCGGGTGGTAAATACTTTTCCCTAGGCATGCTTGCGGTACTTTTGAGAAAACGACAGGAACATCTTTCACGCCTAACTTGCAAAAGTTTTTCTCATTAATGATAATGATTCTCATTTACATTGTAGGGACCATTTTTTTTACAACCAGCAACGTGGGTCAAAAAAACAACTCAAGTTAGTACAAGTCTGATAGCAAATAATTTTGATGATGAAAGCAGCCACTCAAAGAATCGCACCAACACGTTTACCTCGGGACGAAATAAGGATGAGGTTTGAGCAACTCAAATCGGAGCATCCTAAAATGAGGGCGAGGGATTTAGCACTTGAAATTGGGACTTCAGAGGCAGAGTTACTGGGAAGTCGGATAAGTAAGGACATCATAAGACTTGAAGGCGATTGGGCGGAGCTCATACGTTCCTTACCAAGCCTGGGCCCGGTAATGGTCTTGACCCGGAATGAGGACTGTATTCATGAAAAGCATGGTGAATTCAACAACATTAGCATCGGGCCTGGACATGGAATAGTTCTGAACAAGGACATAGACTTGCGTCTCTTCATGAGCCATTGGCATTTTGGATTTGCTGTTTCAGAGGACGTCGCTTCGGGCAGAAGACACAGCCTTCAGTTTTTTGATATCGACGGTCAAGCTGTTCTTAAGGTTTATCTCCCTAAAGATAGCTATTTGAAGCCCTATTTTGCTTTGGTAGAACGATTCTCCGCACGAGACCAGCAGAGCCTCCTCGATACCCACAGTTTGCCACTTGGAAGGGAAAATGCCGCTGATGAAGACTTGGATATGGTTAATTTCCTTACTCATTGGGAAAACCTGAAGGACACTCATCATTTTTTTGGTCTGTTGCATGAATTTGGTGTCGGGCGACGCCAGTCGATGCGGCTGGCTGAAGGAAAATTTACCAGAAGGCTGGGGAATGACTGTCTTGGACAACTCCTTGAGAGTGCCGTAAATGATCAAACATCAATAATGTGTTTTGTCGGAAATCCGGGGTGTATTCAGATCCACACTGGAACTATCCATAAGACTGCAATTATGGGGCAGTGGCTAAATATTTTGGATAAAAATTTCAACCTTCACTTGAATCAAAATGCAGTTGAGAGCGTGTGGGAGGTACGGAAGCCGACTTCAGACGGGATAGTCACTTCTGTCGAAATATTCAATGAGGCGGGTTATTGTTTTTGCCAATTTTTCGGTGAGCGAAAGCCTGGTAAAACTGAACTATCTGGATGGCGAGACATAGTCGAAAAACTTCCAAGCTTATGATGGAGCCATTCGTTGAAAATACCGCATCAAAAAAATATCTTAAAAATCACCGGACGGGCATTAGCATCTGCCGCATTATTGTTAATCGTCGGTTGCGGAGAAACATCGCAAGAGTCAAAGGGTGTTATTAGTATCGGTGGTGATATAACCGAAATAATTTATGCACTTGGGAAAATTGATCAGGTAATCGGTAGAGACACTACAAGTTTTCACCCCGAGAGTGTAACGAGTCTTCCCGACGTTGGGTATGTCAGGCAGTTGGGCGCGGAGGGTCTTCTATCCCTATCACCCGATTTGATAATCGCATCCTCAGAGACTGGACCACCCGAAGTAGTGGAGCAGATAAGGCAAACCGGCATTCCATTTGTTTTGACTCAGGACGGGTTCAATCTAGCTGGTCTATTGAAACGCATAGATACTATCGGAAAAACTCTTGACGCCGAGTCGGAAGCCCAGCGTCTTTCGCAAAACATCATTGCTAAAATGCAGAAAATTGATGAGAAGTTAGCTGCTGTTTCGCGCAAGCCAAGGGTTCTATTTCTGATGAGTGCATCAGATGGGTCCCCCATGGCAGCTGGGAAAGATACCGCCGCTGACGCGATAATCAATCTAGCTAAAGGCGAAAATATCTTTGAAAGTGAGAGCGGCTACAAGGCATATTCGTATGAGGCTCTGGCTGATGCTAGACCTGACGTAATCATGATGATGGAGCACTCCCTAGCATCTTTTGGTGGGATAGAGGCCATTCAGGCGCATCCCGCATTGGGAATGACTCCTGCAGCTCGATCAGGGAACATCTTATCAATAGATGGTTTGTTTCTTCTTGGCTTTGGCCCCCGATTACCCGAAGCGATTGCATATGTGGCTGATCGATTTCATGAGGGGCTGGGCGTGACGATATCTATCGAAGAATAATGGAAAGCAGCGTCCATACAAACTCAATTTTTTACTTATCTAACCGATCAAAAACGAAACGAGCGCTCGCTCTTTCGATACTCGGAGGCATGGCCCTAGTAGCCCTGATAATTTCAATTCTTACGGGACCCGTCGAAATACCAATTTCTGCCATCTGGCAAGGGCTTAAGCGAACTCTTGGTGCGGATCCAACGGCCATGTCAGGCTCTTCGGCAATAGTGAGTGTAATAAGATTACCAAGAGTTTTCCTCGGTGTCTTCGTGGGCGCGGCTTTAGGGATTTCTGGTGCAGCACTCCAGGGCCTTTTTCGGAACCCTCTTGTTGACCCTGGGCTCATTGGAGTTTCTTCAGGGGGTGCTCTTGGTGCGTCTATCTGGATTATCTTCGGTTCGACCCTCACGTTTATACCTGAGTTTCTTATGGTGTTTGCGCTTCCAGTTTTTGCATTTCTTGGCTCCCTATTCGCGATGGTTTTAGTATACCGAATCGGGTTTAAGCGCGGTTATGTTTCCGTTGCGGCTATGCTCCTATCCGGCATCGCTATAAATGCTCTCGCGGCTGCGGCTCTTGGCTTCCTCGTTTTTATGAGCGACGATACGCAACTACGATCTATCAACTTCTGGACCTTAGGAAGTCTTGGAGGAGCAATATGGGCGAAGATATGGCCCTCTATGCTTGTTGTGACAGTAGCCTCGACGTTGATTTTGAGAGATGCGAAAAACCTAAATCTTTTCGCAATCGGAGAAATTGATGCGAAGCACTTGGGTTGCGATACGGCTAAGCTGAAACGCAGGATGGTCATACTTCCAGCAATGGCTACGGCTGCTGCCGTTTCTGTCTCAGGAATAATAGGTTTCATTGGGCTAGTCGCGCCTCATTTAATTAGACTTATGGTAGGAACTGATCATCGATTAGTCCTCCCGGGCTCAGCGCTTCTTGGTGTTATTTTGGTCTTGACTGCCGATATTCTTGCCCGCGTTGCGGTCTCTCCTGCTGAGCTTCCATTGGGTATAATAACTAGTTTAATCGGGGCTCCTTTTTTTATTTGGCTTCTCGTTCGATACAAGGGCTGGATGCCATGAGCCTGCGTCTGGAAGAAGTACACTACACTATCGATAGAAAGAAACTACTTAAGGATGTGAACATCAGCTGTGAGGCCGGCCAGCTGTCCGCGATAGTTGGCCCAAATGGGGCCGGAAAATCGACTGCGTTAAAATTGATGTCGGGCGATCTTGCTCCGACAAGTGGAACGACTCTCTTGAATCTAGCAGAAGTCTCTTCTTATTCAGCGAGGGAACTCGCGCTGCGTCGAGCAGTCATGCCGCAGCAAACTACTCCTGCATTTGGGCTCAAGGTCTGGGAGATGGTCCAGCTGGGACGTGCACCGTTCGCAGAGAACCTTGTTTTATCCTCAGAGTACGTTGAGAAGTCCTTACGGATCGTAGACGCTATGCACTTAGCCGAAAGGGAACTGATGACACTTTCAGGGGGTGAGAAACAGAGAATTCTTCTCGCTAAAGCGCTCGCACAAGTATCTGTCGAAGACGCTTCAGTTAGCGAAGGAAAATTCCTGTTGCTTGATGAACCTACGGCTTCTTTGGATCTTAAACAAGCACAAACAGTCATGAAAATTCTGAGAGCAGCTGCAGATAGCGGAATCGGTGTAGTGGTGGTGATTCACGATATTGCATCGGTCAGAAGGTATGGAGATACTGTCTTCCTTTTAAAAGATGGCGGCGTAGCATATGCAGGGGAACCAAAAATAGTCCTTACAGCAGAAAGGATTGCCGACTCATATGATGTCGATTTCGAAACAGCAGAAGGTTCAATTAGCTTTTAGTGTATACTTAGCAAAGTACGTGAAATTCAATTAGGCGAAAGCCTGTTTTTATTTTGGAGTAAAATAGTGGAAATAAGCCTTAGTTTAAAAGATTCACATCTCTGGACATTGGACGCGTTAAAAGAACAGAATGCGGTATCCTCAAACGAAGAAATCGTGCAGCGATGCGTCAGCTCTGTTCTAAAATCTGAGGACAGAGATTTAGTGTTTGGTACAGTTAGAGAACAATGCGGTGAGGGGTGTTTTTCAGCAGAACCTCAATTCGAGATTGAAATCGATGAGGCGGATTTTGATGAGCTGCAGAAAGTATATTCGGCTTATGGCTTTCAAGGATACAACTCTGTTGATGAAGAAATCAGCAAGACGATAAGATGTATTATTAAATACATCGAATCAAATAACGATTTTAGATTATTGTGAAAGCGATGCTCATTCGTAATTTCGTAATGTCCTAAGTATATTAAAAAAAGAGCCTCTCAGGAGCGGAGCATCAGCTGCCTTGCCTCTTGGCTGTGCTGCCGTCTGGTGAGGCTTAAAAAAATCGGGAAAGAGCTGGCGTGCAGACGCTGGCTTTTTTTGTATGCCAGCTTTGCTCTTCATGTGGGAATAATGCTGCCACCTTTATCCGCGAACATTTACCCCTGAACTAAGGAAGTCTGATTGACGAGAAGCGCATGCAATTACCAATCCCGTGACGAAAACTCCTCAAAGCGGTATTAACAACCGGCGAACCGTCAAGGATGTTGCTCGCAAGCCGGGGCAGCAAAGTCTTGGCCATAGTGGCTAACCCATAGACCAACAGTGTATTCAGCCATGGCGTTACCAGCGGGGATCCCACTCATGATAGTGTTTTGCTGTGTACAACAGTGTCTGCTGCTGATACTAAAAATCAGTTGGGAATTGACCTTGGACAGTGATCTCAGTCGGATCGTCCAGAGCGGTTCGACAGAAAGCAATCATGCATTTTGGGCAAACCAAGGGTTTCACGATTCAGGGCAACGCGTGGGTTTTGAGCTGGGCACATCGGTAATTACCTCGCCTGGTGATTTCAAAAATTTTGGGCCGAAAGATGTTGCCGCCTTTGACCGATTAGTCGCCGAACACGACCATTAAGTCACCTGGACTGACTGCGCTCGCGGAGGATTTGTTAAATTGGTTTTGACAGCTGAATCAGCAAAGGCAGACAACATTGTTGTGGAAAATGTTAAGACGCGACAATATGGAAGCTATATTTGCGCAGTGTAAACATCATAAAGCAAGGCAGTAGTTTGGGCCTTTCTTAAGAGCATCCAGCAGAATCAGTCGCTTTTGACGTTGTCATTTAATTATTCCTAAGTGCTCGTACCTCCTCCCAAAGATAGGCCTGGGTTTGCCAAACTAGAGAGTTGGATTTGATTGGTATTATCTTGGGGCAAATTGGGTGAGATGTTGCTGTAAGGGAGGTGTAACTTACTGATTTAGCTGGTGGATCCGCTGGGCTAGAGCCCAGTGTGGGCGGAAAATCAGTTCCACTCAAATTATCAATTATGGCTCAATACAGAAGCCTCCGGAATGACTCATAAGAAGACAGGTTTCTTGATTATCTTCCATTGCGATTAGGTATTATCGAATGTTTACAAAGGTAAGTGAAACTGCCTTGTTTTTTGATCGGGTTTTTATCACATAAATGAACACTTGGATCACATTCACATTATTTGCGGTTGTGATGCAGTCGCTTCGAACGGCTTGTCAAAAAAAAGTAAGTAAAAGAATATCTATCCAAGCGGCTACCCTAGTAAGGTTTCTTTTTGGCATTAAATTTGCCGCACTCTATTTCTTCATCATCATACTGGTCTATCAACCTACTCATATTGAATTTACAAGTAAATTCTTCGTTTCAGGAGCTCTGGCTAGCGTTTCTCAGATTGGCGCAACGGTAGTTTTGCTTAAGGCGCTTGTCCTAAGAAACTTTTCTGTAGGGACTGCTCTGGCGAAAACAGAGGCCCTCTTCACTGCAATCTTAGGCGCGCTGTTTTTTTCGGCACATTTAAACTTTTGGGGATATCTTTCGGTTTTTACCGGGGTTTGTGGGTTGTTAGTCGCAAGTAATTGGAAAGTGACATTAAGAGACTTGTCAGAAAACCACAGCATACGATATGGCGTGGGCGCTGGGGTCGGATTTGCCCTGGCGTCATTGTGGATTCGGGATGCATCTCTTTCTCTCGGAATTCCGCGGATAGTAAGTGCGGCGACTGTGCTTCTTTACATGGTAGTCCTGCAGTCATTGATTTGCGTAATCTGGATTTCAGCAAAAGAGCCTAAACAATTTGAACAAATAAGAAATAACTTTGGCCCTTGCTTATTTATAGGATTTTCTGGAGTTGCAGGTTCTATTGGTTGGTTTACAGCGATGAGCCTGCAAAACGCGGCGTTAGTTAAAACGTTGGGACAAGTAGAGTTTGTAGCAAGTCTATTAATTACGTATCTGTACTTTGGTGAAAAATTATCTCGCAAAGAGTATCTTGGGTTGTCATTAATTGCTGTAAGTATTTTACTTCTTGTAGGGACACCATGATTGCTACTCTGGTACGTGATTTGGATTTACTGTCCTAAACTATTCCACAGAGTTGATTCGCTGTGGTTTGCGCCCTAGTAGGTCTATTAACTAAATCTATAAATTACCTGCTGGTCAGCATCTCATCCAACCAAGTGTTCTCGATGTGATCATGGATTTGGCCATAATCTTACAATACGCTGCTTAACTGTTCGATCTATCACACCCCATGCATAAACCAACTGCGATCTGGCAGAACCGAACCTTCGGGGTGCCCCCTCCTCTGTTCAGAGTGGTTCCGTGCGGCGTGTCTAAAAATCATTCTGCTTGAACAAACTAAGGTTTTTAGACACTAGATTTTGTCAGACGGAGTTTCGATTAAGTAAGTGCTAAATATACGCCATTCAGAGGCATGCGATACGCATCTTGCCGGTCTGCGAGGGAAGAGAAAAACTGAATCTCGATAGAGATCTACCCTTTCAGTAACTGTCAATAAGGACAAGACCAAGACCAAGTGGGTGCTTTCGCACATTCTTTAAAATCGTTTACAGACGCCTCGACCGTCGTCTTCGGTAATTTAGATACCTCGTAGTTCGATCGAATTACACCAACATCTCCCGCTCTAAAAACGCCATCTTCCTCAATATTCCAATATGGTTTTCTGTAAGTTGCGCCCGTCGCCATGTAGATTACGTCCAAAGTGTTATTATTTCTCAGGGGCCAGAAAACATACGCATAAGCGCTTGAATCTTGCGGTAGTTGCGGTAAGACCTGAGTAGTGTCGATTCTTTGCAACACACCCTCTCCGTTGTTGACATATGCGCCTCCTTTAACTTGCATTCCAGTTATAGTTACTAGGTCATCAAACCCATCGCCATCAAAATCCCGAAAGTGCATACCGCTGCTGTTAAACAAAACGTCGCCTTCGACTACAGACTTAGCTCTCTCAGTAATTTTCCCATCGGTAACGATAAATGCTTCAACGGGTGTGAGCGGATATAGGGTGTTATCTTCGTATGCGTCTGATGAGCTTGGAGATACTGTGAAATTGGCTGGGACAGTTCTCCGATAACTCTCTAAAAGACCACTAGTTTCACCCTGAACGACCAATATTGGACCTTCGCTGGGATCAAGAACTGCCTGTTTAAAAAAGTGGTAACGGCCCTTTCCAAATTGAGGAATGCCCTTTTGGTACACACCGGTCGCTTGATTTCCGTTTTCGTCTGTATAGTTGAAGTAGTTTGCGGAAGAGGGAATGTAGTAATCACTCAATTCGAATCCTTGACCAGGGTTCCACTTCCATAGCGTAATTCCAGAGACTGTATTGTAGAACCCAGTGTTGATGTCAAAATCCGCATATTCTGCGATATTGTTGATGTACTGCTGTTTAACACCTGAAGTTATCCAGTATCCGACACCCTCAAATTGAAAGTACCCTCCGACGTAGGGGACAACTTGTGTCGCGTCGTCGTAATTTTCAAATGATTTGTAGGTGTCGGTAATATCTGTCACCGTATTTCCATCAATCCTTGCTACTTTCGCGATGTCGTATCCAACTGAAATTATGTCATAACCACCTAGCTCGTTGGGCAAGGATCGTAGTGAGTGCGTCCAAGTGGGCGCCCAAGGGACTTTAACGTTTGAATAGGTTCCATCACCATTGCTTAAAAATACATATTGGTCAGAAAAATATGCGCAATTACCCAGCCCATCTTTTGAGTATGCCTCGGCCGCTGCTGCATCCCCCTCGAAACATTGGTTGACGATTTTTTGAAAACCCTCTGAAGAGTAGGGATCAAATTTCTCCCTACCAACGCCGTCATCTCGATTGAGAGTAAGGAGAAAATCGAGGTAACCATCTCCATTCAAATCTTTCGGCTCCTCCGTATTGTGATGATACGGAGCTCCACCTTTTCCTCCATCTTTCGATGTATCAATAAACTCTTCACCAAAGAGCGCTTCTGAGCAGTTAGAGTAACCACCAATCTCATCACTGCAGAGTAAAAACCAGCCAGACTTAATTGGGACATCGTTATCTCCACCATTGTCAGGAATTTCGCCTTGATAACAGGTAATTGGAATGAAAATATCTTCGTAACCATCGTTGTTGAAGTCTCCAAAGGGGAAAGGCGTATCCCATCGGTAAGAGCTTTCATGGCAAAAACTAAATCTCGCTTCCAGCTGGTCTGATGTCCAATTCTGGCGATCCGATAAACTATAAATCGGGGCCTCAGAAGCTGCTACGACAGAGAAGAATACTTCCGGAGCATACTTCGCAAGGTAGGTAAATCGGCCGCTCAAGATCTGGTTATCGAGAATGACTCTAGGTGTGCTTAGTGTGGTGCCGTCAAAAGTTGCTGGGTTCCTTGCGGCGGCTAAACTGCTCTCCTCAGCAGAGAGTAACTTAACGCAGAGAGTCTGGCAGTCTTTTTGGTCAAGCGTCGAGTCGGACGTGGGCGCTAATTTCAGTTCGTACGCGATGTCACCAACCCGCACGTAGGGGACATTCAGTACTGAGCCATCATAGGTTACGTCGCCCGGTTCAAGCGCGTAGATACTCGTAAAGATTGATGTTACAGCAACGAAATATCTTATTTGCATTGTTTCTACCTAAGCTTTGAGAATGCAGGTTCTCTAAGTATAAAATAAAGAAAGGATCGGGCGGTGGGTATGCCATCCACCGGAAGAAAACAGAATAGTTTGAAATCTTAGGAGAATCTCAATTGTACAAAAATCAGCAGTCCACGAATACTACGGCCGCCCCTTTGATTTGCCGAAAATTTATATTCTGCATGACCTAATCTTTCTCGTAAGAAGAAGAGGAGATCAAATATGAAACCTATTGTTCCTGTGTTGCTCATACTCTTGTTCGCAAGTGCCTACTCGGATGCCGCTGACAATGCAAAGTACGATCAGGCTGATACCACTCAGACCACCGTGCCGCCCAGTTCGGAGGTCCAGGACAGCGGCGCTATGATACTGTCAGCGTTCTTCGGAGCGGATGATGCCTTCGGTCCGTTGGCTAACCGTCTCATTTGCGAAGGTGCGGAGGGCGGCGACGGTATGCCGCTGGTGTTTTCTCATCAACTCGACATTAGCACCTTGCAGCCCGGAGATTTCAAGATTACAAGGGCTGACGGCAGCACAGGTCGTCTTGTGTGTGTGACGCCCATGCCCGCCTTAGATGAAGGTGAGTTGCGCACGATCCTTCTGATTGGCGAATACGGCTCAGCCGAGAATCAACCAGTGCAAGTTGACGTCGTCGGTAACCTGCTTTCCATTGACGGGTCTCTCAACTTCCGTAATAGCAGCTCTACAGTGATACCACTGGAGGAAGGTCCCACCCTCATTTATGCAGAGGTCGTTCCGGAAGGTCAGTGGGACCTAGGTAAGGAACAATCTACGGGACTACAATTTGGTGCTCCCGGCGACGGTTGCCCAGAGGCTACGCAACAAGTGGTTCGTGTTGTCTGGACGGGAGGCATTACGAAGCCAGGCGGTGACGAAATTGACGATGTGCAACGCCTAGCTTACAAGGTCTTTGTTGAAGACAACGTGGGAGAGTTGACGATGATTTTGCCGTTCGCAGTAGCCGACCTACGTGATAGTGATAACAACCATGAACTCTGTCTCGCTACGACCGCGAAACCTGTGCGTATCGAGTTTCCGGCGGGATTGATGACCGATCCGATTGAAGACCTTAATCCGGCAACGTCGATTGGCGTGACCTACTAACCCTTCGCATTGAAGACAAGCGAACGAGCACATTTTGGATAACATAAGACTGAATTAACAAGACTTCCGGGGGGATGGAATAGAGGCCGGATTAATCTATGGTTGCACTGATTGAGTATGTCGATCTTATAGGGATGTCGCCCCAGATATTAATTACCAATTTGGCGTTAGCTGTTGGGGCGCGTTGCATATCAAGCAGCCACAAGCTTGCCATCATTCTTTGTTTCATCCATTAGCAGATACTCAAACGCCGACAGGCCTGCCTTTGAGCCCTCACCCATGGCAACTACTATTTGCTTGTAGGGTGCCGTGGTTACGTCACCACAGGCAAAAATGCCTTCACTCGATGTGCGACACTTTTCGTCTACCTTGATCTCTCCCCAAGGCGTCAGCTCAAGTACTCCGTCCAAGAATTGACTGTTTGGTATCAAGCCGATTTGAACGAATACCCCTGATAATTCGCACTTATGCTCGGAGCCGTCGCTACGATCTTCATACAACAAGCCATCAACTTTTCCGTTGCTAGAGGTGATTTCTTTGGTGACGGCGTTTTTCACTATAGAAATGTTTTCCCGTGCCTCCGCCTTGTCGACCAGAATTCGGTCTGCTTTCAGCTCAGGCAGAAACTCGAACACAGTCACTGAATCAACTATGCCCGCCAAATCCAACGCCGCTTCCATGCCGGAATTCCCTCCCCCTATCACGGCCACCTTCTTACCTTTGAAAAACGGACCGTCGCAATGCGGACAGTAGGCTACACCGCTACCTAAATTCTCTTTTTCACCGGGCACATCCAATTCACGCCATCGCGCGCCTGTCGCAACAATAACGGCCCTAGCCTCTATAAGTTCGCCAGAAGACAATCGCAGAGTTTTCGTTTCTCCTGGCTCTAGCGCAACAACGCGCAGGTTATCTTTTAGCGTGATATCGTAGTCGTTCAGATGCTCCATCAAATCATCTGTCATCTTCGGCCCGGTCGTTTTGCTCACAGAAATGAAATTTTCAATCCCCATTGTATCTTTGACCTGTCCTCCAAATTTTTCAGAGATAATTGCCACTCGCAGACCTTTGCGTGCGGCGTAGATCGCCGCGCTCACGCCTGCCGGCCCTGCTCCGATTAGTGCTACATCCTGAACAGGCAATGAGCTCTCAACTGGCACAGCTTCTGTGGTGTTTAGATTTATAAGTTTGTCTATCAAATCTGCCGCATCCGCCTTGCCGTCCGCAAAGCGCTCGCCGTTGAGGAAAATACTGGGTACACCCTGTATGCCTCTGTCCGATATCAAATTTTGAAACAAGCCGCCATCGATGGTATTAACCGAGATCCTAGAGTTTAGCAGCGCAAACTGATTTAGTGCCTGCACGACGTCTGGGCAGTTGTGACACGACAAACTTACAAAAATCTCAAAGCTCAGCTCTTTGGTGATATTCTTGACCAGCATTTGCAGCCCTTGGTCAAGCTTTATAGCGGTGCCGGATGACTGGAGGATAGCCAGGATTAGTGAATTGAATTCGTGGCCGCTAGGAATGCCAGAAAACTGTACACCGGTGTCTCTACCATTCGACTCCAATACAAAGCTAATTGGGCTGGGGAGCCCGAGATTCTCCTCTGCCACAGAGATTCGACTTGACGCAGTGGCAACGTCATTGAGGAAAGTTAGCAATTCCTCGCGCTTGTCATGGCGGCCTCGCTGCACGATAAGCCTTACGTCACACTTCATGTCTTTTGTGTAGGCTTTTAAAGTCTCAAATATCTCTTTGCTTAACACGCTGTCATTGCCTGCCTGGATTGATACGAAAATTAGTTATTTAGTCTGAAGCGGAGCGGAGCGTAATTACGCTCCGCTCAAAGGATTAACCGCTGGAGAAGTTCCTCAGATTTTGCCTACTAGGCTTAAGGAAGGTGCGAGTGTTTCTTCGCCCTCTTTCCACGCAGCCGGACAAACTTCGCCTGGGTGTGCACGGACGTATTGTGCGGCCTTCACTTTATTGAGTAAGTTTTCTGCATCGCGCCCAATGCCTTCAGCGGTCAGCTCCATGGCTTGAATAATTCCGTCCGGATCGACCACGAAAGTTGCTCGATCGGCGAGGCCCATGCCGGGGCGCATTACATCAAAGTTCTCAGTGATCTCGCCTGTTGGATCACCAATCATGGTAAACTCGATTTTATTGACTGTCTCAGACGCATCGTGCCAAGCTTTATGGCTGAAATGGGTGTCAGTCGAAACAGAGTAGATCTCCACGTCCCGTTTTTTAAACTCTGCATACTTTTCAGCGAGGTCACCCAATTCTGTTGGGCACACGAATGTCCAATCGGCTGGATAAAAGAAGAACACCGCCCACTTTCCCTCGATTTCCTTTTCAGATACTTCGACAAACTCCCCTTGGCGGAAGGCCTGCGCTGTAAATGGTTTAATTTTGGTATTTAATAACGCCATGTTAAGGCTCCTGTACACAAATCACTGTAAACCCAAGCTAATGGTACGCTGAGGACTAGGATAAAAAAAATCGGAAAAATTGATATCAATGATCGGAAAAATCGATTAATTGGGGAGGCGGACCAGACAACTCATCTGCAATTACTTGCTTTTGGCAAGGGCTCAGTCATACCCGTTGATTCAATGACCAGGTAGTCGAACTTGCCATCTTTCGCTAGTTTGTTGAATTCAAGCAACAAATCTTCCTGCAATGTGCAGCAGATACACCCATTCCTTGTCTCGACGAGCTTTTCCTCCTGGTTGGAAAGTATGACTTCATTTTGCACCAATGACGCATCATTATTTATCTTGCTCATGTCATTGACGATGACCTCGACTTTTCTGCTTTAACGGTTGTTGACAATATGGTTAATTACTGTCGTCTCTCAGGCACAGATGAAACCGGTACACGCAGCTACTTTAATAGTAAAATATTGATTTATATCATATTTATTAAAATATTCTGATCATAAATCTCTATACGTATGTAGATAACTGATTATTAGGCAAAGCAGTTACCTTCGAATTATATTGCCAGATCGAGTTTACGAAACTGGTGAAAATGGAATGCAATCTTTATCTCACAGGACGAGTGGGTTTTAATGCACACTTTTACAACAGTCTTGGAGTTTGTATGATCCGACCATCCCACTTCGGTTGTGCCCTTTTAATAAGTAGCCTCTGCTCAGTGGTCGTTGCTCAAAATGGTTCTGTTTTGGGTGTGCCTCCATGGCAACAGGCCTCGTTGTGGCCTGACCGCATAATTCAGAATCTGAGTGCTGCACCTGCCAATGAGATCGCAATAAATTGGCGCACAGACAGCAATGTCGCTTCGACTATTGCCCAGATCGCGCCAGCCACCGCGGCTGCCAGATTTGATGCTGATGCGACGACGGTTGTGGCACGCACAGAGCCTATTTACCTGAATACTGCGATGGTGGATGGCTTGGCGATGGCAGCGCCAGATAACTTTGGTCTTGGCGTTGTGCACTATCACTCTGTAGTGTTTGATGGTTTGCAGCCAGACACGTTGTACGCTTACCGCGTGCGAGGGGCTGACGGTGCTTGGAGCGAATGGATTCAAACCCGCACTGCGCCTGCCACCGGCCCAGTCAAGTTCGCGTACTTTGGCGATGCCCAGAACGGTATCCTTTCGCACTGGTCTCGTGTCGTTAGGGCAGCTTTCAGTAAGGCACCTGACGCGCGCTTCTTCCTCCATGCCGGTGATCTCGTAAACCGCGCAGCGCGAGATTTTGAGTGGGCCGAATGGTTCCGGGCCGGTAGTATCGTCCACACCAGCATTCCTTCCGTGGTAGTGGTTGGCAATCATGAGGTGCAGCCATATGGATTTGAGGAGCAAAGGTCCGAAAGGGTATTGAGCCATTTATGGCGTCCTCAGTTCTCCCTCCCTGAGGACGTAACCTTGCCAGCGAGCTTGCAGGAAACCGTTTACGACATTCGTTACAA
>PBTW01000102.1 GCA_002729315.1 Gammaproteobacteria bacterium
GGCTTTCTGCGTCGAGATCATTCCGAGTAAGGGTGACATCCAACGCCTCGTAAACTGCCTCGCAGTGTCGAAGAGATTCGTCTATAAACATTTCCCAAGAGCTGAGGTAATCCTTATCACCGCTCTGTAATTTAACTACACTTAGCCTGGCTTTCTCGGCAAACGCAGGGTCATTATCAAATCGCTGCTTGGCATCGCGATAGAAGGACTCGAGATCCCGCAGAGCGTTAGGTAGATCGTTGTCCGCTCCTACAGCTTCCTCCATATAGGTAATGAGCATGCCAAATTGTGTGCCCCAGTCGCCAACATGATTCTGCCGTATTACCGTGTGGCCGCGACTTTCCAGTACCCTCACAATGGCATCACCGATAATTGTTCCGCGTAAATGTCCGACATGCATTTCTTTCGCCAGATTCGGTGAAGAGTAATCCACCGCGACCTTAATGGGATCTTCAGCGGGCGGTATAAGCAGAGTAGGTTCTTGTATCGCGCGGGTCGCCCATTTTTTGATTTCGCTATCTGACAGAAAGATATTGATGAAACCCGGGCCAGCGATTTCCAGTCTGTCAATCAGACTGGGAAGGCTCTGTTTGAGTGATATGATTACCTGTTCCGCCAAGTCGCGTGGCTTTTTTCCGCGGCGCTTGGCTTCGCTCATGATGCCGTTTGCCTGATAGTCACCGAAACCGGGCTTTGATGAGGTTATGACATTGGCATTGCAGGATTCAGACTGAGTTGCCTCGGCCATCGCCTGGCCAATAACAGAGTTTAGATAGTGTTTCAAAGATGCCATGCTAGAGAATATCCTAGTCTTTCTAGTGCGGCGAATTGTACACCATCTCGGACTGACAGGTTTGTTGTACACTTGGATAATATCGGCGTCTTGGTTGGGTTTTAGCTTGGATAATACGACTACAGTCCGCACGGTTCAGGTTACCGAGAAATCTTCGGAACAGCGCTTGGACAATTTCCTGCTTCGCGAACTAAAAGGCGTTCCACGTACCCGCGTTTATCGCCTGATCAGGCGCGGTGAGGTCCGTGTAAATAAGAAACGTGCGAAACCGGAAACACGACTCACTGTCGGCGACAAGGTGCGAATTCCGCCTTTGCATTTACCCGATTCGCCCGAGCTGCCAAAACCGTCGCCAGGGCTGACCGAGCTTCTTGAGCAGTCAATTCTTCATGAGGATGACGACGTGTTGGTCTTGAACAAGCCGGCGGGGTTGGCTGTACACCTGGGAACGGGTATCCGACTCGGGCTTATAGAGGCCATTAGGCAAATTCGTTCAAACTGGCGCGATGCAGAACTGGCTCATCGGCTGGACCGTGACACCTCAGGAGTGCTGATCGTGTGCAAAAACCCACGGGCCTTGCGAGACATACAGAGACAGTTCAAAGAGAAACGTATCCAGAAACGCTACCACGCCCTTGTTCAGGGACAGTGGCCTGCTGTTATCACTGAAATCAAGGCTCCTTTGACCCGTGCCCTCGCGGAGTCCGGTGAGCGTTTTGTCCGGGTGGATCCGGCTGGTAAGCCCTCAGCGACCCGTTTCAAGGTACTCGAGCAGTTAACTTCAACCACTCTATTGGAAGCGTATCCAGTGACTGGGAGAACGCATCAAATACGCGTGCATTGTCAGCATGTGGGCCACCCGATTGTTGGGGACCCCAAGTACGGCGTAACCACACGAGGAGAGCAGAGTACGGCTGGGGAAGAGGCTGCCGCGAAATATCTCTGCCTTCATGCGGTCGAACTTCGATTTCAGCTGCCGGGAACTGACTCACTGTTTCAGATCAGCGCGCCTTGGGATAAGAGTTTCGCAGCGCAGGTTCTCAGATTTAGGAAAATCTCATGAAATTCAGATTGATAGAAGCGTTTTCCACGAAAGATGCAGTCCTGAATTTGGCTTTGACAGACCCCGTTTCTCGCCCTATTATTTCGCGCCTATGATAGACGCTGGAGACATAGATAGACCCGCTTCACCGGTCCGCGTGACCCGAAATTCCTTGCCAATCTATATCGATATCCGAAAAGTCTTCGATCTGGAGTCGGTTTTCGAAGGTTCGTGCAGCCTCGAGCGTTTGCCCCGCTTCGCAGGCTGTCTGGCCAGTCTCGATGGCGAGGTGAGCGGCAAACTGCAGTTTTTTCGGTCCGAGGCGGACCTTCGTGTCATTCTCGGTTCGGTAAGTGCCACTGTGGAGGTAATTTGTCAAAGGTGTTTGGAGCCACTTTCTCTGCACCTTGTGGATACCATCCAGCTGGCGCTCGTAGAGAGTGAGAGTCAGATCGATTCACTTGAAGCGCAATGGGACCCCTGGATGATCGATGGGCCTAGGATTACCATTGCTAGCCTGCTTGAGGAGCAGTTGATATTGTGTATGCCCTTAGTGAACTATCATGCGGATGATCGGTGTGTCGAAGCCTTGGAGTATCAGAAACAAAGGGAACCACGGGAATACAATAATGGGGAGAGAGCAGTTCAGAACCCTTTTGAAGTGCTTAAAGTACTTAAGAAAAATTACGAAACACCATGATATGGAATTGATTTTAGTTATTTCGGAATTGGAGAACAAACATGGCTGTACAACAGAATAAGGTAACCCGCTCTAAACGAGACAAGCGGCGTACGCACGATTCACTGTCTAGTCCCACTCTGGCTACTGACCCGACATCTGGTGAGCGGCATCGTCGCCACCATCTAACGGCTGACGGCTTCTATAAGGGTAAAAAAGTTCTCGATCTTGGCGACGACTGAGTTTGTCTGCCTCAAGGCGCATCGCAGTTGATGCGATGGGGGGGGACAGTGGCATTACAGTCACGGTCCCGGCATCAATTCGCGCATTACAAAAACACGGTGATCTGCAGCTTGATTTGGTTGGTGACAAGAACCTGATTTCCCCATTGCTGCAGGGCGTGCCTCAGTCGGTGATCAGCCGACTCGGTCTTGTTCACAGTGATCAGCGTATTCCGACAGGTAAGCGCCCCCAAAGCATTCTGCGTGCATCCCGAGGTTCCTCTCTCTATGTCGCGGTCGATCATGTCAAACAGGGCAAAGTCGGCGCGATGGTCAGTGCCGGAGACACCGGCGCGCTGTTGCTGGCTGGTCGTCATCTGCTGAAAACACTGGATGGCATCAACAAACCGGCGATTCTGGCTACCTTACCCAGCGTGACGGAGCCGAGTTATCTGCTCGATGTAGGAGCAAATCCGGATTGTGATTGCAAGCAGCTTTTTGAGTTCGCTGTCATGGGGACCGTCCTCGCTGAATCATTAGGACGCCCAGACCCGATGGTAGGCCTTTTGAACATTGGTTCTGAAGACTACAAGGGTAGCTCTGCCGTTCTTCAGGCTGCTGCCGCTCTTGAACAGTGCGCTGATCTGAATTACATCGGGTTTATCGAGGCCAATGAACTGTTCGAAGGCACTGCTGATGTGGTGGTGTGCGATGGCTTCGTGGGTAACGTTACGATCAAATCCAGTGCTGGGGTGGCGAACGTGGTGAGCAAGTTGCTTGACGGGGCCAAATTAATCGTCGAGAAGGACCCTTTGATTAGTTCGCTTTCCGCGCAGTTGAATCCGCAAAGATTTAACGGCGCGAGTTTGTTGGGTTTGCAGGGTAGCGTGGTGAAGAGTCACGGTAATGCTACGGCTGAGGGATTTTTTTATGCCATCGAGCAGGCTATCCGTGAGATCGATCATGGAATTCCGCAACTCATCGGTAAACGGGTGGCTGATATCATGTCATCTAATCGGGGGCTGCTGACAGGCTCTAAGAACTAGTTTCTAGGAAGTGTATATGGCGAAAATCGGATTTGTATTTCCAGGTCAGGGGTCGCAAAAGCAAGGCATGTTGGCGGAACTTGCTGCAGAAAATCCGATCTTGCTGGATACTTTTACTCGCGCTTCAGAGGTGCTGGGTACGGATTTATGGCGTATTTGTCAGTCGGATCCCGATAGCTCTCTGAATCAGACGGAAATCACGCAACCGGCATTGCTAGCTGCCTCTGTGGCCATTGGTACGCTGTGGCTTGAGCGTGGAGGCCCTCGACCAGTAGTCATGTCGGGACATTCTCTCGGAGAATATTCTGCGCTAGTGCTAGCGGGTGTACTTGCGTTTGAAGATGCGATTGCAGTGGTTCACCGGCGAGGTAAATTCATGCAAGAGGCAGTGGGTCCGGACGAGGGCAAGATGGCTGCTATCGTTGGTCTCGACGATGCCAAGCTCATCGAAATTTGTGCGCGTGCTAAAACAATCGGAACGGTATCCGCAGCTAACTTCAATTCGCCCGGTCAGATCGTTATAGCCGGAGAGTCGGCTGCGGTGGATCATGCCATGGAATGGTGCAAAGAAGCTGGGGCCAAGCGTGCCCTCCCGCTAAATGTCAGCGTCCCGTCGCATTGTCCACTGATGAAGCCGGCGGCGGAAGCGCTTGCAGAGGTGCTTGCTGGCATAACATTCAGGGCGCCTGAAATTCGTGTGGTACAAAACGTAAGTGGTGCGATTCAGACCGAGCCAGAGCAGATCAAGGAAAATCTGGTGATGCAGCTCCATAAACCAGTTTTGTGGGTTGATTGCGTCAGGGCAATGCATAATGCCGGAGTGCGGAAGCTGGTGGAAATAGGCCCAGGTAGGGCTTTGTGTGGACTGATAAAACGTATTGTGCCGGAACTCGGTTGTGTGGCCAGTGAGGATCCGCAGGTTTTTAAAAACCTCGTGATGGAAGCATCTGGCCTGGATTGAGCGCGGGCCCGGCCTGAGGATACGGGGAAATACAGGAGAGGCGATGACTGATGATACGAAGATAGCGCTGATTACCGGAGCTAGTCGCGGCATTGGTAAAGCCAGCGCCTTGGCTCTGGGTCATAAGGGAATGTTTGTTGTTGGTACAGCGACCACGGAACCCGGTGCAGAAGTTATTACAGCTTTTTTGCGGAAGGAGGGAGTCAGAGGGAAAGGCTTGGTTGCGGATGTCAGTGATGCAGATTCGGTTACGGCACTGTTAGAGGAGATAGCAAAACTCGCCGGTCTCCCGGTCGTAGTCGTTAATAACGCTGGAGTTACCCGAGACAACCTGCTTTTAAGAATGAAGGCAGAAGAATGGGATACCGTGGTAAATACCAATCTGAATTCGATGTACAGGGTTTGTAAGGCTTGTCTGAAGGGCATGACTAAGGCACGTTTTGGCCGCATTATCAATATTTCATCTGTAGTTGGGTCCAGTGGAAACGCCGGTCAAACAAACTATGCAGCCACGAAGGCCGGCATTGAGGGGTTTACACGATCCTTAGCCAAAGAAATCGGCTCTCGAGGCATCACAGTTAACGCTATCGCCCCGGGTTTCATTGAGACCGACATGACAGACGCTCTGCTAGAAGAGCAAAAACTGGCCCTGTTGGGGCAGGTGCCGCTGGGTAGGCTAGGCCGGCCAGAGGAGATCGCGAGCGTTGTCGCATTTCTTGCCTCCGATGCGGGCAGCTACATCACCGGCGAAACCCTGCACGTTAACGGCGGGATGTATATGGCATGAATAAAAGCGCAGCATAATTTGTATCTAACTGAATTAATTTAATATTTTTGAGAAAACGAAATATTTTGCGATAGGCATTACATTGCTTGCGTTTCGCGGTAGAATTGCGCCCTCTGAAAAATAGCGGCAGAGTGGGCACGGCGATTATGCTGGCAACAAGGATAAAAAGCTATTGAGAACAAAGAGTTAGGAGTGTTATGACTTATGAGCAGCATCGAAGAGCGCGTTAAGAAAATCGTCTGCGAACAGCTAGGCGTAAAAGAGGATGAAGTTAAGCCCTCTGCATCCTTTGTCGAAGACCTAGGCGCTGATTCGCTCGATACCGTTGAGCTGGTGATGGCCCTTGAAGAGGAGTTCGAAACAGAAATCCCGGACGAAGAAGCTGAAAAGATCACCACTGTGCAGCTCGCGATAGACTATATCAACGAACACCTCTAAACCGACACCCGAAATAAAATATAAAGCTACTCTGGAGCGCTCTGGAGTAGCTTTTCTTTATTCGGTAACAAGAGAATATTCGGAGCTTACTCAGTGAACGGCAAGCGGATAGCGGTAACTGGTCTTGGTCTACTGACCCCGGTTGGCAACGACGTCATGTCCTCTTGGTCGGCCATCCGCGCCGGCAAGAGCGGCATAAAGTCCATTGAGAGTTTTGACGTGTCAGAGTTTTCCACTCGTTTTGGCGGTGCCGTTAAAGCCTTTGACCGCGATAAATACCTACCGGCAAAAGAAGCGCGACGTATGGACGAATTCATGCACTACGGCATTGCGGCAGGGGTTCAGGCACTTGAAGATTCTGGATTACAGGAGGACGGTTTTGACGCTGAGCGGTTTGGGGTTGCGGTCGGCTCCGGAATAGGGGGAATCACCACGATCGAAGATACCGCGCTGCAAATCAAGGAATCTGGCCCACGTAAGGTGACACCCTTTTTTGTGCCTGGCTCAATAATCAATATGATCTCCGGCACGCTTTCCATACGTTTTGGTCTAAAAGGCCCCAACATCGCGGTAGTAACTGCATGTACTACAGGGACTCACAATATTGGCCTTGCAGCCAATATGATCAGTAACAACCAAGCAGACATTATGTTGGTTGGTGGGGCTGAAATGGCCACTTCACCCGTCGGTTTGGGGGGATTTTGTGCTGCAAGAGCTTTATCTACCAGAAACGATGAGCCTGAGCGTGCGAGTCGTCCATGGGATAAAGACAGAGATGGCTTCGTGCTCAGCGACGGCGCGGGGGTCATGGTGATAGAAGAGATGGAGCATGCCAAAGCGCGAGGTGCCAGAATTTATGCAGAACTAGTTGGTTTTGGGATGAGTGGTGATGCCTTTCATATGACAGCGCCCTCAGAGGGTGGGGAAGGGGCGGCTCGTTGCATGCGAAATGCCCTTAAAAGCGCAGACATGAGCATTAGTGATATTGATTACATCAATGCCCACGGCACCTCTACGATCGCTGGAGATGTCGCTGAAAGTGAGGCTATCAAACACGTGTTTGGCGCAAGGGCTTACAATCTTTGTGTGAGTTCTACCAAATCCATGATCGGACATTTGCTAGGGGCCTCCGGTGCCGCCGAGGCCATTGTGTCCGTTCTCACGCTTCATGATCAGGTCATCGCACCAACCATTAATCTTGACGATCCGGAAGACGACTGTGACCTCGACTATGTACCGCATAAGGCGAGGGAGCAATCTGTCAATGCAGTGTTGACCAATTCGTTTGGGTTTGGTGGCACTAACGGCAGTCTGATCTTCAGGCGCGCCTAATGTGGTCCTTGTATAGCGATATCCTGTCTCTCACATCTCTCACAGTGGGCAGCTTTTTCTGAAAATATATATCCGCTCATGTAGACTCTGGTGGAGTGCTGGCCCAGCGACAACTTTCCTAAGTTAACCTGACATATTGCATGCGTAAGCTGATTATTAAAACAAGCATAGTGATTGCGTCTGCGGCACTGATACTGCTTTTGATTTTTGGTTCTGCGCTCAATCAGTTTTACCAACCACTTTCGTCTATCGGCGCTGCCACTGCTTTCAAGGTTAAATCCGGTGATTCACTATCTGTAATTACAAGCGGACTGGTAGACAACCAAATATTACCTTCCTCTAAACTATTTCATTTCATGGCCTGGTGGCGGGGTGTTGATTCCCTGCTGCAGGCTGGAGAATACCAGTTCGATCCGGGTAACAGTCAGGCGGATATTCTGCAGATGCTGGTTGACGGGGAGGTACGCCAATATCGCATAACTTTTATTGAAGGTTGGCGCTTTTCCGACGTGGTGGGTGCCCTGTCTTCAGCACCGGGTCTAAAGATTACGCTTGACGGGCTTACTGCTGAGGAGCTGGCTGCTGCCCTCGGGCTGGAAGTGAGTAACCCAGAAGGCATGTTGCATCCGGACACTTATTTCTATGCTCGGGGAACAACTGATCTCGAGTTATTGCGACGGGCCAGACAGCGCCAGGAAGCGATATTGAAGTCCCAGTGGGAGAAGCGACTGGGAGCGCTGCCATTTACGAGCTCCTACGAAGCACTTACGCTTGCGTCTATTATCGAGAAAGAATCAAACGCACAGAGTGAGCGGGGACGAATTGCGGGTGTTTTTATCAGGCGACTGGAACAGGGAATGCGGCTTCAATCTGACCCGACAGTCATCTATGGCCTGGGTCGGGAATTTGACGGCGATCTTACGCGTCTGCAATTACAAACGCCCACGCCATACAATACTTATCGAATGAATGGCCTACCACCTACCCCGATCTCATTGCCGGGTGAAAGTTCAATTATCGCCAGCCTCAATCCGGACTCCGGAGATTCGCTGTATTTCGTTTCTCGCGGGGATGGGACCCACCAATTCTCCGTTTCGCTTGAGGAGCATAACGCTGCGGTCAACCGGTTCCAAAGAAAACAGAAAAGTGGGAAGTAGTAGTGCGTCGAAAAGGCTTGTTTATCACTGTCGAAGGAGTGGAAGGTGCGGGAAAAAGCACCAATATAAAGGTGATTGAGGAGTTTTTGTCTGAAAGAAAGGTTGATTATATTCTCACTAGAGAGCCAGGTGGAACATTATTAGCGGAAGAGATTCGCGAGCTTCTATTAAGACGCCACGAAGAAGAGATGGATGCCACTACCGAATTACTGCTCGTTTTTGCCGCCCGGGCGCAACACCTAAACACCAAAATTAAGCGATCACTCGCTGAAGGTATGTGGGTTCTCTGTGATCGTTTCACTGACGCGACGTATGCCTACCAAGGGGCGGGAAGAGGCTTGGATGTAAACCTGATACATCAGCTGGAAAGGTTAGTGCAGGAAAATTTGAGGCCAGATTTAACTGTGATCTTTGATCTTGATGCACGCATTGGCCTGGAGCGTGCGCGCCAGCGCGGGCAGTTAGATAGAATCGAAAGTCAGAAGCTTGAGTTTTTTCAGCGCGTGCGGGAAGGTTATCAAAGAATTGCTTCCCGCGAGAGTGTCCGATGTTTGGTCATTGACGCCAGCCAGACTAGAGAAGCGGTGAGACAGACTTTACGGACCGCGCTGGAGAATAAAATGCAGGCTTATCTTAATGAGTAACAAAGAACACCTCATCTCTCAGGTCCCTTTTCCTTGGCAGAACGCTCACTGGCGGCGGCTGGATAGGCTTCGCCTAAATAATCAGCTTGCTCATGCCTACCTGATTGCCGGTTCCGCGGGGTTGGGGTTGCAACTTTTTGCTGTGAAGCTTGCCCATTTATTGCTCTGTGTTCATCCCGAAGCAGGTCGAACATGTAATGAATGTAGACAATGCCGTTTAATTGCTAAAAATCAGCATCCAGACTTGCATCGGGTTCGACCTGAAGGGACTTCCCGAGCCGTCAAAGTTAATCAAATTCGCGAGGCGTCTGAGTTTCTCTCCATGACCAGTCATGCCGGTGGTCCGAAAATAGTAATCATCGAGCAATCACATCAGATGAATCCAAGTGCAGCAAACGCTTTGCTGAAAACCCTGGAAGAGCCTAATCCGGACAGTTATCTGTTGCTGGTTACTGAATCAGCCTCCGCCGTGATGGCTACAATCAAGTCTCGCTGCCAGCGCCTGCAGTTCGAGACTCCGCGTTTTGAAGACTCGCTGGAGTGGCTACGGAAACAGCTTCTGGACAACGAGGATGAGGTGAAACTTCTGGTTGCGGCGGATAATCAGCCCCTTACGGCACTTGAGCTTGCCAGCAGTGACGCTTTTGAAGTACGACAGAGCTTTATCGCCGATTTGTGCGGCGTACTAACCGGCCACTGTTCAATTCGGCAGTGTGCAACGAAGGCTGCCAAGCTAGGTGAGCATGTCTCTATAGGCTATCTGCTTAATCTTTCGACACTCCTGGTTAAATCTGCAATCACGGGCGCATCAGCCAATAATCTCGAAGATTCGCCGGTATCACGATTGATTCAGGCTTTGGATCAGGCTGGACAAAACAGAAAAATACAAACGGAAGGGCTACTCAGCTTTTATCAATCCGCGCTAGCCGGTCGACAGCAATTGGCAGGCAGTACGAATCCTAATCCCCAACTAATCATGGAGTCACTCTTGCGGCAGTGGGCCCGTTTACCTTTGGGCCTGAGGACTAGATTGGGGGGAGGGTTTGGGCCGGATAATAAGGGCGAGAGCGCGCAGTAAGCCGCGTGCCGAGCGTGCTCTGTTGCTCAACTCTAGGCGCTCTGACAGCCGTATTAAAGAGCCGCGCATTGAGAAGGCTTGTGTCTCCGCGTGAGCGATGCCAAATGTCATGGATGCAAAAACCTGCTGGCGCTTA
>PBTW01000103.1 GCA_002729315.1 Gammaproteobacteria bacterium
CGGAGAATAAGGGCGAGAGCGCGCAGTAAGCCGCGTGCCGAGCGTGCTCTGTTGGTCAACTCTAGGCGCCTTGACAGCCGTATTAAAGGGCCGCCCATTGAGAAGGCTTGTGTCTCTGCGTGAGCGGCGCCAATTGTCATGGATGCAAAAACCTGCTGGCGCTTAATGACATCTCATCAAAAAGTCTACAATTCGTTCTAAATCAAGATGATACTTGCCTTATTAATCTCGATACATAACTTCCTATGCTCAGGCTAGCTGTGAGTCCTGGAGACTCGATACCAAAAAGTTGAATGAGTCCCGGGATACCCGATTCATGCGGGCCTGCAATTACGAAATCGCCGGCTTTCTCATCCGGTCCACTTATTTTAGGGCGTATCCCGGCATAGGCAGGCACCAGCTTGTTAGCTTCAAGAGATGGGAAGTAATTCCGGATTGCACGGGCGAAAGCTCTCCGTTTACCCGGCGTGACACGATAATCAACCTCTCCAACAAACTCCGAATCCGGTCCGAATCGCAATTGTCCGCTGAGATCCTGCGTGCTGTGAATGCCCAGGCCTGACAGTTCGTGGTCTGGCAACGGATAAATCAGATGCGTGAAAGGGTTGCTGCCCCGGTAATCAAAATACTCACCCTTGCAGAGGAATTGCTTGGGAACAGAGGAGGCGGGCAGTTTCTCAATTTTCCCTGCAAGTTGCTGCGACCACAGGCCAGCACTATTGATAAACCATTTTGCATTGAAGCCATACGTCTCTGTTTTAATTCGATTATCAATTCTTGCCTTTACAAAAAAATCCTGACCAGAAGGGTGTACTGAGGTTATTTTGGTGCGCGGCGCGTAGAGCATGCCCCTTTGCTCGTTTAGGGTAAGGAGTGTTTGCATGTAATGGTGAGAGTCCAGTATGCCCGTACTGGGGGAGAAAAGCGCGTGCGATGCTCTGACTGCAGGCTCCGCAATTTTAATGCGATCCTCAGCCCAATATTCCAAATCATCAACCCCGTTCGACTTTGCATTGCGCGCAAGCCTGATGATTGCTTGGTCGCAACTCGAATTTGACAAGATCAATTTTCCTACTCTGCGGTAAGGTACACGGTATTTGTCGCAAAACGCGTACAAGGCCGTTTTACCTTCTACGCAAAGCCGTGCCTTGAGACTCTCGGGTGGATAGTAAATGCCTGCGTGAATAACTTCGCTCAGGCGACTGCTAGTGTGTTGCCCGAAATCTGATTCCTGCTCTGTCAGGACAATCGAGGCTTTTGGGAAAGCCTCTAATAGCTTGTGGGCGATAGCAAGTCCAACAACGCCGGCGCCTGCAATACAAAAGTCAAATCGATCCATGGTTTACAATAGTTTGTCAAAAAGTGACGGGTTAGAAAGCCTAATTAGCCAACTAAATCACAATTGTTTGTTATCCGGTCGCTGAATAATAGCTTGATTGACGAAGTGTGATTAGGCTCATTTTTGCGTTTCGCCGAATAGATGTTCTCTGAAGGTTAGGCTGATTCTGGGGGCAATATATCCTGAAAGTTTCGGTAATTGATGCAGCCAGTTATTCTGTAGATTTTTGCCCATTATCAAGATGCTGCCATTCCCGAGCACGATCCGCTTCTTCGGGACTTTTAAGTTCAATTTCGGTTTGAACTCGAGAATCCTCTCTGCACCCAAACTAACTGAGGCGATAACCGGATTTGTCCCAAGCTCTATTTCATCATCCGCGTGCCAGGACACGCTGTCCGAGCCGTCCCGATAGAGATTCAGAAGCACCGAATTGAAAGAATGCCCACTGAGCTGCTTCAGCCGAGCTTTAATACTCAAAACGTCTGGATACCAAGGATGTGGGTTAAGTTTCAATCCGGAGTAACTGTACGTTCGCCCCTCATCTGCCATCCAGCACTGAAGCCGAGGAAGCTTGTGTTCGTTGCCGGCTATTGACAAGCTCGCGGTCTGCCAGGGGATGTGATTTAGTAAGCCCTGAAACAATCTGTCAGCCTCCTGCAGTGTGAATGCGTTTGCGACATACTGAATTTTAGAATCGCCGAGTACAAACGTCTGATAGGTCGGCGTATCAGGCTCATTGTCAAACAAGGAGGGTTGATCCATGGCGCGTTGGGTCTGGCGTGAACTACAGTGGGTATTATACCGCTACTGGCAAGGGTCGGGCATACTGGAGACTGAGCAGTCAGATATGAAATATGAAAAGGAACATGAAGTTGGATAGCTACGATTTTGATTTTTTTGTGATTGGTGCAGGGTCTGGTGGCGTGCGCGCGAGCCGTATAGCGGCTAACTTAGGCGCTCGCGTTGCAGTTGCCGAGGAGCGCTACTACGGAGGTACCTGCGTCAATGTGGGTTGTGTTCCCAAAAAGCTATACAGCTACGCAGCGCATTACAAGGATGATTTTGAGGACAGTAGAGGTTTTGGCTGGGAGAGCTCGGATGCGCGTTTTGACTGGGGAGTTCTTAAGAAAAATAAAGATATAGAAATTAATAGGTTAAGATCAGCATATCATTCTTTGCTTGAAAAATCAGGGGTGTCGATTTTCGAAAGCCGCGCGCGACTTGTAGGCCCGAATGAAATCCAGGTAGGCGACAAAATCTTCTCCGCTCGCCATATTTTACTGGCAGTTGGGGGCTGGCCCTATGTCCCGGATTTTGGTGGTTCAGAGCATGCAATTACGTCCAACGAAGTCTTCGCCATGCAAAGCGCTCCGAAGTCCATTGCGATTTGGGGGGGTGGATACATAGCTGTAGAGTTTGCCTCTTTTTTTGCTCGTCTGGGTGTTGATACGACTTTGATTTACCGAGGTTCCAAGCTCCTAAGAGGATTTGATGAGGATATAAGGGATATCATTACCGAAGAGCTCGCTCAAGGCATTAATCTAATCCTTGAGAATAGTATATATGAAATAATTAATAAAAACAATAGATTAGAATTATTACTTGAATCTGGATATCGGATTGAAGTTGAGCAAATCGTGGCAGCCACTGGTCGCAGACCATTGACGCAGGATCTCGGTCTGGAGACCACTGCCGTAGAACTTGATGACAAAGGCGCGATTAAGGTAGATGCGAGTTTCTGTACTGCCGAACCAAGCATTTACGCGGTTGGCGATGCGATTAACCGGGTGGCTCTAACCCCCGTGGCGTTGATGGAGGGCCAATGGGTGGCAAAGTGTCTCTTTGGGAAAACGGCTGATGTGGTGAGTTACGAAAATATCCCTACGGCAGTGTTTTGCCATCCTAATGTTGCCACCTGCGGTTACAGCGAAGAACAAGCGCGTTCGCTTGGTCTTGCGTTTGATGTGTACGAAAGCCGTTTCAGACAGCTCAAACACACCCTCAGCGGCCGGCAAGAGCTAAGTTACATCAAATTATTGGTTAACCTGACCGATGATCGTGTGATTGGGGCGCACTTTGTTGCGCCTGACGCGGGTGAGCTCATGCAGGGGGTCGCGGTCGCGATGAATGCCGGGGCAACCAAGCGTATCTTTGATGCGACGCTCGGTATACATCCTACGCTTGCAGAAGAATTCGTCACGCTGCGGGAAAAGAGAACGTCCTGACCGTTATTCATCACAGCTAAGTGAGCGATGATACTGATTGCTTAGAGTGATGGTCCGGATTGTTGATCTGATCTTCCAGCCAAATATTTCCGGTAATAAAGATTACCGGAAATATTCACAATGCAATCTCTTAGAGAGCGCACCCACCGCAGCAGCCTATGCATGAGAGAGAACTCGATTGCATGAATGGCAATAGCTGACACGACTAGCTACTGCCCCTCCATTAGAAACTATTTGGTTTGGGGTTGATCTACTGGGTTTCCGACCCGCTTAAACCGACGAAATGGCTTCCGTGAGATATAATCAGCATGGGCGTAAACCAAAGTAAAGATGTTTGCCGATTAACCGACTAAAGTGAAGCGTAGTCTATGAATGCATTGATTTTTATCTTCAGAAAAATTCATTAAATTCAGATGTTAAGAAATTACTATTAATGTCAGCCAACAAAAGCCCTATTCCCTATTTCGATACCTTGGCAGAAATGCCTAATCCGTTTCAGAAACCGGTGTCTTCCTTGGGTCATCTCATGCCAGACGCTCCCGCCGACGCACTGCTCGATTATCAGCACGCCAGTGAATTTATTTACAGCTACCGAGGCAGTCCGGATACATTCAGCACGTATCGACGGGAGATAGAGCATTTTCTGCACTGGTGCTGGCTTATAGGGCACAAATCCCTTGCTCAGATAGTTCGTGAGGACATTGAAACCTATGTCGAATTTACCAAACAGCCGCCTGCGAGCTGGATCGGAGAGAAAAATGTTTCGAGGTTAGTCGATATAAACGGAGAAAGAGTTCCGAACCCTGACTGGCGTCCCTATGTCTGCCAGCGCGGTGAATATGTGGCCTCTCAGGCTGCGATACAGAGTCTCTTTAGCGTATTAAGCAGCTTTTTTAACTTCCTAATTCAAGAGAACGTCCTGCCGGCTAATCCCGTGTCTCAGATGAGGCAGAAGAGTAAATTCATCAGAAAGCAGCAGTCTCAGGGAAAAATCAGACGCTTGTCGCCATTACAGTGGGATTACGTTATCGAATCGGCTCAAAGTCTGGCGAACCAGAATCCCGGAGTTTATGAGCGCACTTTGTTCATCATGAACTCACTATTCGCAATGTATCTGAGGGTGTCGGAACTGGTCGAGACGCCGCGCTGGCGCCCCAGCATGGGGCATTTTCAAGTGGATCAGGATGGTAACTGGTGGTTTCTGACAGTGGGTAAGGGTAACAAGGAACGGGAAATCTCGGTTAGTGACGCTATGCTGGAGGCGCTCAAGCGCTACCGTCTCTCACGGGGCTTGCCTGCCCTGCCTGCTCCAGGTGAGTCGACTCCTTTGATCCATAAAACTCGAGGCAAGGGAGGCATTACCTCGACGCGCCAGATTCGAAGTATTGTTCAGCATTGCTTTGACTTAGCTGCCGCAAAAATGCGGGCAGACGGTTTCACAGAGGATGCTGAACGCTTGGGCGATGCAACCGTCCACTGGTTGCGTCATACCGGGATTTCCGAAGACGTGAAGCACAGGCCGCGGGAGCACGTCAGGGAAGATGCCGGGCACGGCTCGAGCGCCATTACCGACCGCTACATCGATGTCGAACGGGCCGAGCGTCACGCCTCCGCCCGCAATAAACTTATCCGCTAGGGAACCTTCGTCTCAATTTTCACGTATCCCATTATTAGCCCAATCGCCGTTACGAGCTCGGCATCTTCTTGAGTCCTTTCGAGTTAAGCGAATCGCATAAGAATTTCAGAAAATGACTTCTCTCACGCGGCGGTATGGCTTACTCTGTGCCGTTTATAACTTGCATGCAACGGCTGGTATTAGGTTAACGAACTTACTTACATTCAACGGGGAAATATGCGCAGCAATTTCGCACAGGCATCCTTAAACATACTTTGGTCAGGCTTGGTCGCGCTGGTTCTGATGCACTTTGGCGGAGGCCTCGCCCAGGAAGATTCGGCACAGCTGAATCGGGTTCTCGATATCGAGACACTCTACGAGCCAGTTGAACCGCTACCGATTCACGGTAAGACCGCGGTCGAGCTGCTCGGAGAGTTGCAGGGCAAGCACTACGTGTCTTTGCAAATTAATGATGGATTCTCCTCCCAGCTCTTTGACAAATTCATGGACAGCCTGGATGGCTCACATCTTTATTTTCTGAAAAGCGATGTTGATGAATTGAGTGCGTATCGATATACACTAGACGACGCGCTCAAGGCAGGCGACGTGGTTCCCGGCTTTGAAATCTATAACCGTTACTACCAGCGGGTCCTCGAGAGGCTAATCTATGCCATCAATCGGGTTGAGAGCGCAATTCCCGATATGAACTTTACTGTTGATGAATACATCATAGTAGACCGGGAAGAAGCCCCTTATGCGGGCACTCTGGCTGAGCTCGATGAGATTTGGCGAAAGCGCATTAAGAACAGTGTTCTGAGCCTGAAGCTGACTGGAGACACTGACGAAGAAATTAAGGAGAAACTCTCGAAACGCTACCGCAATCAGTTGACCCAGGTATTGAAAACCAATGAAAGAGACATCTTTCAGGCGTACCTGTCGAATGTTGCTAAAGCAGTAGACCCCCACACCGATTACTACTCTCCCCGGGACTCTGAGAACTTTAATATGCAGCTGTCGCTGTCTCTGCAGGGAATCGGAGCGCAGCTCACGACTGATGAGGAATACACCAAAGTAGTTGAATTGATAAAAGGTGGGCCCGCTGAGCGGGGCAATGAGCTTAAGTCCGGCGACAGGATAATCGGCATCGGCCAGGGGGTCGATGGCGAGATAGAGGATGTGGTCGGAATGCGACTTGATGATGTGGTGTCTCAGATTAGAGGTGAAAAAGGCACTGCGGTTCGTTTAAGTGTTATTCCTGCCGACGCGATCAACGAGTCCGGCGCAACAGTGGTTACCATCATACGCGATACGGTAAAACTAGAAGACCAATCTGCAAAAAGCGAAGTGCTTGAGTTGAGCTACAACGGAGATAACTTCAAGATTGGCGTGGTCAGCCTGCCAACTTTTTATTTTGACTTCGAGGCTGCAGCTCGTGGCGAAGAAGATTTCAAGAGCTCTACTCGGGATGTTCGGGATTTACTGGAGGAACTGAAGTCTCAGGCAGTCGATGCCGTTGTTATGGATTTGAGAAACAACGGCGGCGGTAGTCTCAGCGAAGCAAATCAGTTAGTCGGCCTGTTCATTGAAACGGGGCCGACCGTGCAAATACGATACTCCGGAATTCGGAATGGATTTACTCGCGCGTTTGGCGACAATGATCCTGAGGTGACTTACGCGGGACCATTGGCAGTTCTTGTCAATCGCACCAGCGCGTCTGCATCAGAAATCTTTGCGGGCGCGATTCAAGATTACCAAAGGGGGATTGTTCTTGGGGGCCAAACCTTCGGCAAAGGAACGGTACAGGAAATCGTCCCAATGGATTTCGGTCAGGTAAAAGTGACCCGATCGAAATTCTACCGGATTTCAGGTGCAAGCACTCAGCACCGCGGGGTGATGCCGGATATCAGCTTTCCGGACTTTTATGATGCTTACGATGATGTTGGTGAAAGCAGCCTCGATGGCGCCCTTCCCTGGGATACCGTGCGACCTGTTGAGTATCGACCGTATTTCTCGATCTCCGCGATGCTGCCTCAATTGCGAGAACAGTATGAAGAAAGAATTGAGGAGTCCCCCGATTTTAACTACCTGATGGATCAGATAAAGCGGACGCGCCGCTATCGAGAAAGGGAGCAAATCTCTCTGAACGAAGACAGCGTGAAAGCCGAGCGTGAAAGCAATCGCCGAGAGGAATTTGATGCGGAGAACATGCGTCGTTTCCTGAAAGGGCTCCCTTTAAGGGAATGGGAGGATGACGATACTGAAGAGGAAGAGGAAGTGGCCTCAGTCGCAGTGACCGATGATTCTGACCTGCCAGCCGGCGAAGACGGAAAAGCTTCAGAAAATGAAGAGATCGAAGAAGAGGATCCGCTGCTCCTAGAGAGCGGGCGTATCCTGGTTGATTTCATAAACTTGAACGGCCGGCGCCTTAGCGCTATCGACCCACTACCGGGCGACAAGTAAAAGACTCCCCCTCTTCGTTGATCCCCATCTGACCATCACCTAAAGAAGGCTCCGTGTGGGGGCCGAAATTCGCGGGGTCGAACTTTCGGAGAACTCACTCAACAGTCTGTTGATTGACGATTTATTCAGCCATTATATCCTGACGATGCGGCGATCTTACTGCAGCGTTTTAAGGGTTAATTGTGTCATCAGTACGCTAATCATCGTTTGCTTGATAGCGGCCTGCATACCCTCTTCTGCTATCACCTATCAGCAGCTTGCTTTTGCGTTTCAGGTTAAGCCAAAGGGCTGAGGTTTTTTATAAGTTAGAGAGCGCCAAGCCCACTCGGCCGGCCCAAATCGGAAGCAGGTTAGCCATAAGCTGCTCGTAATGATCTGAAAAATCCAGATTACCAATACTAAACAGTATATTTCGATCCTCTGTAAAGTTCCTGCTAACCCAAGCCCCCAACCCATAAATATAAAATTACATATCAAGGAGTGAGACAGGTAATTTGTAAGAGCCATCTGCCCAACCCTCGATAATAATTGCTGCATCTTCTTAAAAACGCCGATCTTGCATATCAGCATGATGAGCCCGACATAGCCGAGGGCTAGGGAAAGGCGCCCCAGATCATAAGTTGGACGATTTAGTGCCGCCCACTCGAAGTGGAACCCCGAATTAACGAACGTTAGCGTCTCCCATGTATTTATAGGCAGACCAATGCACAGGCCAGCTAAAGCCATTGTTCCATAAACCCGCACAGTTCTCGAGCAATCTAAAAGCCCCCATTTGAAAAGCGCCATACCTAACAGCATCATGGCTAAGGCATCCCAAAAAGTGATTGCTATGAAACCCACAGTCTGAAGCAGTAAATTAATTGGGATTATTCCTAGGAAATTGTCTATGTAACCAGACTGCATAAGTCGGAGCTGTTGCTCTGCAAGCTCAATACCGACGCCTTGTTGATTTAGAAAATCGCCCCAATATCGCAGTACTTTTTCCTGTTCAGAGCTAAGCGCAGTACCCGTTGGTAATGCTTCGATGACTCTAGCTGCTCCACCCAGTTCGGCAGAATACATATAACCCGCAGTATGTAGTAACGAAAGAAGCAGGATAATACCCGCACTTATTCCCAGTAGATTCCTAGCAGAAAGATCGCGAAACCAATAAAGAACAAGGCCAGTCATGCCATAGGCGTAAAGGATGTCTCCTAGCCACAGCAACACATAAGAATTGAACAAGCCAAAGGCCACAAGTAATAGTGTGCGTCGGTAAAACAAACTTTTGATTGTTCTTGGTTCAACACTTGGCTTATTAATGAAGATCAGTAAGCCCGCACCGAATAGTATTGAGAATATTGTTCGCATGCTGCCCTCGATAAAAATGTCCATAAACATAAACACAGC
>PBTW01000104.1 GCA_002729315.1 Gammaproteobacteria bacterium
CAAAGATAATGGCAGCAAGCGTCAACGGCCTTGTTGTGGCCGGAACACTGATCTACATTATCTTCGGCGCTATTTTGCTGCTCAACACGCTCCAACAAAGCGGCGCGATCGCCACAATCCGTCAGGGATTTTCCGACATAACCCCGGACCGCCGCATTCAAGTCATCATCATCGCGTGGCTCTTTGGCTCTTTTATTGAGGGATCAGCAGGGTTTGGCACACCCGCAGCCGTCGCGGTTCCGCTTATGGTCGGCCTCGGTTTCCCGGCCATGGCAGCCGTTGTGGCAGGCATGATCATTCAAAGCACGCCGGTGTCATTTGGAGCGATGGGTACCCCCATCTTAGTGGGAGTAAGCGCCGGACTTTCAGCAGATCCTGACATGTCTGCCTATGCAGCATCGCGCGGGTTCAGTGAGTTCGAACCATTCCTTGAATTCATAGCGACCAAGGTCGCCTTGATACACGCTCTGGCTGGAACATTCATTCCACTTCTGGTTACTTCAGTGATGACGCGATTTTTTGGCGCCAGCAGGTCATTTGCTGAGGGCTTTCAGGTTTGGCAATTTGCCCTATTCTCCGCTTTTGCGATGACAATTCCCTATTTGCTGGTGGCCAGATTTCTCGGCCCGGAGTTTCCTTCCATGTTTGGCGGCATGATCGGGCTCGCCATTGTAGTCAGCACTGCGAAAGCAGGATTCCTCATTCCTGATAAATCCAAAGCATGGGATTTCGAGTCGCCAGAACTATGGGAGAGGGAGTGGAGCGGAGAGCATCAGAGCGCAGTTGAGCCGCAGCAAAAGAGCATGGGCTTAATTACGGCATGGTCGCCCTATGCTTTTGTGGCGGGGCTGCTTGTGTTGACAAGACTCAGAACCCTGAATCTGGAGACCTTTCTTCGTTCCGATCACCCCTTAATCACATGGAGCTGGCCTGCGATATTCGGCAGTGACATTTCTGCCTCATTCCAGCCGCTGTGGTCTCCCGGTACCATTTTCATTCTGGTAAGCCTGATTACGATCGGCCTCCACAGGCTCAGCGTCGCCGAGTATCAACGGGCGCTGTCCAGCTCCCTCAAGACACTGCTGCCGGCCTCGACAGCGCTCGTTTTTACCGTGCCCATGGTACAAGTTTTTTTAAACAGCAGTGGCGGAGCAGCCGGCTATGAACAAATGCCGCTCGCTCTGGCTGAGGGAGTTGCTAATCTTGCTGGGTCGGCCTGGCCGTTTTTTGCAACCTTTATAGGCGGGCTTGGCGCTTTCGTAGCCGGCAGCAATACCGTCAGCAATATGATGTTCTCTCTTTTCCAGTTCGGGGTCGGCGAGCGTATTCTCGTTGACCCAACCTGGATTGTGGCGCTACAAGCGGTTGGTGGCGCTTCAGGCAACATCATTTGTGTCCACAACGTCGTCGCTGCGTCTGCTGTTGCTGGGCTGATCGGTAGAGAAGGCGCAGTGATCAGAAAAACTCTGCTACCGTTTTTCTACTACGCAATGATGACTGGTTCGATCGGTTACGGAATTGTCAATCTCAATCAGGGCCCGTTAAATCCCGGATTTGCAATTTCAGCGATGATTGTTTTCGTCTTTGTTTATTATATTGTCAAGTGGAACCGCACTCAGCCTTATGGAACGGGCATCAGGTAAAGTTTGCTGAATCATGACAAAAGCCTAGCGCATGAGCGACGCGCCTCCCCAAACGAACATTAGTGATTCCAGACAGCTGATGGTTGCAACCGCCGGCCACGTCGATCACGGCAAATCCGCACTGGTCGGGCAACTTACCGGGGTAGAGACGGACACGCTACAGGCAGAAAAGGAGAGGGGACTGACCATCAATCTCGGCTATGCCTACCATCACTTCAGGTCTGTTGGCGAGCCTACCGCAGCGCTTATCACGCTAGGCTTTGTCGATGTTCCCGGCCACACCGACTTTATCCATAATATGCTGGCAGGCGTGAGCAGTGTAGATTCAGCACTACTGGTTGTTGCTTCCGATGACGGCATCATGCCGCAAACCCGAGAGCACCTCGTAATCCTGAGTCTCCTAGGCATCAAGCAACTGACCGTCGCCATTTCCAAAATCGACAAGGTTGATGAATTCAGAATCGCAGAAGTTGAACGTCAGCTCTGTGAACTCCTGCCAACCTTCAAATTTACTGCTCCTAATTTTTTCCCGCTCAGCAATGTCAGCGGTAAGGGCGTCTCTGAGCTGAAAACCCATCTAATGATGCTGGCAGCGGAAAAGCT
Organism: Gammaproteobacteria bacterium; assembly: GCA_002729315.1. Taxonomy (GTDB): domain Bacteria; phylum Pseudomonadota; class Gammaproteobacteria; order Pseudomonadales; family Pseudohongiellaceae; genus UBA9145. The sequence goes on from PBTW01000104.1 coordinate 2,247, forward strand.
GACCCACAAGACGAAGCCATGTAATCAGGAGGCACGCTTTCTCATCGACCGGAGTTTTAGCGTCAAGGGCATTGGCACGGTGGTGACAGGTTGCCTGCGTTCAGGCCAGATCGGCACTGGCGATCAGCTCGTACAGGGGCTCAGTGGCGAAACCGCGCGGGTGCGCAGCATCCGTGTGGATCGAGACACAATACAAACGCTGCACGCAGGCCAGAGAGCCGCACTCAACATCAATCTTGACCAGACCAGCGTCAAACGTGGCAATTGGTTGCTGGCTCGTCCGATACACCACACCGTCACGCGTTTTGATTGCCGCGTTCAAGCGGCAGAGCTTACGCATCGTTTCAAACCGAGCGCCCAATATCACTTCTATCACGGTTGCGGCCACTATCTGGTAAACATCCGACCCCTAGACCCCGCGCAGGTTTTTTGCCAGATCCTGAGCCCAATACCTTTGTCTATCGCCTATGGTGACCGTTTCATTATCCGGGACCCGGCAGCGGCGAAGACGCTTGCCGGAGGGCATGTAGTAGATCTGTTTGTGCCCAGACGCGGGCGAGCTTCTGAAGCACGACTAAACACACTCACTGCCGCGGATCATCCAGCTCAATCCGGGCTGAAGAATTTACTCGAAATTTCCCCTCTCGGCGTCAATCTCAAGCAATTTCGTCTCAATCATGCGCTGAGGCAGGATTCACTGGAAAAACTGCTTGCAGCTGAAGATCCAACACCAATTGTCTTCAAGACGGAAGACAAACAGGGAGGTTATTGTCTGTCTCAGCTACATTATCAACACTGGTGCGACCGCACACGCGTCTTGCTGACCGACTTCCATAGAGAAAGCCCGAGTGAAATAGGTATTGCAGAATCTGCTCTGTCGAATCAGCTTAATTATTCGGGTTCGCACAAGATGCTCAGTCAGATGCTTGAGCTAATGCACTCGAGCGGCCTGGTTGGCCGTAACGGAACCCTTTTTCATTTACCAGATCATCAGGCGCAACTCAGTCGCGAACAGCTTGAGTTTCAGGAGAAGATACAGCCGCTGCTGAAAGACGCTGGCAGCGTGCCGCCCAGAACCCGAGAATTGGTAGAGATGACCGGCATCCCGTTAAAAGCAATGAATAGAATTTTGAAAGAGGCCGGCAGATCAGGGAGCGTCATCCAGGTTGCGGAAAATCGCCATTACCTGCCCGAGACAATTTCGGAACTCGCCTCTTTCACTGAGACTCTGGCGAACCAGGGCGAGGATGGTGCTTTCACGGTGATTGCGTTCAGAGATGCTTCCGGCATTGGAAGAAACCTCTGCATAGAGATTTTGGAATACTTTGACGCGAAGGGGTTTACCCGAAGAGTGGGCAATGCCCGTATTATCCGGACTCAAAAAGAAAACATTTTCGGCTGAGCGGTGACGGTCCCCTGTGCTAATATTCGGGGACCACGATGATCCCGCTGACGCGATGCCCGCCGCGCCCGATCCTATTTATCGGGGCCTTGGGGTACCCTCCTAAGGTGTCTCAGGACAGCAGCGGACTGCTCTGGATTCTAAACAGGAATGCTCCCTGCGTCTTAGCCTCCACCATACCAAGCTTTTCGCCCTGCCCTTTGCTGTTCTGCGTTCAGTTCAATTCAGTTCAAGCCATGGAGCCTGACTGGTAAGTGGGTGTAGCCTTTAATAAAGCTGGAGTAAACCCTTTTTGGCTGCCCGACGACCTCAATCTTGTCGAAGCGCTGCATGATCTCTTCCCACAGAATACGCAGCTGCATCTCCGCCAGGCGGTTACCCATACAACGATGTAGACCGAAGCCGAAGGACAAGTGCTGACGCGCCTTGTCCCGGTCAATGAGGAATTCATCTGCCCTTTCTATCACCTCGCTGTCCCGGTTGCCTGACGCGTACCACATCACCACTTTATCGCCGGCCTTGATTTTTTTGCCACCCAGTTCTGTGTCTACCAGAGCAGTGCGGCGCATGTAAGCAAGTGGAGTTTGCCAGCGGATAATTTCAGAAACCATATTGGGAATGATGCTATGATCGGCGCGCAGCTTTTCATACTCTACCGGGTTTTCGTTGAGCGCCAGCACACCACCGGAGATTGAATTTCTGGTGGTGTCGTTACCACCCACAATCAGCAAGATAATGTTGCCCAAGTACTCCATAGGCGGCATGTTCTGTGTGGCCTCACCGTGCGCCAGCATGGAAACTAGGTCATTCCCCGGCTCGGCGTTTACCCGTTCGTTCCACAAATCCGTGAATACCTGCAAACATTCTTCCATCGCAGCCCAGCGTTGTTCATTAGAAGACACAACGCCTGCCCCCGGAATCGCCGTGGCGGCATCGGACCAGAATGTCAATTTGTGCCGGCTTTTGAATGGAAAGTCGAAAAGCGTCGCTAGCATCTGCGTTGTGAGCTCGATGGAAACTTCCTGAACCCAATCAAACTCTGTTTCCAGAGGCAGGTCGTTAAGTATGTTGCAGACCCTTCGACGGATCAGATCCTCAAGGCGCGTGAGATTGGCGGGCGCGACTACCGGTTGCGCGATTCGCCGCTGTTCATCATGTTTCGGCGGATCCATAGAAATGAAGCTCGGCAGCGTATACTCATCATAGGTATCCACAATTCCGATAGTCGGTTCTGACGAGAAAATTTCAGGGGAGGTATCGACTTGCACGATATCTTTGTACTTGGTGATAGACCAGTATGGCCCGACCGCCGACTCGGCACAGTAATGGACAGGATCTTCAAGACGCAGACGTTCCATGAAAGGCAGAAACTCATTGGCCTGCCAGATTCCCGGATGCGACAGATCAATCTTTTCAATCGGCATGCTCCAGGGTCTTTCCCGACCATGCTCCACTTACTATGCTCGGCAGAAGTCTCAGTCATTGTGTTTACCCTTGGTTTCCTGCGTGACGCAATTCTTGGCTTAGAACTGGAACTCGGGCATGTTAACAACCAGCCCGTCTAAGTCTTCGTTGACCAGAATCTGACAGGAGAGCCGAGAATTTTCCTTCCTGTCAGTACTGATGCTGAGCATAGCCTCTTCCGTCGGGTTGATTTCACCAGTTTTCTCAAGCCATTCCTGGTCTACATAAACATGGCAGGTAGCGCACGAGCAGGCACCGCCGCAGTCAGCATCAATACCTGGCACGCCATTGCTGACCGCTGCTATCATTACGGATGCGCCGGGGTTAGTTTCAACAGCGTGTTCCTGTCCGGAATGTTCAATGAATTTAATCTTCACCATAGAACGGGTATTCCTCAATTTCGAGCGCATTACGATATCAAGATGAGCGATGCAACAAAAGTGCACGCCTCCGTGCCGCATGCAGACCAGCCGTTCTACCACGACTTTGACACAGTGTACTCAGGACGCCGCGCGCAGCATCATAGATTTTCTGCCCTGAACGCCCATAAATCATTGGTTCGCACGATAAAAATTTTTACATATTTCAGCTCTCTAGCAATAAGGCAAACTACCACAAAAACAGCTAAACCAGTGCTGGCGCGGCAGGGAATGGAGTGATTTAATAGCGGCCGAAATCACATTAACGTCGAGCCGTTTTCTCTATGACGAAGTCCATCGGCAGGTCGCTCGGTTTTTTGCGCGTTGACCCGCCCGAAGGCCGGCCGTCCAATATCCTTACAGATACATCCGCCTAGTCTATGTCGGAAATTCTCGCCCAGCATGGCACCTTACTGCTCACACTTGCCTGTGTTTTCGGCTTTTTCATGGCTTATGGCGTCGGCGCAAACGATGTTGCAAACGCGATGGGGACGTCGGTAGGCGCTCGGGCGATCACCATCAAGCAGGCTATCATTATTGCGATGGTTTTCGAGTTCGCAGGTGCCTACCTAGCTGGAGGTGAAGTTACCTCAACTATCCGAAGCGGCATCATTGACGCGGAAACCGCAGGTTTTGACACGAATCCGGAACTGCTTATTTACGGCATGCTGTCCTCCCTGCTAGCGGCCGGAGTATGGCTGCTGATCGCCTCCTGGAATGGTTGGCCGGTGTCTACCACTCACTCAATAATCGGAGCAATTATCGGCTTTGCAGTAGTTGGCGTGTCCGTCGATTCCGTGATGTGGGGGCAGGTGCTATCGATTGTCGCGAGCTGGGTGATTTCTCCGGTGTTCTCCGGAACAATCGCCTTCGGTTTGTTCCTCAGCGTCCAACATCTGGTGCTTGATACCGACGACCCTTTCGGCAACGCCAAACGGTACATACCAGGCTACATATTTCTGGTGGGTTCCGTGATTTCCATGGTGACCCTGGTTAAAGGTTTGCGTCACGTGGGGCTGGAAGTCAGCTATGGAGGAGCCACACTGTACGCCATTGGCGTCGGATTGCTCACCACGGCCATCGGTTTTCTCGCGATTCGCAAAATTAGACCAGAGGAAGCCGGAAGCGCCGAAGACCGCACGGCAAATCTAGAGCGCCTGTTCGGCGTGCTCATGATATTCACCGCCTGCTCAATGGCATTCGCCCATGGCTCCAATGATGTCGCCAATGCCATTGGTCCTCTAGCGGCGGTGAATGGGGTCGTGCAGAACGGTGGCGCCTTCGCCGCCCAATCCGAACTGCCAGTATGGATCCTGCTGCTCGGCGGCGGCGGCATTGTTGTGGGGCTCGCGACCCTAGGGTTTCGGGTCATTGCGACGATTGGCCGAAACATCACTGAACTGACACCCAGCCGCGGGTTCGCTGCAGAATTGGCGGCTGCGATCACGGTGGTGGTTGCCTCGGGCACCGGTATTCCCGTCTCCACCACTCATACACTCGTCGGTGCCGTGTTGGGCGTAGGCCTGGCTCGCGGCGTCGGCGCCCTCAATTGGAAGGTAGTCGGCAAGATCTTCCTCTCCTGGATTGTGACCCTGCCCGTAGGCGCTCTCCTGTCGATCACCTTCTTCTTTTTATTCGGGGTCATTCTCGGCTAAGCTAAACAATCATAACCACTGACCGGTGCTGAGATAAACCTACCTCGAGCCTGAAAGAAAATGGAAATCGTCAAAACTCAGACCCATTCCTACCAAAAAGTTCTCATCAGTGCATGTCTGCTCCTGATGCTGTCCTTTGGTTACCGAGCGGGCTTCGGGCTGTTTATGGTGCCAATGTCAGAGGCTAGAGAATGGGGAAGGGATGTATTTGGCCTCGCACTCGCTATCCAGAACCTGTCCTGGGGCGTGTGTGCAATTCTGGCCGGGGCACTGGCTGATAAATTCGGCAACCTTCGGGTGCTGCTCGGCGGTGTGGCGCTCTACGCAATCGGTATGGTTGGCATGTCCATATCAAGCACGGAAACGCAGATTGTAAGCACTGCCGGACTGCTCGTCGGCGCCGGCGTCGCAGGCACTTCTTTCGGCATCGTCCTGCCATCGATTGCCCGGGCAGTGCCAGAAGAAAAGCGTGCCCGTGCCCTCGGTATTGGCACTGCCGCCGGCAGTTTTGGACAGTTTTTGGTGGTGCCTGTGATCGCATCCGTGGTGAATCTGTTTGGCTGGATGCACTCCTTACAGTTCCTCGGAATCAGTGCTTTCCTGATGGCGTTACTCTGCATTCCTCTGTCGAAATTTGGTGGAGCAAACGAAACTGCCAAGGCAGATTCCAAAGCGTCAATCAGCCTGAAATACGTCGCCCTGAAAGCCTGTTCTATTAAGTCCTATCGCCTGTTGGTATTTGGGTTCTTTGTCTGCGGATTCCACGTTGCGTTCATAACGATACACATGCCCGGCTATGTAGTCGATCTAGGCTTTGATCCGCAAGTTGGCGCCTGGAGCATCAGTCTCATTGGCCTTTGTAATGTGATCGGAGCCTACTACGCCGGCGTGTTGAGCGGCACTCACTCCATGCGGGCATTGCTTACCATGATATATCTCGGACGGGTGATGGCAATCACTATATTCCTGGCTATGCCAGTTTCAATTTTGAGTATCATGCTGTTCAGCGCAGGCATGGGGTTTTTGTGGCTAGCAACGGTTCCACCCACATCCGGACTGGTCGCGCTGTTTTTTGGCACCCGCTACATGTCCTTTCTGTACGGCATTGTGTTCCTGAGCCATCAGCTCGGAAGTTTCAGCGGGGTCTGGCTTGGCGCTTGGCTGTATGAACACTACGGATCTTACAATGGTATCTGGTATGCCGGTATATTCCTCGGAATCGTCGCAGCCCTGCTGCACTGGCCCATCAAGGAGAACGATTATTCAGAGAGCCTGCTGAGCACCGCCCCGAGCGGCTTAAGAATTTAACGATGGCAGTGCAATTAGTCAGAAACGCGAGTTTTTCCAGTTGGAGCCAACCGATGACCGGTCGGATGATACGGGCGGCGATAGCCTGCATCTGCGCTTTTTCGACTGCCTGCAGCAACCTCGTCGTGATGCCTTCGGCCAATTACAACAGCCGGGTCGACTATTTAGTGATCCACGCCACTTCTGAAGACTTTGCCGAGTCCCTGAGGCTATTAACTCAACCTACTGCGAATCCGGTGAGCTCGCATTATCTTGTGCCCGCTCCGTTCGATCCGACTTACCCCCGAAGCAAGCTGAAGGTCTATCAGCTGGTCCCCGAGCTTGACAGAGCCTGGCACGCAGGAGTCAGCTTCTGGGCAGGTGAGAGCGCACTTAACGACAGATCCATCGGCATCGAGGTGGTCAATGAATTTAAGTGCACTGGAACAAACAACCCGATTGAAGAAACGGCACCGGATGACTTTGAGTGCGAGTTTCCGAGCTATGATGACGATCAGATTGCGCTGCTCATTGAACTCATCTTAGAAATTCTTGACAGATTCCCATCCATCGACCCTATTGACGTGGTGGGCCACTCAGACATAGCAATACTGAGAAAATCTGACCCTGGGCCTGCGTTCCCCTGGCGCCAGCTCTATGAAGCAGGCATCGGCGCTTGGTACGAGTCAGACACCAAAGCCAAATATGAACAGCGCTTTTCCAGCGAGCCACCGCCTCTGCAAACCGTACAGAGCGCGCTCAATCGTCTCGGTTACAAGGTCGAACTCTCCGGCATTTACGATCGTGCAACACAATATGCCATGCGCGCCATGCAGTTGCACTTTCGCCCGGACGATTTCTCTGGAACGGTGGATGTCGAATCTATGGCTATCATCTGGGCTTTGCTGGAAAAATACAGACCGGTGGAGCTTGACGACTTACAAGCCAGCAGCGCCTAGTCATGATCCGATCTATAGCTGATGCTTTTACTCGACGGACATAGGCAACAGCAATTCGGTTCCAATTGGTCGCTGTACATCGAAGGCTTTCAGCGTCATCGCCACGAAGTTGTAGTAGCCAATCAGACCGACAATATCCATCAGACCCTCGCTTCCGAACCGCTCAATGGCCTGCGCGTAAGTATCTGAGCTGACTTTTTCCTCACTCACCAGTTCCCGGGTGAACTGAATGAGCAGTCGCTCCGTCGCCCCCAATCCTGCTGTAGTTGAAAGCCCACCGAGATTCCTTCTGTATTTGATTACATCGATAATTTCCTGCTCAAGACCAGCAGCCTGAGCAAGCGGCTCATGAGCAGACCACTCATACTGATGATTAATTTCGCGCGCAGTTGATAAAATAATCAACTCTGTAAGGCGCTGATCCTTTTTCGTCCCGTATCTCACACGCTGGCGAACATCGAATATTGCTTCTGCCAGTACCGGGCTGTGCAACCACATCGCGACTGGCCCTCTCGGTCCGTTTTCATAGCCTGTACCCGGCCGCACATATGTGTCGAAGGCTCGCTGGCCAGCGGCGTCAAGAGAGTCCCGACTGACCTGGGGCAGCCTCGCCATGGTTTCCGGAAGTATGTCATCAGGCACGCGCTCAACCGTTTGAAGCCCCTGAGGCAGATAGGTCGCCGGTTGCGCTACAATCCACAATGAGGTTGTCACTGAAGAGAAGCAAAACCCTGCAAGAAAAAGTTTTACGACAAAATTTTGACGCATGAGATAGACCCTCTTTGTCTTCACTAATAGATAATAGCAAATCTGCGGGACTGCTTTGGCGATATCCTCAAAACCTTGTGTTATGCGTAGCGTGCTCAGTTAGTCTCACTGGCACATCGAGGGATGCAGGGACTACCGGACATTGAGCAGGCGAGAACGACTGACGTATCATTAAGACCAACTCAAGTCGGTGATCGCATATCGAATCCCTAGGGAAAAGAACTTCACGCAATGATGAGCAAGGCTTGCTGGACCATAGCCCTAACGGGCCTGATGATGACTGCCCAGACTGCCAATTCGGCTATTGTCGAAGTGCACCTTGACGGTAGCATCCTGCCAAATGTGAAGCTTGTTGACGGCAGTGAGCAGTACACCACAGACGCTTCGGGTACTCTGGTCCTTGAAGACTCCTGTCTTTCTTTGAGATATGTGGACGACAACAATAATGCCTTCCGATCGATGGAGCGTTGTGGTTTCGACGATGCTGACCGACTCTACAAGGTCAGTCTAAGCAAAGAAATTACGCTGAGCGGCACGGCAGAATTTCCGTACACCGGGAACGCTCTGCTCGTTTTTTCAAATTTAGACAATGGTGTTGATCTCATTCGGGGTATCGGAACGGGTAATCCTCGGGCGCACAGCTTTTCCGAGCAGCTGCCTGCCGGACGCTACCGGATTGTTGTGACCTCCAGTACCTATCCGAGCCCGGAGGAGACGTATTTCATCAGTTCTGTTGGCATCGATGCACGTAGCAACTCTGTATCAGGAATCGAAATAGGCCCTGCACAATCTTCAACATCAAGATTTCCGAGCTCACCTCCACGCGCCGACTTGATCACCGTTCAACCCTTGGAAGGCTCGCACCTTTCACTCGTTGAAGGCGCACCCGGCGCTGCAGAGCCACTAGTCAGAGTCGGTCTGGTCAATCTGCAGACCGGACAAACAGGGTCTAGCGTTTCGGACGCTGACGGCAGCTTTTCGGTGAGATTCCTAGCCCCACCTGGGGCTGCACTGCAGGTCAGCCAGGACCGCCACTCGCAGAGTTACAACCACTTCAGCAGCAGACAAGCCGGAACGGTAATTCATGTCCCATTAGCAGACCCAGCTCTTGCTATTTCAACAGGTCAACGACTGAACGGGAGCAGCCAGAATGGCATGAATAACCTCGAGTTCATGGGCGGCAGAGACCCCGGTGTCGCTTGGTTAACCGGAACATTGGACGCGACTGACTGGCAGGCAGGCCGCTCGGGCACTCTGAGTGGCACCGTCGATATTTATTCGAGAAATCTTGAGTTTGGCGCAGTTGCCTCCCTCGGCGGTGGAACAGCCATGCTCGAGCTTGTAATTAATGCCCATGGAGAGCAAAAAGCCGCACAGCCTCAATACTCAGCAAGTGATGTGACCGTCACCGGATTGCCCATCGAAAGAGCATCCAGTCAGGAAGCTGAGGCGATCATTATTGGCCAATTCTCGCTGTCGAATTACCAAACTATACACACCGGCCATGGACAGGCAGAATGGACTCTTGATTACACGGTCCCTAGCGAAGCACCCGATGGCATCTATCAGCTCATCTTGACCGGCCAAGGCTGGAGCATGAATCCCTGGGTTTCGGGCCTGAATTCAGAGCGACTGTTTTATGAGGATGTGTATGGCGAGCCTTCCTTTCATTTAACAGAGACCCATGGTGCGGCGCGGATCACAATCGGCGAGGTACAAACGCCCCGGCTGTACAGTGCGATTCTGTTAAATGAAGTCAGCAACGGCTCGAGGGGCACCATAGCCAATGAAGATGTCGGGAAGTTCGGATTTTCCGGACACTGGATCACAAACGCTAACAAGTTGATTCTGCCAAAATCGACCCGCAGCGATGGCTCAGTCAAAAAGTACAACATTGAGCCATTTATCCCTTTGACGGCGTTCAGCAACAAGGAGTGGCTGAACTCACCAAAGCTACCACTGGAGTTTCCAACCGGCCAGCTAAGGGCCAGCATTATATCGCCCGATGGAACGCAGCTCGCTGTGGGTCCACACATGATCAAAGGCGCCTATGTTCAACAAGCCACCTCAGATCTGGGCGAAGGACTGTTTAGGAACAGCAACAACACCGACATGGTGTATGGCCTGACCACCTATTCGGAGGATTTTGCGCTCACTCTGGATGAGTACGGTGAATACCGGATCACACTGGACGGCTTCGTGACGGACATCTTTGGTCAGGAACTGAAGATCAGCGGCTCTTACTCAGTTTACATCGCTGAACTGATGGACATAGAGACGGGCGTTTTTCCGGGAACACCCTTCGAGGTGAATGACACTTACTCGCCAACGGTTATTTTACAGCCCGGCGTACCCGCTGAAGTGACAGTATCGATTTCACATTTTCCGAATTCCTCTACAGAGGCACTTGTCAGTAAAACATTCAGCGGCGTCGCGAACCGCTTTGGCTATTATTCCTCGGACGAGCAAGCCTTCAGCTTCTATGAGGCGGGCGAATATCTCGTCAATTACGACGCCTCCTATACCTCGCCAGACGGCAAGCTATGGATGGCTTCGAGAAAGTGGGCATCAGTGGTGGAAACGCCTGATAGTAATATCATTACGCACGGCAGCCGGGGAGATGAAGGCGGTGAGGAAATCAGACAGTGGTATCTCATGGAAGACAGCCGAGATCAGAATGCGCACTTTTTCTCGCCTTTCCAGACCGGTGACGTCATGTGGATGAATAATTTCACCGAATGGAATGCGGCCATGCAGAACATTGTCACGCTAGACGATGGCGACGGCCAACTGACTGACCTTATTAATGCAGATAACGTCAACAACAACGGCTTGAGCTCCGGGTCTTTGCTTTTGCGCCCCGATTCCAAGGGTGAGGTGCCGCCTTTCATTGACCCAGCGCAGCCGAATATTCACTGGGCGTACTATTATTCCAGCATCGGCCGTCCGGGAGTAAGTGTGCGCGAATTTGTCGGCACAGAATCCACCACCAATGGCTACTGGCGCTTCAACACTCCCTATGGCTACCAGCTGGGAAGCGGCTACGAGGGTGACCAGCCAAACGATTTTAAATTTGTATTCGGAGGTGCCGTTTACCGGGTGCCTGATTCAGAGTTCAGCCACTATGGCGCCTATGGCTCGCTCTGGGCCATGCTGCCAGATTCCGACCCGGACGGGGGGCGGGTTATGCCCCCGTTCCAAGGAGCCGCCGGAGGGCCCTCCGGCGGGCCACTATTTGAATTGCAAGGCGAGCAGATTGATATCTTCCTACACCCTCAGGGTATCAGGCCCGGCTCGATCCTCGAACCTGGAGACGTCGTGAGCTTCTCCGGGCAGGTCGCTCCGACCCTTCCGTCACAGGTTCAGGTCGAGATTACCACCCCGAGCGGCGCAACACGCGCATTTGGAGGAGTCGCGAACAAAGTGGGCTATTACTTCGACCCCGCCAACGACTATGTCGTCAGAGAACCGGGCGTTCATATTGTTAAAGTGACGGTCATCCACGATGGCATGACCTCGGCTGGCCCGGTGGAACCTCCCTATCCGACCGGATCTGTTCTGGGGGCCATAAACAGCAACTTCAAATTCTATGTGACTAGCGGCGGCGCCCGTCAGGCGAGAATCGCATCGGCGATGCCCGACACCTTGCCCTCGAGTGCGCGCCTGCCGCTGCAACTTGAAAGCAGCAATGGAACAACCCCCGCGGCACTTGAATATACGGCAGTGATGCCCGGCTTTATTCTGGATCAGCAGACACTCTCTGATTCGAGTGCCTTCTATGACGCCTATGAACTCCATCAGTCATTTCCAAATCTCGATCTTCCCGGTGGTGAACTACGGCTAAGAAACGGCAGTGACACCGTGACTCTCAGTTTTCTGGCCAGTCGATTGGACGAAGCTGGCTTCCCGATTTTTGAAGGGCGGCAGGTACTGCTGCAGGGAGAGCATATTCTGGCTCCGGCGCATTTAAAGAAACTCACTGGAACATTTAACATCAAGTTGTTGAATAGCGAACTCTCACCCGGTGAGCGTCTTCAGGCAAGCGTAGAATTTGACGCCAACGGAGATGCTGATCTTTACGTTGCGGTTTTTCTGCCAGACGGTCAGTTTGTCACGGTTGATGAGACACTGAAACTAAGCGGCATTGGTGAACTCATTCCCTTTACCGGCTCAATGGCGCTGGACGAGCGCAACAGCCTGTCGCTTTTTGACATACCTTTAAATGAGGGCATTCAGGCAGGAGCATACAGGATAGTTGTACTGGTAGCAGCCGCAGGGGCAAACGTCGCTGAAGAAGAAAACTGGCTAGGCTTCGATGAAGCGACTTTCACTTTCTCGAAATAAGAAAACGAACCATGCCGTCAGGCATGGGGAGACAAGCATCTTGCGGTAGGCAAGCTTGGAAGAAACCGCTCTGTAAGCACAGTGGATTAGCTGCTGAGGTGGCGGAAGTTCGCCTAAAGAGCGCTGCTGTTTACCTGCCCATATTACCTAGAAGGGCTTAAAGGGTAGTTCACGCAGCCATTCTCTGCAATAGTGACATCGTGTCTGGCAGGGGCAGCGGATATCCCGGTGATCTTCGATTCCTCATCGGAAGGAGACACAATGACACAAAATTTAAGTTTTAATGCTCTGACATAGTTTAACATTTTCCAATTCGGGCAATAAGTGAATATTGCATTTTCTCGGGATTACACATCCATTTTGGCTTAAGTGTAGTATCCTTCCCTGAATAGCGCGTGTCGCCATCAGTCCAGTCTAATTGAGGAGTGCCGACAGTTAGCTAAGGATTAAGGATTTAGGGCTCGAAGATTCCACCAAATGGGTGTCGAAACTGATACTCAATAATAGGGTAATACCGTATGCGAGGCCGTAAACAGGAGCTTTCTAGATGAAACCTTCTCTTGCCACCAGCCTAGTTGCTGAGGGTACCTCACTAAGTGGAGACTTCAGTTTTTTAGAAGAGTTTCTGGTGGCTGGAACCGTGAATGGCTCCGTCAACTGCAGCGGTGACAAACATGGAGTAGTGAAGATTCTCGATGGCGGGAGCTTGATCGGCGAGATAAACTCCCCAACAATCGAGATATTTGGCAAGGTCGAGGCCTCTATTACGTCATCACGAACAATAATATTTGGACCAAATGCACATTTCACAGGAACAGTGCAGTATCGCAACCTTGCAGTTAGCGCTGGAGCCGTAATTAATGGGGCTCTCATTCCGCTTGTCGAACTCGATCACGATACTCCTCTAGTTAGCCAAAACATCGACTAAGCTAGACTGTCACGTTGGAATAAACAAACTTGAACAAAAAACTCAATAATCAGGTAACTTAAGAAAGGGTAGCAACCATGACCGCAAAAGACTCGGAATATGAATTCTATGTTGGTGCACAAACGCATCTAGAAGGAGCGTCACTCGAAATAGATGGTACGGCTCGGATAGACGGAAAGATCGTTGGGAGGGTCTCTGTGAAACATCTGATTGTTGGGCCTGGCGGAGTTGTCGAGGGCGACATATCTGGAGAAACAGCAGATGTTGAGGGCACTGTTGAGGAAACTCTCACGCTAACGGGTAAATTGACCGTAAAGGCATCTGGCCGGATTCGAGGAAAGATTCAATATGGCTCGATCGAAACTATGGAGGGAGCGAAACTGATCGGTGACATCTCCACAGACTGGGGCTCCGAACCGCCTGTTACTGCAAACGAAAGTCGTTTATCCGCCCTCACCTCCGCTATGGGTCCAAACACGGCTTTTGGTGAAAAGGAAGACAATTCAGAATAAAGAAAAATAGCGAATCGTCGAAATAGATAGAAGGAGTATGTTTTCGTATCAAGGTATCGTTCTACCCAAATGCTGCATTTCAATTGGAGTACCCCGCCAACGATGCGAACGCATCAAGTCAGTCAGAGAGCGAGAACTAGGACCGCAGTTTTTGCAAATTCCAAAGGCGGTGTAGGCAAAAGCACTCTCGCGCTTCTGACCTGCTTGGGTCTCGCCACGCGTGATACCCTCGCTAGGATCGAACTTATCGATATCGACGTTCAGTCGACGAGCAGCGAGTCATTGAAAAAGTTTGCCAATGACCGGTTCTCTGTGATCAACGACGATGACATGTTCCTTGCGTCGGGTTCGCCCAATAACGGCAACATCGTGAACCATATCGACTCCCTGCCGCATGTCAAAAACCAGAACTCCTTTCTGGTTTTTGACAGTCCCGCCGGAAACGAGCCTGAAAAATGTAGCTTTTTGCGGAAATGCGACGTGATCTTTGTTCCGACTTCACTCAGTGACGCGGATGTAAGTGCTACGACTAGGTATCTTCTAGCTTTAAGACGATTGTTCCAGTGCCCGCCTGAAACAAGCTTAGAAGTACCTCAGCCCGCGGTCATCATACTGCCGAATATGGTTGATAGTAGGGAAGAGTCTAATGAGTTGAGGAGGATATTCTCCGATCGACCGGTTTATTTCGGAGAACCCCTCTACTTCTCAAAGCTGTTTCGAAAGGCTTTCAGAGATGAATTCCAGGACAACAACGTAAAACGCCTGCTTCAGGCCAATCAGTGGTACATAGATTGGATTACAAACCTGATATTCAACTCGGAAAAGCTTCGCAGGCCTCCTACCGGATTTCATCAACTATAGCTTTCGATCTTCAATGTAGCGCAAGGGGCAGGAGTCAAAAAAATATCTAAACTACTGTTTTTCGTTATATCTTGTTAACTTTCATGCTTTGATTTAACCAAGGATGTTTCTAAACGAAGCGATCATCACAAGTTCAGAACTAAACTATTGCTGAGCTAATCTGACATCTACCGCGATCCAACCAAAGAACCAACTATCGCCACTGCCGGATATATCGGTTACTTTTTGGCCAGTTTAGCCCCTCAGTTTTATGTAGGCCCCGCATTGACATGTAGCGGTCGGGAGGCCGATTCGCCCGCTGAATTAGTTACAGTATCCTCTCAGACTTGCTTGAGCCGATTTTGAAAAGATTGAATTTGATGACGGAACCAACACTACACGACTGACCACGCTAAATTAGACAAAGATATGCATCAAAAAGGTATGAAAAAGCTCACTGGCTCGAGCGCGGCTAACGAATAGACTTTATCCAGACGGGTTCGGCTTGAACAGAGAGTCTCTGATGGTGGCCATGCCTTGTCGAACTATTCTTAAACCAGAATAAACATGGGAGAACCTAATGCA
>PBTW01000105.1 GCA_002729315.1 Gammaproteobacteria bacterium
ATACCCTCAGACGAGTATTCCTTTGGTTTGCAGTGGGTCAGGAGCAAGTGCCCGTTTCACGAAGCTCATTTGCGGTTTGTCGATTTCAGCCACGCTTAATCTACATGCAGACCAGACCGACGAGAGGCTGAGCGGATTGTTCGAGCAGCTGTCAAGGGTCAGTAATCCGGTTATGCTGCGCGCGACAGAAAACCGGATATGGGAGATTTGGCTTGAACATGAGAACATAGACGTTCAACGACTGGTGACACTAGGCACCGAAGCAATGAATCGTCGCCAATTCCCGGAAGCGCTGCTGATTTTCAGCCAGATTGTGGAGAATTTTCCGGATTTTGCGGAAGGCTGGAACAAACGAGCCACCCTTTACTACTTGGTCGGGAATACCGACGCGTCGATCGAAGACATCAAGAGGGCTCTGGAACTCGAACCGCGCCATTTCGGTGCGCTGTCCGGGCTAGGTCTGGTTTACCTGCAGCAGGGCAAGCTCGCGCTGGCTGAAGAGGCTTTTCTGCAGCTAATTACGATACATCCCAACAGTCCTTCCGCACAGGACAACTTACGCCTGGTGAGAGAACAGCGCGCCGTCAACGTGATTTAAAACAGGCGCGGGCTCAGCCACAAGAAACCGAAAAAAAGGATGCTTTCGCACCCTTTTCTGTTTACCAATCGGTCGGGATTACATTACTGCGCCCGCGTTCCGGTCACAGCGAACGCACCGAAGTCGCTGCCAAATTCGCCGGTGACCGAGTCTCCCTCAATCGTGCCGGAAAAGTCGAGGACCAGCGTCTGACCCTGGGCATCGACTTCCGCCGAGAAGGAGACTGAATTGCCGTCGTACATGACTCCTTCAATCGGAGCTTCACCCAGCTGGTCCGAACCCATAATGCCGGTACCGTCCGCATTTAGAGTCAAGGTTGCGGGCAAAGCACCAAGTGGAGTGTTCATCTCAACGTTCCAAACCCCAACGGCCGGAGGCGTCGAAGCGGCGCAACCCACCAACACTAGCAAGGTAACTGCAAACCATCCGTTCAATATTTTTTTCATACCATTCAAACCCTTTTTTATGATACACAGAGAATTACAATGAAAGCCTGGAGTCACCCGATTAACAGTTAATGCGCATACCCCGCTCCTGAGCAATGGAGCTGCTTTAATTGCGAAATAGCTAACGCTATTGTCCTGTAAATCGCGCGCCAGTCAACCTCAATGCATAACCCGAGTCGGCGACAAGAGCGAAATTTGCGTTCTATGGAATTTGCTTGGCTGTCAGCCAGAGCCGCTTGTCTAATTCAAACCCCGGTTCCCCGATAATTATTCTTTCGATGCCTGCCGATGTGCTCGACCCGTAAAAAAGACCGATAGCGCTTGACCTTGCTCAAGCAAGTCCATCAGTACTGAGAGAGCTGCCTCATTTAGGTCACCTAGGAGAGTTGATTTCGACTCGATAGCTGTATCGATCGCAATGTCGCCACTTAAGCCCAGTTCTTTCCAACAAGAGATTAAACATCCTGACTCCGATCCTCAGATCTTCTCGCATTTAGCAGAGTCATGGTGGTGAGCGAGCTTGCCGACAAAACTCTCTGATTTTCGCCTGCTGCTTACTGGCCAGCGGTCCTTCTGCAAATCGTACGAACTGCGCCGAAAAACGATGAGAAGGCACGAACTCATCAGCGCTAGCGTCACCAACAGCTGCCGCGATCTGACTATATGCGTAAATTAGGCCTCGAATTTGGATTGAGTGATCAGGGGCGCCTACCAAGCGATCTCCAGAATGGCGCTCACATCGGCAGCACTTGCTATGGGACGGGGATTCTCGCCCACTACGGGATGTGCGTAGGCGCGCTCGGCAATCTGCTGCAGCAGGGATCGGGGGACATCGAGCTGCCGCAGGCTGGTGGGCAAACCAAGATCGCTTATCAGTGTCTTTACCGCTACATGAGCATCCAGCGAGCCTTGGCCCATCGCGTCGGCAATAGCGTAGCTTCTTTCACCGAGGACGGTGGCATTCCACTCGAGCACCGCGGGTAACATAACGCAGGAGGTATAGCCATGCGGAATAGCGCACATTGCACCGAGTATGTAACCAATCCCGTGACTCGCCCCGTGTGGGACAGTACCGAGGCCGCAACAGGCCAGCCATACGGCTTGCTGATTCAGATTGATCGCGCCTTGATCTCCCTGTGATTTACCCGCCACTGGTAAGGACTGGCTTAACAGGGTGATAGCGTGCAAAAAATGCCCATCGAGATAGGCGGAGCTCTGGCCGGAACAAAAACCCTCTATCGCATGGTCCAATGACCGAATGGCAGTCGATAGCCACAGCCAAGACGGCGTATGTCCAGCCAATTCCGGATCGTAAACAATTGCCTGAGGGCAAAGCCGTGGGCCTCGATAACCCTCTTTACTACCCGAACTGCTGTTCAGTACACCCGCTGAGTTGCTAAATTCTGCGCCGGAGAGCGTGGTAGGGATGGCAAGCTGTCGAATCTTGTCAGTGCTGGAGAAAAGTCGAAAATCACCATACTTCGGGCCCTTTTTGCCATTACCCTGCTGCGAGTATTCAAGGATTTCTGATTCATGCTTGAGGCCCTGCGTAATTGCCAGCTGAACAAATTTGCCGGCATCGATTACCGAACCCCCTCCGACGGTGATAATAACATCGGCGCCGCTCTCCCTGACCTGATCAAGCAGCTCCAGCGCATCTTCACGGGGTGTATGCGACCGGATAGCCTTACAAAAGCCAGCCAGTTCGACCGGCAGCGCCTGTCGCAAAGCACTGAGGTCGCCGGTCTCTTCGGCCAGAGTGCTAGAGGCAACTACGAACGGCCGCTTGTAACTCAGACCACGTAAAAGTCGAGGCAGAACTTCTGTTGAAGCTTCGTTGAAGATGACCTTCTCAAGCGCGCTGTATGTAAATTCCATGGCTTAAGGTAGCGACCAATCCGCGGCGATGAGTTCGATTATGCCGAGTGTATGCTGAGAAGCAGTTGCCTTGCACGTCGAAAAAGGCCAACGCGCGCGTTACAATCCCCCTTTTTCTGTCAAAGGGACTGTCTGTACATGGCGACTCTTAAAATAAATGGCACTCAACACACTCTTGACGTCGAACCGGAAATGCCCCTGTTATGGGCCCTGCGGGATGAGCTCGGACTCACGGGAACCAAATTTGGCTGCGGCGTGGGTTCCTGCGGCGCCTGCACGGTGCAAGTTAATGGCAATCCGGTGAGAAGCTGTGTCATGCCTGTTTCGGCTGTGGAGGGCCAGGAAATCACAACCATCGAGGGGCTTGCCGAATCGTCACTGGCACACTACGAACCGGGGGATCTGAATGCTGTACAGACAGCGTGGATTGATCATCAGGTTCCCCAATGCGGCTACTGCCAGTCAGGCATGATAATGGCCGTGTCATCCTTGTTAGCTGCCAACCCCAATCCTAGTGATGCGGAAATTGATGCGAGCATCAACAATGTCTGCCGTTGTGGCTCTTATCCACGAGTGCGAAAAGCGATTCGAGCAATCATTAACGCCTAGGCCGGAGGAGCGCTATTTTGAAAATCTCGAGACGCCGGTTCATCCTTTCATCAGCTTTAGTCGGCGGTGGCCTGGCTATTGGCTATGCCGCCACCAGACCAAGTGATCATCGAATTGCCAATGACACGCTCGCCGAGGGCTCGGCCAGATACCTGACCTCGTTTCTGAAGATAGATACCTACAATAAGGTAACCGTTTACGTGAATCACTCCGAGATGGGTCAGGGAAGTCACACGGCACTGGCCATGATGGCTGCAGATGAGCTGGATGCGGCCTGGGAGCAGGTCAGGATAGAACAGGCACCGGCGACGGATTTGTACGCAACCGGAGACATGGCGATCGGCTTCGCCGGCGAATTCGGCGTTCCCTCATTTCTGATGCCGTTGGTTAAAGCTAGCGCGATGAAAATTGCGCAAATTGGCAATTTGCAAACAACCGGGGGCAGTGCGTCCATTCGTTTTACCGGCCAGCTTGGAATGCGCGTCGCTGGTGCAGCAGCACGTGCGATGCTGATTCAATGCGCGGCGGAGCGCTGGGGCGTTCCAACAGATGAATGCACCACGGCCCTCAGTTATGTTCATCATAATGCCAGCGGGCAATCGTTAAGTTACGGTGAACTGGCAGATGCGGCGGCTGGGCTGGAACCGCCTGAGGCGCCCATTCTCAAACAGCGCACACAATTCAATATCATGGGCAAAGCTATGTCGCGCGTCGATATCCCCGCAAAGGTCGACGGCAGCGCCTTCTATGGCCTGGACTACAATTCGGACGACATGTTGTTCGCCGCGATCAGGCTGGCACCTGTGTTCGGCACCAAGCTGGTCTCAGTCGATGCGACTGAGGCTTTGGAGCGAAGGGGGGTCAAAAAAGTCATCGAGCTGGGAGATTCTGTCGCTGTTGTTGCCGACAACTACTGGCGCGCGAAAGAAGCCCTGAAGGTAGTTGCAGCCAAGTTTGAGCGTTCTGACAACGATTCAGTTTCCAGTGCAGACATTGCAGCACGATTTGATGAGGAACTGGCCCGCAGTGAAGGCAGTAAGGATTTTGAAGCCGGAGACGCAGAGGCAAAACTGACTCAGGCCAGTGAAATAATCAAGGCCAGCTATAGCGTCCCCTACCTGGCCCACGCCCCGATGGAGCCTATGAACTGCACTGTGCACATTCAGAACGGTCGCGCTGATGTCTGGACCAGCACCCAAGACCCGCTAGCCGTGCGCGGTCGGGTGGCCTCAGTTGCCGGGCTGAATGAACGCGCAGTAACCCACCATCCGAGCTACTTGGGAGGCGGATTCGGTCGCCGCCTGCCCTTCAACTGGAACGTCATTGACCATGCCACGAAGATTGCCATGCAGTTCAGCGTTCCGGTGAAGACCGTTTTCAGCCGTGAAGACGACTTGCAGCAGGACTATTATCGTCCGGCGGTAACTTCAAATTTCAAAGCTGGCCTGGACGCTAACGGCAACATTTTAGCATGGCACAACAGATACACAGGCCCAATCCAGACTCCGGGGGCAGCCCACATTCCCTACGCCATCGACCACCAATCTATCAGAGTCGTGAACGGAGATACCCATGTGCCTATTGCCGCATGGCGCAGCGTGGATCACTCACAGCAGACGTTTTTTACCGAGTCATTTATCGATGAACTGGCCCATCGCGCGGGAACCAATCCCTTCCATTTCCGTTTGGAACTTCTACACAAACACCCGCGGCATCAAAAGGTTTTAGAGGCTGCAGCGGAAGCCGCAGGTTATGGCAGAAATCTGGCCGAAGGTCGTGCGTTGGGCATAGCGGTACAGGAAAGTTTCGGCAGTATCTGCGCCGAGATTGCCGAAGTCTCCATTGGACCCGATGGCAAGCCCGTCGTGCACAAAGTCACGGCAGCAATTGATTGTGGCTGGGTGGTCAATCCAGACACGGCCAAGGCTCAGGTCGAGTCTGGCGTCATTTTCGGCCTCACCGCGGCGATGTACGGCGAAATAACGATAAAGGAAGGTCGGGTCAGTCAGAATAACTTTCCTGATTATGAGATGGTCCGAATGGCAACTTCGCCGGAAATCGATGTGCATCTGATTGAGTCGGGAGCCAGCCTCGGTGGGCTGGGGGAACCCGCGACGCCTCCAATCGCGGCGGCTGTCACTAATGCAGTTTATATCCTGACCGGCCAGCGAATTAGGGAGCTTCCTCTAAGCAAGCACAATTTTGTACAGAACAGCACGCTGGCCAAAGCGTGAAAGGCATATGCCCCTACTCGTTATTGGCTTGCTGCTGTTTTTTATTCCGCACCTGCTGCCCGAGACGGGATTACGCGATCACGTGCGTGTCAAACTGCCTTCAGAGGCCGCCTATAAAGGCGCCTTCAGTCTAGCGACTGCCATCGGTCTGGGTCTGATTGTTTTGGGCAAAAGCCAGGCGACTTTTTTCATGATCTGGCAACCGCCGTTTGAGTGGCGTGTCGTCAGTCACTTTCTGATGCTGCCGGGGATGATCTTGGTGACCGCCGGCAACATCCCCCCTTCCCATCTCGCTGCGGTAACCCGCAATCCTATGCTCTTGGGTGTCGGACTCTGGGGGCTTGCGCATCTCTGGTCAAATGGAGATCTCGCTTCGATTCTGCTCTTCGGCAGCTTCACGTTATGGAGCATGGTAAAGTTTGTTACGATGTGGGAGGTTGCGAGACGTGTCTCGTGCCCCCCGGGTATTTTATGGGACGCGATGGCGGTTCTGCTTGGATCGCTCTTGTACGCCCTGTTGGCCATGTTTCATGGACACCTGTTTGGCGTGGGATTGAACTTTGCTTGAGCGAATCCAGATATTTATTCAGAAACGGACCCCGCAAATAGGCCAACCCCTCGGGCGAGTACTGAGACTCCGAGGCTCAATGGCTGTGCTGCTGATGATGCTTGGCGCCGTACAAGGGCTGGCAACTGCCCAGACTCAGATAGCAGACGCGGACTGGGAAGGGGAATGGCTCGCTGAAGGCACCCCGTTTAGAGTCGGAGTGACTTTAAATAACGGACTGCTGAAGATCACTCAAATAGAATCAATGGGGCAAATCTGGTCCAGTGGAAACGGCGAAATCGATGGTAATATTGCCCGCGTAGAGGTCGAATATTCGGGCGCGAGCGGCATAATTCGGGCAGAATTACTGAACCCCAAGACGGCCGTGCTCTCCGCCGCCAGCTGTCAGCCCAAATTCATGGTAGTGTGTGCGCTTTCGCTGGGCCGCCAGGCAATCTTTAGGAAAGTCGCTGGCCAAGCGGCGTCAGACTCGAACAACTAGATCTCTGAAACAGAGCTGATGACTTTACCTACGATGCCATATTCAACAGCCTCTTCCACGGTCATCCAGTAGTCACGATCTGTATCCTGGGCAACACGATCAAGGGGCTGGCCCGTTTCGTTTGCGATCAGCTGATTAATCCGCGCTCTCATTTTGACAATTTGTTCTGCCTGAATAGCGATATCGGTCGCATCGCCACGAGCACCACCGAGAGGCTGATGCACCAGAAAGCGTGTATTAGGCAAGGAAAAGCGGTTTTCTTTATCTGCCGCCAGATAGATCGTTGTTGCCGCGCTTGCTACCCAGCCGGTGCCCACCACTTTTACCGCTGGCTGAATAAATTTAATCATGTCATAAATGACATCGCCGGATTCAACGTGACCGCCGGGAGAGCTGACGTATAACGTTATCGGACCATCACCGTCTGAGGCCAGCGCCAGAAGCCGCTCAGTAACCGATCGGGCAAGCTTGTCATCAATACTGCCGAACAGGGTGATGGCGCGCGACTTAAACAGCTTCTCATCCATAAATCCGGATCTGGCCGGAGTCGGAGTGGCCTGATTGTCATCGTCCTGGGTGCTATGCATGTGTTCCTTCCTTATTAGTGCTCTAGCGTTTCACTGGTCTTACACTCAAGCTGTTAGGTCTTTATAAAGGCAATCAACTTCCATAGGTCTTGTTTTCCTTCTGGGAAGTTGTTGCCATAACCCGCCATCCGGGTACCCGGAATGCCTGATGTTGTTATCTAAAAAATCTTATCGGCGGCATTGGCAAAACGCCACTGACAATCGAACAGATTCATTTCCTTTTATACGCGGGGTTCTGCGTCATGACAGAACTGAGCGCAGGTACCGGAGTATATTCTGGCACCGCTCTCGACAGCCATGGGATCCTGCATGTAGGCGTCCAGCAGGCTTTTGTCGCTTCGGGCTCAATCTTGCTGCAGGCGGCAAGCAGCTGTGCACTGCCAAGCCAGCAGCCGACCCGTGTCATTGAGAAAGAGGCGCTTGCCATGATTGCTTCATCGAATCCCGAATGTCAGCTCCGACATCTCTGCTCGCCGTGCAAGGCCATGTGATCGCTAAATCTGTGGTCGCAATAGTGCCAATTAGACATCGGCACCAAAACCCACCTCAGCGCCTAGAGGTTTGAAAGAGATAAGCAGCTGTGGCAACAGCGTCAAAGAGCCGGTCAAGGCAACCAGCATGGCAAGACTGGTCAACAGTCCAAACACAATCGTCGGAATGAAATTGGACAAAGCCAGGATAGAAAAGCCGGCGACAATAGTCATCGACGTGAAATACATGGCTCGCCCGATACTGTTATGGCAGAAATGCATGGTCGCGCGGTAATCACCGAAACGGGGAAATTCGCGCCTAAACCGATGCATGTAGTGAATTGTATTGTCGACACCTATGCCAACAGAAATTGCTGCGATTGTGATGGTCATAATATCAAGCGGAATATTTGCCCAACCCATGATGCCGAGGACAAATGCTGCAGCAATAGTATTAGGGATAACGCAGATCACTGCGATGGAAATCGAGCGAAAAAGGGCGTAAAACATCAACATGACGGCCAGCATAACTACTCCGAGCGTCAGAATCTGGGATTTAAACAAGCTCTGCAGGACATTGTTATACATCACCAGAATACCGGTAACGCGGACGTCCTCGTCCGCCAGGCCAAACTCTTCTTCAACGCCACGCTCTATTCGCCGCAACAGCTCATTTCGATCCAGGTCAGGCGCCGATTCGATCACCCGGACATTGAATCGGGTCTGGTTGTCAGCGACCGAAATAAAGGGGGTCAGGACCGTATCCTTGAGAGCCTCGGGAATCCGGTTGTACAGGATTGCCCAGAGAAACCCATCCACTTCCTGGTTTCCGTTCAGTTTTTCAGCCAGTTGCACAATAGCGCCAAACGAGAGTACCTTGCCGGTTTGCAGATCGGCGTCGAGATATTCATGGATGGCTTTGATCCGCTCCATTTTCGGGGCAGTAAACCAATAGGCATCATTACTGCCGCTGTCTGAAAAGCCATCATCGAACCCGTCGTCGAATCCGTCATCGAATGGCGCGCCGCCATCTGGCAGGTCGACCACAACATCAAAGGACAGAGTGCCTCCGAGCTTTTCATCAAACAGGCTCATGCCTTGATAAATTTCTGTGCTTTCCCTGAAGTAATCGATGAAGCTGTTTTCCACCCTCAGCTGGCTTAGGCCAATCATGCTGAACAGCAGTATCAAGCCGTATATCACCAGCACAGTGTTATTCAACTTATCTGTCGCACGCGCGAGAAAGCCGGTCAAATTGAGACGAAGGCCAGTAGCGAGCTGGCTTTCGTCGGTTCCGAGCAAGCTCATGATGGAAGGAAAAAGTGTGAAGGCGACCAGTAAAGCGGTCACTACACCCATCATCATCATCCAGCCAAACGTGATTATTGGCAAAATCCCGCTCACAACTAGGGAACCGAACGCGACGAGGGTAGTCAGCGCCGTGTAGAGGCAGGGGCGATACATGCTGAGAACAGCATGCCTGAGCAACTTTTCGTGGCAGCTGTAGTGTCGGGTCGCCCTTAATTCTCGATAGCGAACGGTCAGATGCACGGTGAGTGAGATAGTGATGATCAACAGCAATGAGATAAAATTAGAAGAAACAACGGTGACACGCCAGTCCATCAGTCCAAGAACCCCGACCATGATGATGCCTGCAACCGCGCAACAGGCCAGCGGTATTGCAACCCATCGTAATTTGCGAAAAATAAGACCAAGGGCAAAGACGATAAGAATAACCACTGCGATACTGAAGCTACTGAGATCGCCCTGCACAAAAGTCACCAAATCGTCGGCTATCATTGGGGCGCCACCAAGATAAATCTCCGCGTCATTCCTATACCTATCCAGCGTTGCCCGTATTTCACTGATCATCTCGTGCTGCCGATCCGCCGCCTGCACACTGTATCTGGCATATTCCGCCCCAACCTGACTTAGCTCGGCCAACTGCTCGGGGCTGGCGTCGCCGGCGCGGCTGAGATTCCTCAGCTCCGAGCGACGATTGACCAACGAGCGGGCAGTTTCGTCGAGAGCAAAGCCCACCTGAATACCGGCTGTCTCACCGTCAGGACTCAGCAGAGCATTGCGGAAGATCGGACTGGTCATGATCTCCTCTTGTGCCGCAGCGAGATCGGTTTCCGGTGCCAACAGGGTCAGGTAATCTTCAGAGATACCGGTCAGCGGGGTGTCGCCGAAAATAGGCACGGTCAAAATACTGTTCACAGATTCCACCCGATCAATAGCCATAAGATCTTTGCTGAGGCGCTCGAGCACCTGAAGCTGGTCAGGATCGAATAAGTTTCCGTCCGGAGAGTAAGCTACGGTAACCGAATCGGCAGTGCCGTAGCGGTTGCTGATCTCTCTCGAGAATTCAAGATCGGGGTCATTTTCCAGGAGCAAGGAGTCTGCCGACGCATCTAGTCGGAAATTCTGCGCATGCCAGGCAAAAAACGCCACCAGCGCCAGCAACATGACAATGACCAGCTTTGGTCTTTCAAAAACAGAATGAGAGTAGAGCCGGGCGATCTTCGAAGTCATAGTTCACTGCACTGTTCTGATACCGCTGAGACTATACGCTGTTTCAGTTCAGTTATCGATTAGCACTACCCTGCGAAAGTGCTCAGCGCGATCACAGTTTTCAGCCCGTCAGCAAAGGGCAGTGCCGTGGGACTGAGGCCTAAATGTCACTGCTGACTAATGTTCAGACAAGCCTCTCAGGCTGAACAGCTACACCGTTCCTCACTAGTTATCCGCGTCTTCTGCTCAGCAAAAATTTCATAAGTAGCTGTTTTTGTTGAAGTAAGATAAATTTTAAGTTAGCAGCCTGACAGCAGTTACAGCGACTCAGAATGAAACTGGGCTGGCGGGTTGAAAGTTGTTAAAATCACCAAGGTAGAGCTAAAACCGCTTCGCGTAAGCCTCAGAGTAGCGAACGGACCATCAGTCGGCACTGAGATCCAGAAGCCGCGACCGCTAAGTAAGAAGAACTGAACAAAAACTAGGAGTCACTGATGAATTGGTTGAACAGGTTAATCGTTGCCCTCGCCGCCGTGACCATTTCTGCCGCCTCGATGGGCGATGAATGGCTGCGGTCCATTCCAGAATTTGAGCTTACTGATCACCTCGGTGAGGTTCATACGTTGGAGACCTATGAGGGTTATGATTACGTCGTGTTTTACGTGCAAGGCGTGGGCTGCCCGATAGCGCGTATCGCCCTGTCTAACTACCGTGCCGTTCGTGATGAGTTCGCCGATAAAAACATTAAGTTCACCATGTTCAACTCCAACATTCAGGACAATCTCCCCAGAATCGCGAAAGAAGCGGGCGAATTCGGAATCGACTTTCCCATCATGAAAGATGAGGGGCAGCACTTAGCAAAGGCTCTGGGCGTTGAGCGCACTGCTGAGGTGTTTATAGTCAATCCCCGCAGCCGTGAGGTGCTGTTTCGCGGCCCCATCAACGACCAGCTGGGTTATGAAACTCAGCGGAATGAGGCCAGCGAACACTATCTGAAAGATGCCCTCAATACCGTACTCGCCGGCGGTGTCGTCAACATGGATGACATTCCCGATTCCAAGGGCTGTCTGGTAGCAATATTCGACACCTAGTCGGAAACCTCCAGTTTCAGCGCATTACCGAGAAGGGAGGCTCTGCCTCCTTTTTTGTGAGCACTGGATGTTGTTGGAGATCACCGTTTCATTTAGGGATCGCGATCCGTCGAACCATGCCAATTGATTTTTCAGACTTTGCGAATAAACTTGCAGAACGTTGCGTCAGGTCTCGCCTGACTTTTTTCATCATGAGCTGTGTGACGATTACCGCGCTAGCCAGCGGGCTGCTCTCGACCCGCTTTGACGGCACATTCAATGCGCTGCTCACGCAAAGTGACCCTTACCTCGACGAATTGGAGCTGATGGACCAGGAGTTTCCAATTCCTACCGAGGCTGCATTTATCTTTGTCGCCCCTCAAGGCCAGACTGTATTTACTCAGGCGACCCTGAAGGCTGTCAACGACCTTCGGAAGAGTTATGCTGCGATACCCCGCGCCGGATATCTGTCCACCATACTGAACTGGATTTCACCCGAAACACAACGGCGGCTGTTCGCAAAGAACATCGACGATTACAGCGAATCCGAATTTGCCGAACTGGCCCGATCGGCAGTAAAGGATCGACTGCTCACCACCAATTTGTTGAGCCAGGACGCCAGCCTGACGTTTGGAAATTTAGAACTGGACGCGAGAGATGCAAGCACCAGCGAAAGATTGGAAATCGCCGCGGCAATTCAGCGGCTGCGGGACAACTTAAGACAACGCCATCCGGGCGTCGAGCTGTATGTCGGCTCGGACATGATCCTCGAACAATCCAGCCAAAGTGCGATGATAGAAGATCTGACCAGCCTGCTACCAATCGTCATCCTCATCTGCGTGCTGGTAATCTGCTACTGCTTTCGTTCACTCACTCTTGGCGCCTGCATCCTGGTTCATGTGATGGTGACTGCAGCATGCACCGTCGGAACAGTCAATTATCTGGGTTTTTCTTTCAACAACATTTCTATCATTGCGCCGTTGGTGGTAATCATCATCGCTGTAGCCAACAGCGTCCACATCATTTCAATCTACAAACAGGCACTTGCTTCAGGCATGGGTAGGCTTGCAGCCATGAAGCACAGCCTGTCCTACAATTTTCAACCAGTCTCTCTGGCAGCATTGACCACAGCGATCGGATTCTCTTCGCTCAATATGACCTCCTCACCTGCGATACAAGATTTTGGCCAAATCGTGGCTGTCGGAATCGTTTTCGCCTATGGCCTGACCTTCACCATGCTTCCGGCCACCATGGTCTGGTTCACTGCACTCGGCAAACAGGACGTGCCGGACCAAACCGTTTTCATGCAGGGCCTGCTTGACCGCGTCATCGCGTTCACCAACACACATGACAAGTCCATCTTTCTGCTCTTCACGGGGCTAGCATTAGGCACCGCAATACTCCTTCCACTAAATAAAACTGATTTTAATCGACTGGACTTCATCGCCAACGAAGGAGACATCCGCGAGTACTATGATCAGGTTGCAGAAAAAATGAATCGTGGGCCTGCGCTGACCTATGCAATCAAGACTCCCAACCAGAACGGAATCGTTGATATCGGCTTTTTGCAGGAGGTAGAGGCTTTCACCGGATGGCTGGGCAGCCTTGGGAGCGTAGAGTCAGTCGCAAGCCTCAATGACGTGCTCAAGACAGTCAACCAATTCATCAACGACAAGAACCCAGAATACTTTTACCTGCCGGAAACTGAGGACACCGTTGAAAACTATCTGGACGCTGTCAGGCTGGTCAACAGCAGAGAGTTTCCGATAAGCGGTTTCGTCAGTGACGATTTATCGGCCATGACTGTGTTCATCAACGCAACACAAATCTCCAATCAGGAACTGTTAGATCTCGACATGCAGATCACTCAGAAATTTTCTGAGATCTTCACCGATGCGGAACTGATTCATGGCAGCGGGCTGCTTCTGTTCTCGAGAATGGACGAACTGGTGACCACCGAGTTACTGCAGGGTTACTCCGTCAGCCTCCTGCTGATAACGCTGACCCTGGTGCTTGGATTCGGCAGCACCTACTTCGGCATTCTTAGTGTGCTGCCCAATCTGCTTCCTGCAACCATGGTCTTCGGCTTTTGGGCTATTCTGGTCGGGCAATTGGATCCCTTCGTGATGATGCTGTTTAGCATTAGCATAGGTCTGGTTGTAGATGACACGGTGCATATCCTCAGCCACTATCTGGAGAGTCGCCGGGCCGGTGTTTCGCAGTCTGACGCTGTTGCCCACTCGATACAGATAGCCGGCCCGGCACTTACGGTCACCACCCTGGTGCTGGCACTGGGGACCACAATCTTAATTTTCGCCAACACCATCTATTTCCAGCAGTCTGCCAAACTGCTTGTGCCAATCGTCATTCTGGCGCTGGTGCTCGACTTGGTCTACTTGCCGACGATACTGAAACGTTTCGACAACAAATTCACAAACGACTCTGGCTCAAAAATCTGAATTGGAGCAACGCATGGTCAGCAAAGATGAAATGATTGCCTTCTTCCGGAGCGAGTTTCCAAAGGCGGACTATGTGATTGAGGGCTTCACCGACAATTCGGTTATAGTGAGACATCAGGTTAGAGAGCAAGATTTGCGACCGGGTGGCACGGTTTCTGGCCCGACCATGATGGCGCTAGCGGATACCGCGCTGTATGTCGCACTTCTGCGAGAAATCGGCCTGGTGTCGCTTGCGGTCACCACGAGCCTCAATTTCAATTTTCTGAGAAAGCCAGTGGCTGACCGAGACTTGCTGGCAGAATGCAAACTGTTAAAACGGGGTAAGTCCCTAGCTGTCGGGGAAGTCACTATCTGTTCCGAGAGCGATGAGGCCCCGGTTGCTCATGCCACCGGAACCTACTCAATACCCCCAACCCCTGAAGATGGGCGATGAGCTTCAGTCTTCAAAAACAACTGTGAAGGATACTGGCACTGCCCGGCTGATACTCGGCAAGCCGGCAACTTCGCGCAGCGCCTCGACCCCCGACACCAGATCAAAGCTTTCCGCACTAACGATGATGGGCTTAAGAGTCGTGGCCATTAGCCCAGCCTCCTGACGACTGACCAACACCGTCGCGTTGTAAGTCCGCGACAGATCACGCAGTTTCAGGGTGAAATCAAGACCCATTTCTTCACTACTGCCAATGGCCATATTGGCAATTCTGTCACTGTTGATCTGCGAAGTGATGGTGCCGCGCGGGAAGAGATCCGTTTCAAACAACATCGATTGCATGCGTTCATTGCGAATTGGAACCAGGGTATTCACACTGGCCAGCGCAATTTCTATCGACACTGAGCCATCTTCCCCAATTGCTCCCGAGAGCTGATCGAAGGTGTGAACTTCAGCAACATGATCGGCTTTGACCGTCACAAAGCTTAACGTCGATGCCTCATTGCTGAGCGTCCACTGCGCCGACGCTGTAGCTGAGGCGATCAGCAATCCCGAGAAAATAAGACATTGAAAAATCCGAATCGTTGCTCTCATGAGTATCTCCAAACACCAAAAACAAATTAAAGGCTCAATATGGCTTAGCTGACGGTTGAAATCCAGTAATTTACCCTCGCCGCACCAAAGCGTGCACAATCAATGGAACGGCACAAATCTACCGCAACTAATCGCTCTGCGACAAGCAAGCGTCGCTATACGAGACAGGCCAATCGGCAAGCTGACGCGCTCTTTTTCTGATCAGGCGCTCGGCCAGTTCTTCTGAAGAGCCTCAAACACATTCAGCAGAGCCTCTGTATTAACTTCTCCCAACTGTTCCAATGCACTTGCAGCTGCTTCAATCGTCGCCAGACCTCCTGGTACGTTTCCGCGGCGAATACGGTATTGGCTCGACATATCATCGATGTTACAGACCCGCAATTGCTGCAGCCACGGATTGGACATCCAGATTTTTTTGGCCTTGCGCCAGGTTCCGTCAATCAGCACCAGTCTGAGAACCGGTGAAGTTTGATCCGCTTCAGACAGGGGCACGCTGGTGCTGGCTGGGAAGAGCACCACCGCGCCGGGATTCGACAGCAAGGCTTGCCGCACCCCATCGAAATCTTCGGGGTGCTCACCGACAACAACTTCTGCGTCCGCTGCCACAAGGGTAACGAGCCGTGCTGTATTTTTGGCGTGCCCTGCTTCAGAAGGGTGCTGCAGAATCGTGAGCCTGATGGAGTAGCTGGTCCGGTCGATGGCGTGGCATAGACAGGTGCGCTCCGGATAGTTACACCGTATGCAATAGGATCGAGGCATCGTTCAGATCAACATCCGTTCACGTCGGGCGCTAAGATCAGTCCCATCACACCCAAACGGCTCACTCATTAGGCACTGCAGAGACTCAGACACCTGCCGCCACTCGATCATTTAGAGCAATCTCGATTCGCTAATGGGCTTTGAAAACAACTTACTCCCGGGGTTTTATCGGGACGTCTGCCAAGACATGACGACTAAGCAGCGGTATGCGCTGATCCAGGACTATCGGAAATTTCGACAGCATCAGATCGGTAATCAGGCGCTTCTCCAAAATCCCATTGGTAATGTGAATCAACAGCCCCAAACGACATAGACGCGATCTTGGCATCATGCTCAGTACCGTCCCTCCAGCGGCTGCCACTCAGCGCTGAAGGCCGCTATTCGTCATCATCAACACTGGGAATACGACCCTGATTTTTCCCTTCCACTTCCCAGCGCCGCCAGCCGGCCAGTATCCCCACCAAGCCATGATTACCTTCATGGCAGGCGTACTCATAGATCGGCTCTTCGATTCTGCGCATAGGCAAGCGGGCGGACCACGGCTGATCCCACGTGGCGGTGTCTTCTACAGTAAAGTCGTAATCCAGCGTATTCTCATTTACCCAACTAATTCGCTCTTCGATGCGCAGATTCGCAGAAGTATTGCGCCAGCCATACTCAGGGTAGAAATGTTTGCTGGTAATCACCAAGGTGTCGCCATCCCATCGGGCGATTGAACGGCCCGCCCATTGCGGAAACGGCGCGTCAAAATCTTCAGCGAAAGGGATAATGCGAGCGTGATGGACCATTTCGGTCATAATCATGACATGGTCGCGGGTTTGAACCAGCTGCATGTTGTTGTTGTAGGAGCCGGAGATTAGAGGTGGCCCCGTGCGATTATTGATAATACACCGATCGTTCAAGGTACGTGCTTCAGGACCCGCGCTGTCGCGCCGCATCTGTTGCACAAAGGCATTACGCTCCCGACCGCTGGCGTTCAATGGCGGCACTCTGCCGGTAGGAGGGTCATAAACCAAAGAGGTACGCCGATCAGAGACAGTATCATTACCGCGTTCATACCAGAATTCGTTATACGAAATAACACCAGGTGGATAGCCTGCTCCTCCAACCGAGTCGATAATCAGATCACGATTCTGGCGTCGATTCTCATAGGCCGCCCACTCCGCTGCTTCTTTAGGAGTAAGTGTGGCCCTATCAGCCAGCTCAGCGGGTCGTTGCAGCGGGGTGATCGTGCGGAATGTATAGATGCCCTGCAGATCTGGATGCCCATGCTCTGTTCTCGGCGGCTCTACCGTCTGGGCGAGAAGCGGTTTTGACGCCAGTAAAACTGCTAAAGTCAGCAAGAAATTTAGGAGCTGAGTCATCATTGCCTCCAAAGGAGTAGGCCTTATTGTTACAGGACAGCAGCAGAGTTCAACTAGACCTTACCCTCATTTCCGGGCTTTTTGAAGCCGCTGTGGTCTGAGAGAAATCCTCAATGATCCCTTTTGCGCTGGGCGCGGGCAGTCGGCCCAAGCATAATCTATAGCGGATGCAGCGACTGAGCGCATCTCATGATGAATGAGTAGGATTCGCCGTCAAAATTAAATCGGTGAGACAAAAAAGCCGGGGAGTGCCCGGCTTTTTTGTACTGAGAAAGAGAGGACTTAATCGTCTCCCGCTTGGTCGGTGAACTTGTAGTTCACCACACCAAAGAACATCTCGTCCCAACTTTCATTGCCCCAGGGCACCGTCCGTTCGGGATCCGGATTTGCAGGATTTTGGCTGGAATTGTCGAATGCGCCTACGACACGAATCTGAGTGCCAGCTGGCACAAGCTTGGGCTCTTTGTATAAGTAGCTCAGCTGCCAGTTGTAGTTGTATTTCGCAACGTTGATCAACTCCTCAGTGGTACCATCAGGGTAGTCAGCATAAAAACGCATGTATTTACCGCGAAAATGCATGTGCGGTGTAAAGCTATGCAGATGCGCCTCGCGGTCTATAGTGATACTTTTCACCTGCTCGAACGCAGGATCGTGAGGCGGGATATCGTCCCAGCCAAACGGGAAAATACACGCGCAATTACCTGACATCCTCTCAGCTGGCTCCTCGCCTTCAGGGTAGAACCACACACCAACTTGGCTGCGATCAGTAGTCTCTTTGCCGTAGGGTGTGTAGTGCATGTTCAGGTGCA
>PBTW01000106.1 GCA_002729315.1 Gammaproteobacteria bacterium
AGGAGTAGCTACGTCTAATTGTGCCATTTTTGCAAGAAGTGACTAAAAAGTTGTCGCTGAGATGTTGGCGCTCGAAGGAGGATCCTTGGCTATTTGTTGTTTTGTTGACTGCCCGGCCTTATTGCCGATGTGCCAGCTGGCATAGCCGACTAAAATAGCGAAACTCAGAATGACAACGTCAACGCCAATCATAGACAAGTGGCCGCTGCCAGCTGTAGCACTGAGTGCGTCATTAAAAAACACTACATCGATAAGCGGTATGAGGACGCATAGGGCAGCGAAACACTGGAGCAGCCTGACGAGTGCGAGACTTCTGTTTTTTACCAGCCAAACATAGCTGGTGGCGGCCAGCAGAGTGCTTACAAAGCAGTTCACTAACATGCCGCCGCGGTCGGTTAGGTCCAAGGGTAGTAGCCTTTCTGCAAGAAAGGCGGCAGCACATGCTAAGGCGAC
This sequence comes from Gammaproteobacteria bacterium, assembly GCA_002729315.1. Lineage (GTDB taxonomy): Bacteria > Pseudomonadota > Gammaproteobacteria > Pseudomonadales > Pseudohongiellaceae > UBA9145. The sequence continues at coordinate 454 of PBTW01000106.1, forward strand.
ACCAGCAGTGCTGGCCAGCGTGAAGCGACCGACGAAGTTTACAGCAGCGCTACTAAGAGTCTTCTCGCGCTGCCGCACCCAAAGCAGATTGCCAGTGACAATTAATGCGCACACTGCCAATCCCAATAGAAAATAGATAGTTCGAAGATCAATTCCTGCAAAGTTGCCAAAGTGCAGCGACGTCACCACGCCAATGCCCTGAGTCACCGTGTTTGGGTCGCTAGTAGGGTCGCTGTAGTTTACGCTTCTATCAGAGAGATTGTAGGAAATACTGTAACGGCCGTTGAAGCCCTCTCCGGTTTCGCCGAATAACTCAAGCGTAGCGCCATGGTCACCGTAACCAGTGATGCGCACTTGTGTGGGAATCGAGCCCCAGCGATCAACCTGCTGTTCATACAATTCATCAATCGGCGGTGACTGCCAAGCTATGTTTTGCCACTTTGCGGATGATGTAACGATCCCAGCATCGGAAAGCAGTGCTTCGGTATTGCCCTGATACAGAATGAGAGCAAACGCGATCTGATAGATGATTAGTAAATTAAAAATCAAACCAGTTACTGCCAGCATGATTGTGTAAGGCAGTGAGATGACGCCAACAATATTGTGAATATCCAACAGTTGACTGCGCTCTCTGCCATCGGAGCGATAACGGAAGAATCCTCTTATCATGTCCTTGGCATGGATCAGAACACCAGAAAATATGATGTAAAGAAAACCTAGGGTCACCAGACCTACTAGGTAGCTTCCCAAGGGGAGGTTGAGACTGTAGTGCAGAATATATATAAAATCAGCGAGGAAGAAATCTTCTACACTACCCATGATCTCGCCGGTTTTTGGGTCAATCAGCAAATAATAGTCGTCGCTAGCGATGTCCTTGCTAAGATCAACGTTGACGTAGGCGCGATAATAAGGCTCAGCTTCTGTAGGTGGATAGACTAACTGCGGCTCCTGCGGATTAAAGGCGCGTCCGTCCAAGGCAATTTCAAAAATTTCGCTAACCTCGAGATAGCCATCAGGATCGTACTCTTCGAATTGATAGTGAGCTTGCAAGGCCCACTGCTCGATTTCATGGCGAAAGAAGCTTATAGAACCGGTAAAGAAGACGACGAAAAGCAATGCTGAAACAATCAGGCCTAGCCAACCGTGTGCCTCGGTGTTGTTCTGTATTGTTTCTTTTCGCATTCCAGATACGACTCTTAGTTACTGATTAGAATTTAGCTTTGAAGGTAAAAAAGTATAGTGTTCAAAGCGGCGAGTGTGAGGAAGCCGCCGCAAGCTCGTTTCCAAGCCTGTTTTCCGTTATCACTCGAGTAGCACCAGACCATGATTCCTGCCCAGATTATCCAGCCCGAGATCAAGCCAAGCATAATCTTGGCATCGGCGGGCAATGGCAAGACGTAGTAAAGTGTGGCCAAAGCCAGTATCGAAATTAGCAGGCCTCCCAGTATTCCCGCGAAACTTTTAGCCCACATCACAGTGCTCCCAGCATGAGAAGAGAAGCAGACACAACGATTCCACCAAACCCAAACTGCCAGAGCTTAGGCTTGTAATGGCCAAGAATGAATACGATGGCAATCCAGGCTCCCATGATATACGTGATGCCGAAAAAGAATGCAGCGAGGGCAGCGTATGTGCCGAGCATAAAGAGCCAGCCAAGGAAAAAAAGTAGAGTGAACAGGCCCCAACCGGTCAGTTTAGATAGGGGTTTTGGCAACAAGCTCTGTTGCTTTGAAGCACAAAACGATGAGAGGGCTGCCAGCCAGAGAAGAGTTGCCGCGATTGCCACTTTGCCTCCCTCCAATTTGGAACTGTTATTGAAGCTGCTACTGTTTATCATGATACCACCGAAGGCAGCTAATACAAATGAGAATCATTCTCGTCCTGTCTACTCAAACTTTGGGGTGTAATAGTACCGGCACAAAAAAGCGTGGCTGCTTTCAAGTATGAAAGTTTTATTGTTTATCCCTTGGGCCTTAAAAAGGAGGATGGTGCCGCGGGACAGGATCGAACTGCTGGCACGAGTATGTTTATCAGTAGTGTTAATCGATTATTTTGTTAAATAAGCACGCTACAAGGGGGAACCAGAGTGTGCTAAGAAGTGTGCTAAGCATCTCTCAATATTCATTTATCGAAATACTCTGATTCCTTTAGTCATTCGAAAAATAAAAATTGATTGAGGCAGGGAATCAAGCTTCGGTCGCCTTTCTGATTTGCTGAAAAGTCACATATTCCTCAGTCTAAAACTTCCTGTAAGAAAGAGACGAAATCAGTTATGAAGCCTACTTATTCTCTGTTGCTGATATTCTCGTTCGCAAGTGCCTATTCGGATGCCGCTGAAAATGCGAAGTACTATCAGGCTGCTACCACCTAGTTCACCGTGCCACCCAGTTCGGAGGTCCCGGATAGTGGCGTCATACTTCGTCTCCTCTATGCGCCTGACGAGAGAGCATATTGTGTGGGCACCTTTCGATGCTCCTTGATTTCGTTTGTTAGCCAGGTGATATCTATACCCTCGTCCTGTGCAAATTTAAGAAGGTACTCAGCTTTCCACATACTTTCGGGTGCTAACGCGTACCACTTGCCATTAGTGTCTATGTAACAGACTTCGCATTTTTTGATGTCAGCTTTGGAATTCAATGAATGCCAAAGTTTTTTGATACTATTTTTTATTTCAGTTGATTCACGCCAGCTGCCAGTCCATTCTTGCCAGTCACTAATGCGAACTTTGTCTATCTCGTCGGTGAGGTCGCATTCAAGCATCTGATCCAAGAACGCTTCTGATAAGCGGCCTATCTCGAGAGAGTCATTGCTCTTTTCCACAGTCGCGTTGGTAAAGAAATGCTCCATCTTATCTCCGAATTCCGCCTTTGTTCGTACAAAGATGCCATGCAACAACCAGATTGCCTCGATTAGCTTCCATTGATTCCGTGTAAGTAATTCCGCATATTTTTTGTTTATTGTGTTGTTCACTGACTTGCTCTCTTTCCAATTAAAACTACTTTCGCGATTGGAGTTGGCGAATGAATTAGTTTAAATGCCTTGTGTTCATATTTTTCAAGCATTATCCGCCGCTCTTTCAGCATCGCCTTACCATGAGGGTCATCAATATAGCCTTGCTTCATCCTGCTGGTATCCAGGTTCTTCATCGCGAGTTCTGCTACTTCATTGTTGAATTTCTTCGTCTGGCACTTAGTGCGGAAAGTGCGTCTACAGCTTTCAAAAGCAGCGTCAAATCCCAAGGCTTGTTGCATGCTCGAGAGTTTCTAATCACCAATTTTGACGCCTTCTAGAGTGCTAAAAACTCGACCTCTTTGATACTTCGCGCTGGGTTAATCTCTCGATATCTTAATTGCCTCTTTAGTGAGCGGGATAACCCAAGCTTTATCGCTTTTGTATTTGCCAGCCGGCATGCGCCAAACTTTTTTTCGCAGATCAATTTCGTTCCAATCAGCCAGGCGTGCCTCGTTTGACCTAGCTACCTTTTGTACACCAAAGAGAAAGCAATCCACGTCTGCTCTTTAGCCTTTTGAGCCATCTGATCCGATCAGTATCTTCACAAACTGTGCTAGTTGCTTGTGATGAATCGCTGGACGGTGAGTCATTTTCTGGACTTTCTTGGGGCTTGGTAGAGCTTCGCTCAGCAGTCTTCGCCAGACTGTAGGATTGATGTTTGTTCTTACATCGAGAGCAATTGTTTGGTTACATATGTTCTCAATATAGTTTTGAGTGGCTTTTGCAGCATCATGCTTATCTTGCCAGAACGTGCTGTTACCAGACCTTTGCTCAAGAATCGAGGTAATGAGTTCCTTTTCGATTTCGTTGATGCGCAGAGATCCGACGTTCGGATACACATAGTTTCTTGGGAGTTGTTGGAGTCGGCACGCCTGATCTGCCGCTTTGTACTCAGTTTTTTGGGGAATAACATAAGTTTCAGCGAATTTTCTAGATTTGACATTCTGGTTTGCCTCTGCACGTGCTTCAGATGCAAGTCGACTTAGTTCTGTCCACGAGTCAATTCCTAACGTGACTAATTCGGCATGCCCTTTCGCTAGCTCGCGTGCCTTGGTGAGACTGATGCTCAGCTAAGAGCCTAAGCCCTTTTGTGATGACGTTTCCTATGGACTGAATATCGATAAAGTCATGTGCGAGATCCTAATTGCTTAACATTCAAATACAAGCCATTAGCGCCGTCCACAGAGAAACGGGCATCGGAACGACCAAGTTTGAGTTCGGCGACGGCTATCGCGGATATTTCCTTCTCTTTCTGAGGCATCGTTTTACTAGTCTGGATTAAATTATATTTGAAGCGATTTGATGTTGCTAGATGCTGAAGTCCTCCGAACTAAATGGTTTCAGGTATTTTTAACGAAGTATTGGAAGTGCTTGGAATCCAATGAATGAATGGGTGGTACCAGCGGGCGGACTCGAACCGCCACGCCCGTGAAGGCAATGGATTTTGAATCCATCGTGTCTACCAATTTCACCACGCTGGCACTGAGTTCGGTTTGGCTGTCGGCTGCTCGCCGACGAGGTCTTGCGCGAACCCGCGATGCACCAAGAGAGCGACTCATGCGGTCAGAACGACCGGTTATATGGTCACCTCTTCGGGCAGATTGCGATTATACCAGTTGCCTCTCCCCGCGCAATCTACGGTCGTTGAGCTGCCCTGCGGATTATAGAAGTCTTCCTTAGCGGTGTGGATTTCTATAGTCTTGGGCCAACACCTGAAGGCGGCGCGTCCGCACCTTTCAAACAGAGTAATCCCAGATTCGTTATGAAGCTGAGTGAATTCACTTATCATTTGCCCGAGCGTCTTATCGCTAAGCATCCCGCGACTGAGCGGTCAGCCAGCAGGATGCTTGGCTTAAATCGGCTTGATGGGAAGATATCCCATCACCGATTTGTCGAGCTGCTCGAGTTTCTGCGGTCAGAGGATGTGCTGGTCTTCAATAACACGCGAGTGATTCCAGCCCGGCTCTATGGTCGCAAAGAAAGTGGCGGTCGGGTGGAAATTATGATCGAGAGGCAGTTGGGTGGAGGTCAGTTACTCGCCCAGTTGCGGGCCAGCAAGTCGCCCAAACCCGGAGTCAGGATCGCATTGACATTAACTCATAAGAGCGGTGAGTCGGATCAGGCGAACTGCCTCACAGTAGAGCGAAGAGACGGTGAATTCTTCGTGCTTGCCGCCGACTCTCAGGACCACCTGCAGAGTCTGCTCGAACAGTTTGGTCATGTGCCGCTGCCGCCTTATATCAACAGGGATGATGAATTACAGGATAGAGAGCGCTACCAGACGGTCTATGCCGAGGTGCCCGGGGCGGTTGCTGCGCCCACGGCTGGTCTTCATTTTGATGAGCCATTGCTTGCAGCCGTTCGGGAAAAGGGCGTCAGTCAGGCATTTATTACTTTGCACGTTGGTGCGGGAACGTTTCAGCCGGTGCGCGTCGAGGACATTGCCACGCACAAGATGCATTCAGAGCTGGTAAAGATCAGCCGCCCGGCATGTGATTTGATCAATGGTGCGCGCAATCGCGGTGGGCGGGTGATTGCCGTTGGCACAACTTCAGCACGAAGTCTGGAAGCCGCTGCATCGACGACAGGGCTGGAGCCCTTTTCCGGTGAGACAGACATTTTTATCTATCCAGGCTATGAGTTTAAGCTGGTCGATGCAATGATCACCAACTTTCATTTGCCAGAGTCCACTTTGCTGATGCTAGTGAGTGCTTTTTGCTCGCAAAAAAAGGTACTTGACGCTTACCAAGAAGCCGTCAAGGAAGAATATCGTTTCTTCAGCTATGGCGATGCTATGTTCATTTACTGAGGAACCGGTTTTTGTCGCGAGTAGTCTGAGCTCTGAAAAGCAGCAAAGATTCTGCTATAATTCGCAGAATACACCTTTAGTAACTTATAAGGACACTACCTGCCATGAAAGCACCTGTGCGAGTTGCCGTAACCGGCGCAGCTGGTCAGATCAGTTATTCCCTTTTGTTCCGCGTTGCGGCTGGAGAAATGCTGGGCGCCGATCAGCCCGTTATTCTGCAGCTGCTGGAAATTACTCCGGCGCTAGAGGCGCTGAAAGGCACAGTAATGGAAATCGAAGATTGCGCCTTTCCGCTGGTCGCCGACATTGTAGCGACAGACGATCCGACGGTGGCATTTAAGGACGCAGATTACTGCCTGCTGGTTGGTGCCAAACCTCGTGGGCCCGGTATGGAACGCAAGGATCTGCTTGAGGCAAATGCCAGAATTTTTTCCGAACAGGGTGCCGCTATCAATACAGTCGCCAGTCGCGATGTCAAAGTGTTGGTAGTGGGCAACCCCGCGAATACAAATGCCCTGATTGCCTATCGGAATGCGCCAGACCTCGATCCCGGTCAGTTCACCGCGATGACGCGGCTTGACCACAACCGCGCCATTTCCCAGCTCGCTTCAGAGACCGGCAAGCACAGCACTGAGGTGGATGGTATGATAATCTGGGGCAACCACTCTGCCACGCAATATCCCGACATTCATCACTGCTCTGTCGCCGGAACGGCAGCGATGGATTTGGTGGCTGAGGAATGGACCGTCAATGAGTTTATTCCCACTGTGCAGCAGCGTGGCGCATCCATCATCAAGGCGAGGGGGGCATCTTCGGCAGCGTCTGCCGCCAATGCAGCAATCGAGCATATGCGGGACTGGGCGCTGGGGACAGCGGGTAAGACCGTCAGCATGGGGATTTACAGTGATGGCAGTTACGGGGTGGAGAAGGGGCTTATTTACTCATTCCCGGTAACTTGCTCAGTCGGAAGCTACGAGATTGTGACCGGTCTTGATGTGAATACGTTCAGCCAGCAATTGATGGACAAGACCGAGACTGAGCTTAAAGAAGAAAGAGACGCGATTGCCGAGTTGCTTCCCTAGTGGAAATCACATAAGCGCTGTCTTGATAACACGCCTCCGATGACAAGCAATCCGATTACCCTGAGTAAACGCAGTCAGTTCTGGATTTTTCAGGCTCTGGGTTGGTCAATTTGGGTTGCACTGTTGTCCTTCGGGGACCTGTTTGTCTATCCTGAGTTCCTGATCCCGCGAATCCTCTGTTGGATGCTGATTGCGTTAATAGGCATGATGCTGACTAACGGCCTGCGCGCACTGCACCGACTGATCTGGGAGCGGGGTTTTGTCGTGCGTTTTCTGGTCACCTGGGCCGGGTCTTTGGCGGCGGCGGCGATCTGGCAACCCTTCCGCAATAGCATCGCTTTGCTGCCATTCGGTGAGTTCCTGGATCCTCGCACAGCAAGTGCTGGAGAGCTCTTTGATGATCTATTCATATCTTCGTTTCCGCTCATGCTGTCCTGGAGCGCGCTTTATATCATTATCAAATATTATCAGTTATTGCAGGCTGAGAAAGAGAAAAGCCTGCGCTCCGAAGCTTTGGCCAGCGAGGCGCAGCTGTTGATGCTGCGCTATCAGCTGAATCCGCATTTTCTGTTCAATACTCTGAATGCGATTTCAACGCTGGTGCTGTCGCAAGCGACCGAGCCTGCCAATGAAATGCTGACTAAGCTTAGTCAGTTTCTCCGCTATTCGCTCGATCACTCACCGCTTGATCGGGTCAGCCTGGCGCAGGAGTTAAAAACCTGTCAGCTTTATCTTGATATAGAGAGGGTGAGGTTTGGCGACCGACTGAAAATCGACATCGAAGTGCCTGATGAGGCTGGTCAGGGGCTTGTGCCCAGTATGCTGCTGCAGCCAGTGATCGAAAATTCGATCAAGCATGGCATCTCCAAGCTGGAACAGGGCGGGACAATCAGCATTTATGCTGCCAAAGCGGGCGAAGCCCTGGAGATTACCGTGATCGACGACGGACCTGGTTTGTCGGCAGAGCAGGAGAGCGACACGCAATTTTCTTTCTCAAACGGAGTGGGGGTGAGCAATATCAGAAGCCGGTTGGCTGAAATGTACAGCGTTCACCACTCTCTGACTTTTTTCAATGAGCCGCTACGAGGGCTCGCGGTTAAGATTCGGATCCCCTATGCCACAGGGTGAGACCTTTTCTCTGACTGCATTGGTTGTGGATGATGAGAAGCTTGCGCGAGAGGGGCTGGCTCTGCGGCTTGAAGCGCTCGGTTCTGTTGACATTCTTGAACAATGCGAAAACGGTAGGGCTGCCCTCCGCGCTATTACCGCGTATGAGCCGGACGTCGTGTTTCTTGACATCCAGATGCCCGGAATATCGGGATTCGATCTGATCGGTCAAATTCAGGGAGATGCGATGCCGATGCTGGTTTTTGTCACCGCATTTGATGCGTTTGCGATTGATGCCTTTCAGTTTCATGCCGTCGACTACCTGTTGAAGCCGGTGGAGCAGGACCGACTGCAGGCTGCAGTCGACAGATGCCTTGAGCGCAAAGCGGGGCGAACAGCCTCTGCGGACAAGCACAAGCTGTTGGAAATGGTGGTTTCGCTATCCGGAAAATCAGAAGATGCTATCAGAGACGTTCTGTTGACCGATCACATGTTGGAGCATCGGATTGATCGCCTGGCGATCAAAGATGGCTCTTCAACTAGCTTTGTGTCGATCAGGGATATTGACTGGATTGACGCGGCCGGCGATTACATGTGTGTTCATGTGGGAAATCAGACTCACATCATGCGGACAACCATGAAAGAGCTGGAATCCAAATTAGACGCTTCAGTTTTCCAACGGGTGCATCGCTCGACGATTGTCAATCTTGAGAGGGTGGATAAAGTATCCTCTCACATGAACGGGGAGTATTACCTCACTCTCATTGGTGGCTCGACTCTAAAAATGAGCCGTTCCTACAAAAATAAGATTAAACATTTCTTTCCGGAATCATGAGAGTCGATATTCGGTTACTGTGATGCAATATGATCGAGGGGCAAAGCAGTGGTATTTTGAACCTCGCGCAGCATAAAGCTGGAATGCACGTCGGTTACACCGTCGATGCGGGTGATCTTGTTTAGCAGAAATTCCTGGTAGTACTCCATGTCCGGCACTACGACCTTCAGTTGGTAGTCAGCTGACTGTCCGGTGATGAGCAGGCATTCAATCACTTCCGCGTAAGATGCGATTCGCTCTTCAAATTTTTCGAAACGATCAGGGGTATGTCGGTCCATGCTGATTTGAATTAGTGCGGTCAGTTTTAAATCAAGTTTCTTGGGGTCCAGCAGGGTGACTCTGCCGAGGATAATCCCGGCATCCTCAAGCTGTTTAACCCGTCTCGCGCAGGGGGAAGGTGACAGGCCAATCCGTTCTGCCAGCTCGAGGTTGGTAATAGTTCCATCCCACTGTATTTCTCGCAAAATGCGTTTATCTAGTTTGTCCAGTTTCATTTACAATGCCCCGGGCTGCGATCCGTGGATCGAGTCTGTAATTTATCTACAAAATTTATCTAAATTAGTATATTAAACTAATTAATGCAGCTTAATTAGACAAATTATCCACTTAAACGGATAAATATTAGAAAGTATGAGTAGAAATGCTAATCCAGCTTTATTACCATGGTTACTCTTTCTTGAACGGGTTCAGCATTCACAAGATGCCGGAACCCGGTAGTGGCTTTCTCACGAGGAAATCGCTGGAAACAGGTTAATCACGCGGCAGTGTGACAGCGCGGGCTCCTGAAAACATGCAATCAGAGGGTCTTTTCTTCTATAGCGTCCGGACAAGTGGTCTTGATCCGGGCACTTCGTTTTCGATACAGAATGGGGTAGCGATCCTAATGCCAAGCAGCCGATTCGATCACAATAAATACAAACCGTTTCAGCCGATTGGTCTTAGCGACAGAACTTGGCCGGATCGGGTCATCAAATCCGCGCCCATCTGGTGCAGTGTGGATCTTCGGGACGGTAATCAGGCTTTGATTGAACCTATGTCGGTTGAACAGAAAAAGAAGATGTTTGAGTTGCTGGTTGAAGTCGGGTTCAAGGAGATCGAAGTCGGATTTCCGGCTGCTTCCCAGCCAGACTTTGATTTTGTGCGTTGTTTGATTGAAGAAAATCGTGTGCCTGATGACGTCACCATTCAGGTGCTGACCCAAGCCCGACCAGAATTGATTCAGCGAACCTTTGAATCCCTGCGTGGCGCTCGCAGAGCGATTCTGCACGTTTACAACTCAACGTCGACTGTGCAGCGTGAAAAGGTGTTTAAAACGGATGAAGCCGGCATCATTGACATTGCGGTAGCAGGGGCAATCGAAGTGAAACGTTGCGCGGAACTGGCTCCAAAAACAGAATGGGTATTTCAGTACTCTCCGGAAAGTTTTACCGGCACAGAGGTGGATTTTGCGGTCGAGGTCTGTGATGCGGTGAATACTGTCTGGCAGCCGACTCCGGAAAATCCAGCTATCATCAACCTTCCTGCAACAGTAGAGATGGCCACTCCGAATGTTTATGCTGATCAAATAGAGTATTTCTGTCGGAAGCTGAAAAATCGCGATTCGGTGATCGTCAGTTTGCATACCCACAATGACCGGGCCTCGGCAGTCGCTGCTGCGGAGCTTGCAGTGATGGCGGGTGCTCAGCGGGTTGAAGGAACTTTGCTTGGCAACGGTGAGCGTACCGGCAACATGGACATCGTGATAATGGCGATGAATCTTTACAGTCAGGGTATCGACCCGGGCCTTGATCTGCATGACATGGATCGCATCGTTTCGGTGGTCAGAGAATGCACACAGATTGACGTGCACCCTCGTCAGGCCTACTCGGGCGATCTAGTTTTTACCGCGTTTTCCGGTTCCCATCAGGATGCAATCAAAAAATGCCTGGATATCTATGAAGAGGGAACCCCATGGGAAATTGCCTATCTACCCATAGATCCCCGCGATATCGGGCGTACCTATCAGGATGTGATTCGGGTAAACAGTCAATCCGGTAAGGGTGGTGTTGCCTATGTGCTGGCAAACAAGTTCGGCTTCCAGTTACCGCGCTGGCTGCAGATCGAATTCAGTCGGGTCGTGCAAAAAGTGACTGAGGATACCGGACAGGAGATTAGCCCTGACCAGATATGGACCTTATTCAACAACCACTATCTCGATAACGCGAAGGCCCTGAGTCTGGAAGACTTCACCATTGCCAAACACGAAGGGCGTGAAACGTTTGTCGCTAAGCTTAACTACATGGGGGAGATGATCGCGATCAACGGTGAGGGTGACGGTGTGCTCGATGCGTTTGTTGAAGCGCTCAAGGATGCCATTAAGCTTGATTTTGAAATCATGGAGTATGGTGAGCACGCGCTGGGTCAGGGCGCCGATGCCGAGGCAGTGACCTATATTCAGATTCGATGTGAAGGGCAGAGGCACAGTGGTGTCGCCATCAGTAAAGATATCATCGCCTCTTCTCTCAACGCGTTCATGGGAGCCGCCAGTCAGCTGCTGAGTGAACGCGCTGCGGCAGCATGAGAATAGCTCTTTACGGGTCAGGCAGAAAGTAGGGCAGAGGTTTGACTGCCCCATCTTTGGTGTCAGCGTGCAAAGAATCTTGATTGCGTATGCTGAAAGTGCTGGTTGGCATGTCTTTGTCTTCATTTTTCATGGGCCTGTTTGGTGTGGACTGGCAGACAGTTGACCGGAAAGTTGTCAGAGCTTTTCCTGCAATGGAGTTCGTCTCCACCGAAAGCCTTCTGGCCGAAGCGCAACTCAATTTTGAGCCAACGATAATTGATGTCAGGCGCCCCGATGAGTATGACGTGAGTCATATTCCCAAGGCTCATAATTGCAACCGCAGGGGCCATTGCTGCTGCTTTTCCAGATTACGTCGAGCCCATTGTCGTGTGCTGCTCCGTGGGATATCGGTAAGCGGCTGTGGCCGAAGAGCTGGCTTCTCTGGGCTATACAAACGTCAAGAAGCCTGGGCATTCGATTTTTGAATGGGCAGAGCGCGGTTATGCTTTGGAAAACGCCGCCGGCAGCACGTCGA
>PBTW01000107.1 GCA_002729315.1 Gammaproteobacteria bacterium
CGCCCGCATAATTCGGCCGTTCCAGTTCGTTTTCAGCTTTCGGCTGCTCTCCGATCTGCTGGGATAATGGCTCTTGAGGATCAATGACAGACATTTCTGCAGGTTTCGCCGAGATTTGCACGGCTGTCTCCAGATCCGGCATAACACCCATGCTCGCCAGCATGGCGTTGCTTTTAGCTACGACAGTCTCCAACTCCCCCAAGACAGATAGGTCGAACTCCCGATAAATTATAAGCAGATGCTGGGCGTCAAGTTCCAGAGGCTTGATCGCTTCATAAAAACAGTCCCCGATTTGATCAGGGTCAATAGGATTGTTGGCCTCATCGACACGAATGCCAGGCAGCAGTGACTCCAGTCTTGCCGTGAAGTTGCGCATGCCGGCAATGTCAGATGTGCCACGCTGTTTGATCATCTCTTCCATTGCTACCATTGCTTCGAGATGATCGTGGTCGATCTGGTTCAGGTCTTCAAATTTTTCGGTCTCTGCTTCTGTATGGGTGCTTGCCGGAACACCGATTTCGTCAAAGTAGCCGTTGAGGTTTTCCATGAAGCGCTTGCCTATGCTTTCAGCCTCTTTACCGATGTCAGGGGGCTCTAATCCGACGGTCCGAGACGCTCGCGCTTCGAATTCTGAACGCGCACTGGCCAGAGCCCGCATCACCAGCTTGGTCAATGCTTTGGATGCTGCAACTTTGATGGAATGAATTTGGCTTTTCATGGGGCTCAGTTTAACTGTACCTACCGGTCTGTGCGATGATCCAGATCGTTTTAGTGACAGGAGAGCAGATCACAATACGTATCAGATAATAATAGTTCGATGCTCGTCATAAGAAAAATAATTTTGTCAGTTACTTACATTATCAGTCGAAGGAAATGGACTGGACTGCGATCAAGCATCACTGACGATTCAGCACGGACATTGATCAAGTCACCTTAGCTCTGACAGAAAAGCGCTCCTGCCTGAATCGGCCCTCTAAAAGTATCTGCTTGAGAATAGCAGCACTTCTGGCCACTTCGCCAAAAGACAGAAACAAAGGCGAAAACCCCAGCCTAATCAGGTTTGGTGCACGAAAATCTACTATGACTCCTGCCTCGATCAACGCCTGGCTGATTGGGAAAGCGTCGTTGTGGGAAAAGCTCAGCTGGGCACCTCGCTGCTTAGATTCTCTCGGAGAGACTAGAGTAAGCGACTCATAGGTTGGATCTCCTTCGAGAAGGGACATAAACATTGCACTCAAGGCAAGCGACTTTTCCCGGAGCTGGATGGCAGTAAGTCCCTCAAAGCATGAAAGAGCAGCATCCAGTGCTGACATGGATAAAATGCAGGGCGTGCCGGTTTGCAGTTGGTTTATGCCTACGTCAGGCGCATACTCCAGTTCGAATGCAAAGGGGTGCCTGTGGCCCATCCACCCCTGCAAGGGATTCTGAAGCTTGGCCTGAAGTCGTGAGGCGACATAAAGAAACGCAGGGGCACCCGGTCCTCCGTTAAGAAATTTATAGCCACAGCCAACTGCGAAATCTACCTCACAGTCATCCAGCGCCAGTGCCATTACGCCCGCACTGTGGGATAGATCCCAGATGACCTGCAAATCATGATCATGTGCCAGCGCAGTCAGCCGCTGCATGTCATGCACTCTACCAGTTCGGAAATTGACATGGGTGAGTAGTAAAACATCCGCTGATTGGGCGATGCTCTCTTCCAGATTCTCCGCAGCAACCAGTCGGAGCTCAGCGCTGATGCCGTGTTCACGTAACAGGGTTATCAGCCCTTCAGCGATATACAGATCCGACGGAAAATTGTCTCGCTGGCTCAAGATGACGGTGCGCTCGCTCCTTCTGCCGGTCAATGCGGCTGACAGCAATTTAAATAAATTTACTGAAACAGAATCGCAGCACAGAACCTGACCCGGTGCTGCGCCGATCAGTGGTGCAATCTTCTCGCCCACGGTCACTGGCAGATCAATCCATTTGTGCTTGTTCCAGCTGGAGATCAAGTCATTGCCCCATTGTGACTCGACCACTTCCCGGACACGCTGCTTTGACGCCGTGCTCAGTGGCCCCAAAGAATTGCCATTGAGATAGATCGTATCAGCCGGCAATTCAAAATGCCGGCGATGTGTCGCGAGAGGGTCCGCTGTATCGCATTTCATGATGTCGTCTTCAGTCATTGGGCGAGCCGGAATTTGAGCGTGCCTAAAAACAGGTGGTAAGCCGGCGTGCCGGGATGTATCCAGTCAAAATGGCCGGCGCCTGCGACAATTGAAATAGGCAGAAGGTCTTGCGGGAAATGGTCGAGCGGCACGATCTCGTCATTGTCGCCATGCAGCAGTATGCTGGCCGGGTTCAGCGCTCGCTTCACCGGATTCGCCAAGGCGTAAAGCTCTGGCTCATCGTCAAAGGAGACTCCGATAAAAGCAGGCCCCGCAGTCTGACAGCTATTGGCTCCTCTGCTGTAAGTCTCCATGTCTACGATTGCCGCCAGCCCGATGACTGCCTTCACCGGGGTCAGGCCTGCGGCGGCCATCAGCGCCAGGTGACCGCCTGCGGAGTGACCAGCAACGGCGACGCTCGACAGATTAATGGGGTATGAGGAAAGGAGTTCAAGCTTTGACAACGCAAGCTGGATGTCCTCAAGGGTGCCGGGCCATCCGCCTCCAGGATCTCCGGTGCGTCGATATTCAAGTGACCAGACTGCGAACCCAGCGTAGCTCAGGGCAGTCGCGAGCGGACGTGAGTGATTGACGTCGAAACTGTTCAGCCAGCAACCTCCGTGTATAAGGATCACCAGAGGTGCGTCTGCGTTTGTGTCAGGCACCCACAGGAGTCCATACTGCAGCCCATTGTCGCCATAGGCAACCATTGCATCAGGTTCCCGATAGGGTAGTGTTTGCACCTGATCAAAAGAGACATTCTCAGCTACTGGCGCAAAATTCTGTGTCAGCCCAGTACCGCAAGCCAACGCTAAAGCGCCGATCAGGCCATATTTAAATATCCGGCAGCAGGCGTTATTCATCACAGGGGGGAGGCCTGTTTGCAACCGACGAGTTCGCGCCAGATTTCCGGTACACGAGTTACTTTGCCATCGACATCAGTCCAGATGTGCCGGGTATATCCTGTCACCAAAATATCCTGGGATTCAGGAGCTATCACCTCATAATGGAATGTAAGTCTGCGGCTCCTGTTTTCGCCAATACAGGTGCGGATGCGGACTCGTTCGCCATAGCGGCTGCTGCCGACGTAGCGCAACTTGGCCTCAGCGACGGGGAGCCGATAGCCGCTGGCTTCAATCAGTGCATAATCGCTGCCCAGATCGCGCATATATTGACTGCGCCCTTCTTCGAAGTAGACCAGATAGTTGGCATGATGAACCACGCCCATGGCATCTGTCTCTGCGTAGCGCACGGGGAACTCAGTTTCTCGCGTCTTGCTAATCTGGCTGTTACTCATGAAAGATAAAATGTGTCGTGTCGTTTCCCAGACTGAACTCTCAGTATACCTGAAACTGACCCCGCGCTCAGTGAATGTCCTATTGAAGCTAACTGCGCCATGAGTGCTACCTAGGGGCGGTAGGCTGTGCATAGTTATCAGGGCGGAAGTTGTTTGCTGGCTTTATGCCGCCGCACTACTGGACAAATCCCTCTTCAAATCCTGCAGAACCTGCATTTATCAGGCTTTGTTTGTTCCAAAACGCCTATGCTTGAGTTCGCCGCTGATGAGATTGAACGAAAGCGGCTTACCCATGATGCAAGATCTACTGCCACGCTGCAGCTATGGAATACCGTCTTCACCTATGAATGAGGTCGCGATGATCCCGGCAATATTTGTTTCACTGCGTCGCCTGAGCAATTGAAACAGGATCCTTCAATTAAACATCGGACGAATATTTTCAGCCTTTGCGCTGTGCTTTAAGGTATCCTGTTCGTTGAAAAGCCCGCGCATGGTGAAAATTGCTTGAGCATGAGATGGTCGAATCAATGCTAAACCAAGAGCCAGCATACGCCGCTGCTGTGGTTAAACACCAAGTGCTGATCCTGCTTAATGCTATTGCCGCCAGATGTCTTGGTAAAAACCCTTACAGCAGGTTCCAAAGTTTGGAAGAAGTGATTATGTTTCTGAAGCAGGGCTGGGTGTCTTAGCTGACTGGAACGTAGTTATCTTTCACACTTGGCAGTTTCTCGTTCAAACTGTTGCGCAATAATGGAAGGAGTAGACATGAAAGTTGCATTTATCGGACTGGGGGTGATGGGATACCCCATGGCGGGACATGTGCTCCGCGCTGGCCTCGAGCTCTGTGTTTTTAACCGGAATGCTGTCCGTGCTGAGCAATGGTGCGCTGAGTATGGGGGTGATGTGGCGCCCACGCCCGCGGAGGCTGCAAAGAATGCCGATGTAGTGCTGGTCTGTGTGGGGAATGATGATGATGTTCGTGCCGTGGTGCTGGGTGAGAACGGTGCGCTCGCTGCCATGAAGCCCGGAGCGATTCTGGTTGATCACACAACGGCTTCTGCCGAGCTGGCGCGGGAGCTGGCTGGGGTAGCTCAACAGCAAGGTAAACAATTTCTGGATGCGCCGGTTTCCGGTGGACAGGCGGGTGCCGAGAATGGCGCGCTCACCGTGATGGTTGGCGGTGACCAGTTTACTTTTGATCTGGCGAAGCCAGTCATCGACTGCTACTCGAGATTCAGCAGGCTGCTTGGACCGGCGGGCCATGGACAATTAGCAAAGATGGTCAATCAGATCTGTATCGCCGGCGTGCTGCAGGGGTTGGCTGAAGGCTTGAGCTTCGCCATGAAAGCAGGCCTCGAGGGGGAGGCATTAATAGAGACAATCTCCAAGGGCGCGGCGGGCTCCTGGCAGATGGAAAATAGATATCAGACGATGCTGCAGGATCAGTATGAATTTGGTTTTGCTGTCGACTGGATGCGAAAAGATCTGGGAATAGCGCTAGCTGAGGCTGCTAAAAACGGGGCAGAATTACCCGCCACTGCCCTAGTAGATAGCTTTTACCAAGAGATTCAGACGGCTGGTGGTGGTCGCTGGGATACTTCCAGCTTGCTGACCCGTTACACGCGGCAGCAGTAAGCCTCGCGGAGTCCTTCCATATGCGATCAAGTTACACGGTCGTGCGGTGAGCGCCGGCCAGTCCTATTGATTATTCTTAGGCAAAGCTCTACTTTAGAGTTTCTCCATGACTGTTCCGGAATACTACGCATGAATATTAAAGAGCGATTCTTATCCACGGCCCTGGCAACGGCATGCTGTGTCGCGCTGCTGGACGGCGCGCAGGCGCAAACGGATTACGAGGTTCCCAGAACGGAATGGGGTCAGCCCGATCTACAAGGGGTATGGAATTTCAGTTCCAACACACCCATGCAGCGACCCACCAGCTACGGCACTCAAGAGTTTCTGACCGCAAAACAAATCGAGGAAGCGGTCGAGCGGCAGGCACGTAGGGCAGCTGCTGCCGATGCCGCTGCCGCGAAGCGCGTAGTCGATCCTGACGCTCCACCTGTTATAGATTATGTACTCGGATATAATGATTTCTGGTTTGAAGTTGCTGGTCTTGGCGACACTGTCCGAACCTCGCATATTGTTTACCCTGAGAATGGGCGGGTGCCTCCTACTGTTGAAGGGGCGCCAAAGGCCTTTGGCGGCATCGGTCCAGATATTCCCGGCTCTCGTCCTGTGCGGTATGCCGTCGGTGGGATTGGAAAGGATGGCCCGGAAGATAGAGGACTGTCCGAACGCTGCATCGTAGGATTCAACTCAGGCCCCCCTTTCGTACCGAGTCTCTACAATAATAATATGCAGATTGTTCAGAACCAGGACACCGCCGTGATATTCACGGAGATGATCCATGACGCCCGGATTGTGCCCTTGGTTGAAGCTCCCGCTCTTAATCAGGACATTCGTCTCTGGTCGGGGGACTCCCGAGGTTGGTGGGAGGGGGACTCGTTGGTTGTGCAAACGCGAAATTTCAACGGGTATCGACAAACATTCAACAGCGCAGGTACCAACTACGACATGGTTTTGACAGAGCGGTTTACCCGCACGGCCTTCGATACAGTTAACTATGAATTCACAATCGACGATCCGACTACTTTTACTGACAAGATTACTGCGATTGTCCCGATGACTAAAGTGGCCGGACAGATCTATGAATATGCCTGTCACGAAGGTAACTATGGAATGGAGAATATTCTTCGGGGCGAACGCATGGCCGAACAGCGCGCTGGCGACGATAGCTAGGTCGATCAAACTTATATTAGGGAGAAAAGGTTTAGCAATGGATAATCTGAAATACAAAATGCTAAGTGCACTGGTATTGAGCCTATACGCTGCTAGTGTCAGTGCTCAGTTGGATGAGTTCCCGAGGACGCCGTCAGGCAAGCCTGATTTCAGCGGAATCTGGCAGGCGATGACAAAGGCGCACTATGACATAGAGCCCCATGCTGCTGCCTACGGCCCTCATCCTGGCCAGATGGGTGCGCTCTCTGCTATTCCAGGCAGTCAGGGTATCGTTGAGGGGGGCCGAATTCCCTACACCGAGCCTGCGCGGCGCCAGCGAGATGAAAATCGGATCGATGCGATCAACAAAGATCCGCTGACTAAGTGTTACATGCCGGGAGTGCCTCGTGCCAACTACCTGCCATTTCCTTTCCAGATTGTGCAGTCGACGGACGTGATCTTAGTTGCCTATGAATTTGCCGAATCCAATCGGATACTGTACGTGGATCAGCCCGAGATCCAGTCGCAGGTGGATGCCTGGATGGGACACTCGAATGCCGAGTGGGATGGGGATACGCTAGTGGTGAGAGTGACCGGTCAAATGCCTGATACCTGGTTTGACAGAGCGGGCAATCACCATAGCTGGGAGATGGTCGTTGAAGAGCGCTGGACACCGATGGGCCCCAATCACGTGCAGTACGAGGCTAGCATGACGGACCCGAATACTTTCACGCAGCCCTGGAAGGTCAGTTTTCCGCTGTACCGCCATGTCGCAGAGAACTATCAGCTGCTCGAATTTAAGTGTGCTGAGTTCGCTGAAGAGTATCTATACGGCGAATGGCGTAAAGAAGGGACGCCGATCGGCAATCCTCCGCAGTAACGACATCCAAAAAACCCGGGCCACTACCCGGGTTTTTTATGCATGCTGTGGCGAGTATTTGACTACTGAGAGACTCTGCATTGAATCACTATCAGAGGTTGGCTTGCTTTAGTTTCAGAGAAAGCTCGCAATGTCGTCCAAGGATTTACGGCCAATGGCAGGGACTTTTGACCCCACTGCCGGGAACCCGGTAACGAGGATCATATAGGGTTTTTCCGATGGTGGTCTGCCGACCAGTTGGTTTAGAAATTTCATGGGCGCGGGCGTATGGGTCAAGGTAGCCAGCCCGGCGGTGTGCAACGCTGTGATCAAGACGCCGGTCGCAATTCCCACAGATTCACTAACGTAATAGTTTTTCAGTTTGGCACCGTTTTGGTCTTTGCTGGATTTTTCTCCGAAGATGACGATCAAGTAGGGCGCAGCCTCGAGAAAGGGCTTGTTGGCGTCAGTACCGAGAGGCGCCAGGGCGTCCAGCCAATCCTGTGGTGCCCTTGAGGTATAAAACTCTCTTTCTTCGGCTTCGGCCCCTACGCGAATCTTTCGTTTAAGTTCCGGATCGCTAACCACCGAAAAATGCCAGGGTTGTCGATTGGCTCCACTAGGTGCTGTACCCGCCGCGCGCAAACAATTTTCTATGACCTCCCGAGGAACCGGATTATCTGAAAATTCCCGGACAGTTCTGCGCGTCCGCACGGTTTCGTAAAACTCGCGGGCAGACTTTTGCATTTGCTCCGCCGGTTTTGACTGGAAGACTAGCGGCTCGATGATGGCGTCTTTTTTTGTCATAGAGTTTCTTTGTGTTGCATGGTCACCGGACGCTTTTCCCGGGTCGTCAGACTGTTCGCGCAATTTACGCTTCAAAAGGATACGGACAAAGGCGAATCGCCTAGCTTTGTCTTGGCAACTTAGCACTGCGCTGACCGCCTTGACAATGGTGAGTTTGATCGAGCAGAGTCCCTGACTTACACTAGCCTGTCGGGGAATTCCGATTCAGCTCTTTATTTATAACCTACTGATCAGATTGAGTTAATTATGTGCGTGATCTTTATAACTATGGGGACGGTCCGAAGGTTCTCGGTCGGCTCGCTGGCCTTCCTATTGGTTTGCAGTTTATCTGTGATTCACCCGTCCTTTGGAGCTGGAGGTCGCACTCCCGTTTATGCCAAAAATGGCATGGTCAGCAGCGCGTCCATGCTCGCATCAGAAGTCGGTGCCAGCACGCTGCAGGCCGGTGGGAATGCCGTGGACGCGGCGATCGCTACGGCGTTCGCATTGGCCGTTACTTGGCCCTCAGCCGGAAACATCGGCGGTGGCGGGTTTCTCGTGTATCACGGTGACGATGGCATGGCGACTGCTTTTGATTTCCGAGAAAAGGCGCCGATGGCCGCAACAGAGCGTATGTATCTGGGCCTCGATGGCAAAGTGGCGAACAACTCTAATCATTTCGGCCCGCTTGCGGTCGGTGTGCCGGGCACGGTGGCAGGTCTATATCTGGCTCATCAGCGTTTGGGATCGATGGCTTGGTCGGAGTTGGTGCAGCCTGCCGTGGAGCTTGCCCGCGACGGCATTCCGCTGACCTATTCTTTGCAAACGGGATTTGAAAGAAGCGCCAGCCGCTTACGACAGTATCCGGCTTCTGCCCGAAAATTCTTCAAACCAGATGGCTCCGTCTACCGCCTTGGTGAGACATGGGTACAACCCGATTTGGCGCATACCCTGGAGCTTATCAGGGATCACGGTGCGGATGGCTTTTATCAGGGAGAAAATGCAGAGCGGTTTGCTGATTTTATGGCGGACATCGGCGGGCTGATCACAGAAGAAGATCTTGCAGCCTACGAGGCGAAAGAACGAGAGCCGATTCGCGGCAATTATCGGGGTTATGACATAGTTAGTATGCCACCCCCCAGCTCCGGTGGCGTGGGAATTGTGCAAATGCTGAACATACTGGAGGGCTTTGATCTGGCTGCCATGGGACACAATTCTGCGGATTACCTGCATGTGTTGACGGAGTCCATGCGCAGGGCCTACTCCGATCGGGCAGAGCATCTTGGTGACCCTGACTTCAACGAGGCCATGCCTTTGGATCGCTTGCTCGACAAAGACTACGCGAGCGAATTGCGTGCCTCTATCGATATGACCCACAAATCAGAAAGCAACCCTGAGTTGTTTGCTCAGCTTTATGAATCGGAAGAAACAACTCATTTTTCTGTGGTAGACAAAGACGGTAATATGGTAAGCCTGACTTACACGCTGGAATTCGGTTATGGTTCTGCCATCACTGTTTCGGGTGGAGGATACTTGCTGAACAATGAGCTCGGCGATTTCAATGCAGTGCCCGGTGAAACGGATCTACGCGGTCAGATTGGCACTACGCCAAACCTGGTTGCTGCGGAAAAGCGGCCTCTCTCGAGTATGACCCCAACCATCGTTGCGCGTGATGGAAAGCCGCTCTTCGCAGTCGGCAGTCCGGGAGGCAAAACCATCATCAATACCACCATGCAGGTGATACTGAATGTGATTGATCATGGTTTTAATATTGCCGAGGCCATTGAGGCTGGAAGAATTCACCATCAGTGGCTGCCCGACATCACCAGTGTTGAATCCAATGCGCTCTCTGCCGACACCCTGAACAGTTACCGGAATCGGGGCCACCAGACCAGGGAGCGTTCTTCCCAGGGGGCCGCTATGGGGGTTTACTACGATCGTGATCAAGAACTCTTCCTCGGGGCGGCGGATTCACGGCGTGGAGATGGCGGGGCGGTGGGCTACTGAGGCCAGAATTCTATGAAAACAGCTGCTGCGGCATTAAGTCGATTTTCCCGGGCCCTCGACCATGCTTTGATGCTCTGCATGCTTGCCTGGCCTTTGACTGCTGTCGGTCAGACACAAACGGACGCGGAGCGATTAGTTGGAGACTACACATTGATCAGTTATATGACCTTCCCGGAGGCTGGACCGGCGGTCGACATGGGATATGTGGGCAGGCTGAGCTATGACAGGGCTGGCAATATGTCAGGTCTTGGGATGCCAAGCGGCTTGCCAGAGCGTGAGCGCGAAGCTGGCAGCAGGCTGACCGGAGGGTTTGCCTACTGGGGCAAGGTCACGGTAGATGACGAAAAGAAAGTTGTAATCCACCACGTAGAGGGCTCGCCCCTCATGCCCAGTTGGGTTGGCGGAGATAATATCCGCTCCTATGAGTTCGAAGGCGACCTTCTGCGACTTTCGATAAAAAACGCTTCAGGCCGCACGACGGCTACCCTGACCTGGCGAAGGTTGTAAAGCATCGTGGATGCTCTCCCTCTGCCTGAAATGGGATCGATTACAAATGCTCCTAAATCAGCGACGGATATTACGCGAGCAAGCCTTGATCAATGAGTCGCTAAATACCCTACAACGTCGATTACGAGACAACCTTCGCGGCGAAGTCTTGTTTGATGCGTTCAGTCGGGGCAGGTACAGCACCGACGCCTCGATCTATCAGTTAACGCCCCTTGGCGTCGTCATTCCGGATGGAGAGGAGGATGTAGAAGTTGCGGTGCAGCTCGCTTCTGAATATGGGGTGCCTGTACTGCCCAGAGGAGGCGGGACCTCACAGAATGGCCAGACAGTTGGCGAGGCACTCGTTCTTGATACCACTTGTCATCTCAATCAGTTACTGACGTTCGATCCAAAGAGACGTACCGCATGTGTCCAGCCAGGCATGGTGCTGGATCATCTCAATCGTTTCCTCAAGCCTCATGGATTGTTCTATCCGGTTGATGTCTCCACGGCAAATCGCGCGACCATAGGCGGCATGACTGGGAATAACAGCTGCGGGGCTCGCTCGATTCGTTATGGCAATATGGTGCACAACGTGCTTAGCGTCGAGGCCCTGCTCGCTGATGGCAGTAAGGTTCATTTCGGGCCATCAAATGGCAGTTTGCTGACGCCTGCCATTCCGGACTATTTACTGAGAGGGCTCTTGGATCTGGGAAAGCGCCAGGCCGAGGAAATTACCAATCGATTCCCCGATCTGCTGCGAAGAGTGGGTGGCTACAATATTGATGCGCTGATTCAGGAACAGCCCAATTTTGGCCACCTTCTGGTAGGTTCTGAAGGCACGCTGGGTTTCTTTCAGCGTGTTCATCTCAATCTGCAACCTCTCCCGTCTCATAAGGTTCTCGGGATCTGCCACTTCCCGAGCTTTTATTCGGCAATGGATTGCACACAGCACATTGTGAAACTCAATCCGGCGGCGGTTGAACTGGTTGATCGCACGATGATTGATCTGGCGCGGGACATTCCTCTGTTTGCACCAACGGTCGAGCGCTTTGTAAAGGGAGAGCCGCAGGCGCTCTTGCTGGTTGAGTTCGCCGGTGCGGATCTGGCTGAACAGCTAAAGAGTCTGCGTCAACTCAATGAGTTGATGGGAGATCTTGGGTTTGCTGATGCCGTGGTAGAAGCCACCGATACCGAATTTCAAGCCCTAGTCTGGGAAGTACGAAAATCAGGCTTGAATATCATGATGTCGATGAAAAGTGATGGAAAACCCGTCTCCTTTATCGAAGACTGCGCGGTGCGTCTTGAAGATCTTGCCGAATACACTTGCCGACTGACTGAGATTTTTGAGAAGCACGGCACTTCAGGGACGTTTTACGCGCACGCATCCGTAGGCTGTCTGCACGTCAGACCTATCCTCAACATGAAGGAGGAGGACGGCGCAACAAAGATGCGGGCGATTGTTGAAGAGACTCTCGAGATGGTGCGCCAATACAAGGGCTCTCACTCAGGAGAGCATGGAGATGGAATCTCCCGGTCCGAATTTCATCGCCCGATGTTTGGTGATCGAATGGTGGCTAATTTTGAGGAAATAAAACAGTTCTTTGATCCGCGTGGACTCTTCAATCCCGGGAAAATCGTTCGTCCCTACAAGATGGACGACCGAAAACTCATGCGCTACCCGCCCGGCTATAAACCCATTGCCATTGATACTCAGCTAGACTGGTCAGCCTGGCATGGCTTTGATCGTGCGGCTGAAATGTGCAATAACAATGGTGCCTGCAGAAAAGCGCACGATGGCTCCATGTGTCCCTCTTACCGTATCACCGGTGAGGAGCAGCATCTGACACGGGGGCGGGCAAATAGTCTGCGTCTGGCATTGACAGGTCAGCTGGGCGAGGGCGCCTTTACTTCAGAGCAAATGTATGACGCCATGCAGCTTTGCGTTGGCTGTAAGGCATGCAAGCGCGAATGTCCGACAGGGGTCGATATGGCCCGGATGAAAACCGAGTTTTTATATCACTACCGCTCGCGTCACGGCCTGCCACTCAGAGAGAGGTTGTTTGCCTATCTCCCTCGCTATGTACATAAGATCAAATTTCTGTCGCCTTTGCTGAATTTGCGGGATCGTATTCCCGGGCTGCCAACCCTCTCTGAAAAACTGCTCGGTTTATCAGCGCGGCGGAAACTTCCTACCTGGCGAACAGACCACTTTCGACATCCGGGTCATCATCCGCAAGCGGGGTCAACCACAAAAGAGGTGGTCTTGCTGGTAGATACCTTTAATAGGTGTTTTGAAACGGAAAATGCAGATGCCGCGCTGTCGGTGTTAACTGCAGCCGGATATCGCGTTCATGTACCCGAAGCACCGGATGGGCCGCGTCCGCTTTGTTGTGGTCGTACGTTTATCAGTAACGGGCTTCTTGATGAGGCGAAAACCGAAGTTCGGCGGACAATCGCGTCGCTTTGGCCCTTTGTAGAGCGGGGCGTTCCTGTTATTGGACTGGAGCCTTCCTGCCTGCTCACGCTGCGAGACGAATATCGGGCACTGCTACCGAGTGAGCAGTCTGATGAGCTGGCAAAAAACACATGGCTGCTTGAGGAATTCCTGCTCAGGGAAATGCAGGAAGAAAGACTGGATCTGAAGCTGAGGCCTCTGGCCCAGTCAAAGGTGATGGTTCACGGGCACTGTCATCAAAAGGCGTTCAGTGCGCTTACACCGGTCGGGCAAATCCTGGCACTGGTTCCGGGACTAGAAGTGGAAATGATCGATTCGTCTTGTTGCGGTATGGCCGGATCTTTTGGCTTTGAGGCGGAGCACTATGACGACAGCATGGCGATGGCTGAGTTAAGTCTGTTGCCAGCTCTTGAGAAATTAGATGCAGCCACGCTAGTGGTAGCCGATGGCACCAGCTGCCGGAGTCAAATTTTGCATGGAGCAGGTCACCGAGCTCTGCATGTTGCCAGAGTCCTGCAAATGGCGCTGGACAGTTGAGCGCACTTCTTCCCCCGTCAGATAAGCCCGAGTCCCCACATCACACACACAGTGATAAAGGAGACGATGCCCCCCACCAGGGTTGCACCGCCATAGCTGAACACGGCGTCAGTTACGCTGAGCTTCGAAAGAGACGTACAGACCCAAAAATAACTGCTGTTCACGTACTTGATAATGACGGAACCACTCGCTCCTGCCAGCATAGCCGCTTCCGGTGAGAGAGCGAGACTACCAAGCATGGGAGAGACCAGCGATGCAGCGGTGATAACTCCTACGGTTGTTGAGCCGGTAATCATATTGCCGATAATGCCTATGACGAAAGGCAACAAAATTGCTGGCAGACCATAGTCACTAAAGAATGCGGCGATGAAGTCTACCGCCGGCGTTCCTCTCAGAATCGCACTGAGCGATCCTCCAAGGCCTGTCACCACGAGAATCATTGCAGAGGTTTTCAGGGCAGCTTCTACCCAGGCATCTTTGGCATTTTCGCGATCTTTCGGGTTCTTAATATTGCGAAATGCCAGCCACACTCCGAAGGACAGTGCAACCACTGGCCATCCCAGGTACAGAAATACTGTACGCAGCATATGTCCTTCAGGAAACGCCAGCGTCACGACGCTATGCGCACCAATCAACAGGATAGGAACTACGATTGGTAAATAGGAGCTTAAGGTGCTCGGCAACTCCTGCGGACTGTTCTGGTCAAGGTCATCGACGGTGACGCCTTCAAATTCGTCACTCGGTGGTGTGCTGACGCGCGGACCGGTAAACAGTATTCCCCACGCCCAGCAAGCCAATGAGCCAAACAGGCAGGCGATGCTGCCATAGATGATGGTCTTTCCGATATCTGCGCCGACCAGCGCCGCGGCTGCAAGTGGTCCGGGTGTCGGCGGCACGATGGCATGGGTCAATTGCAAAGCGCCGACCAGTCCGGTGGACATCACCGCAATGCCAACTCCCATGGTTTTTGCCGCTGAGTGAACGAGCGGATTGAGAATCACATAAGCGACATCGGAAAAAATCGCAACGCCGATAATAAAGCCGGTCAGGGTAAGGGCCAGCGGCATCCGCTGGGAGCCGACCAGATTAACCATCGAACGGGTTATCACCTGAATTGCCCCAGTGTGTTTGAGGGCTTCAGCAATGATTGAGCCCAGTACAATCACAACTCCAATCGAGCCCAAGGTGTTCCCGAAACCGTTCTCAAATGCGTCAATAAAGTTGTTCTGCTGGATTCCCGGCAAGATGCCAAAGAGGAGGATTGGAATGAGGAGCGCAAAGAAAACGTGCCACTTCCACCTGGCGATCAGAAATAGCAACAGAAAGATAATTGCAGCGAACCCCAGCAGTGAGATGGCGGCGTTCGTATTGACCGCGGTGGCAGAATCCATGGGGATCTCCAGTGATTTTTATCGGTATTGTTTAGAGATATCTAGTTTTTGCTGAGCACATCCATTGCGCTTTTAACGCCTCCCGATTGATGGGGAAAATCCGCTATTTTCAGACCCATTTCCACACCACTCAGCGCGCCCATCAGCATCAGGTCATTGAAGTCACCAATATGGCCAATGCGGAAGATTCTGTTTTTCAGTTTGCCAAGACCGGTACCCAGTGACATGTTGAATCGCTCGCGAATAATTGTTCTTAAATCGTCCGCATCGAAGCCTTCGGGGGCAAAGACCGCTGTCGTTGAATTGCAATATTCCCCCGGATTCATGCAGACATTTTCCAGCCCCCAGGCATTGGCTGCCGCACGAGTGGCTGCGGCCAGACGAGAGTGACGTGCAAATACCATATCGAGCCCCTCTGCAATCAACAAATTTAACGCTTCATCAAGACCGTAAAGAAGGTTGGTACTTGGCGTGTAGGGAAAATAGCCTTTGGCATTGTTGCTTGCCATGGCCTCCCACTGCCAGTAGGAGTGGAGGCTCTGATTTACCCTTGAGCGTGCGAGCGCTTTCTCACTGACTGCATTGAAGCTCAATCCTGGTGGCAGCATGAGCCCCTTCTGTGAGGCGCTGACCGTGACATCCACACCCCAGTCATCATGCAGAAACTCGGTGCAAGCGAGAGAGGAGACGGCATCCACCATGAGTAAAGCAGGGTGTCTTACCTTGTCTATCGCGCGCCTGATATCACCGATTCGACTGGTGACACCGGTTGATGTTTCTGTGTGGACGGCCAGAACGGCCTGAATTTCATGCTTGCTGTCCTCCGACAGCTTTTCTTCCACAACCGATGGGTTGACCCCGTGACGCCAGTCTCCCGGTATCCACAATATATGAAGCCCCAGCTTTTCAGCGACTTCTTTCCAAAGAGTGGCGAAGTGTCCGGTTTCAAAAGCAAGTATTGTATCTCCGGGTGACAGGCAATTAAGCAGGGCGCATTCCCATCCACCGGTACCGGAAGCCGGATAGATAAAAATAGAAGACTCAGTGTTGAATACGGGCGCAAGCTTCTCCAGCAATCTGAACGTTAGGGCCGGGAATTCCGGACCACGGTGATCAATAACCGGTTGAGCCATGGCCCTGAGCACACTTTCCGGAACATTTGAGGGTCCGGGGATTTGCAGAAAATGGCGGCCGGGCTGATAGGCTCCATCAATACTCATAAGTCTCTTGCTACTCCCAATAAAGGTTCCTAATGTCCCGGGCGGTATTCCCGCTCCAGGTTGGCTTCGATGTCGTCGCGATAGAACAGAACATCACGAAATTCGCCATTTGCATACATTTCTGCCTGATCGTCAAAATGCGGGGATTCGGGATCGCTTTGCAAGCCGCCAACTGTAATGGCTTTGGCTCTTAACGGACGGCTAAACTCCACGGCTGCGACAAAGCTGTTACCACTGGTGCCGTACATTCGTCGGGTGCCCGGATAGGTACGCGCGCCGAATGAAGCCAGAGCTCCCCACCTGCCTGAGGCAAAACCGACCGGAACACTTGGCGCATTGTCGTCAAAATTCTGCACCAGATCTCCGGTGATGCGCTGATAGCGATTAATCTCTCCCCAGGGGACCTGCCACGAACCAAAATCCCGAGATAGTGTCTCGGCTGCCTGATTCAGTGCGCCAAGAAGTTGATTCGGGGTTGTATTATTCACCATGTAGTCATAAATATTGATGTCCGCCGCCGCGGCATCGGCCTGTACCATTTCCATGAGTGCTTCAGCCCAATAAACGGCCAGTGATGTTTCAACCGAATCCACGCCAAAGTTCGTGTCCCAACCTCTGAGTAAATCAATGTAATCGAGAATCTCCCCGGTGACTGTGCTCTGCAGCTGCACGGCGTTTCCGTCTTCATCGATAATGCTTGGGCTGTCCACTGCAGTAACGAGCAAAAGTCTGGGAATCAGATCATCAAAAAACGGCAAGGCCGGATCGTAAGCTGCCTCGATTAACGAATCGAGCGTAAAATCGTCCTTGCCCTGCAGGACGCGCACAGCATGAACACCTCGAGGATTTTCAGGATTATTCGCCATGTAGGCAGGGTAATCTGCCGGTTCCGGGCTGTTTCCGGGGCCCGAAGCATTGAACGGCGTGTTGTTCGTGTTCTGAATCCAGCCACTGTCCGGATTGAATACGCTGATCATTTCACTGACTGCGTGTAGAGGTCCCCAGTCGGTTGCCGGGTTACTGCCATCAAGCGGGCTGTTCCAGTCGAAACTTGGGTCTCTTTTGGGAATAAAGTTGCCGTGCCAATAGGCAATATTACCCTCACTGTCTGCATACACCGTGTTGTTGGAAGAATTGGTGCGCAGCTCCATGGTGGTGGCAAATTCTTCATAGTTGCTGGATTTGGTTCTGCCATAGGACTGTGCCAGCGCCTTAACCGGCTCCTGCATCAGGCTGATGGATACCCATTTGCCATTTTCCTCCCGAATGATTGGTCCGTGATGGGTGTAATAGGCAGTGACTTCAATTTCCGACATCGCATCCCCGTCACGAAAGGGGAGACTGATCAGTTTTTCCTCGAGACGCCGCAATTCGTCTCCGTACTGATAGTAGTAAGCGTCATCCTGCTGGACGATAGTCTCGAGATATTCATCGATCGCATCGGCTCTGCTGGAGGTGTGCATCCATCCGGTATTCTCGTTGAAACCCTGATAGATGAAAAATTGACCCCAGGTAACCGCGCCATACGCGTTCAGCCCTTCCTCGCTCACCATATGCAATTCCGATCGGAAGAAAAATGAAGTGTGAGGGTTGATTAACAACAGCGCATTCCCGTTCGCCGTGTTCTTAGGCGCAATCGAGAAGCCGTTCGAACCTCTTGGCTCTCCGTCAAAAAGGTCTTCTGCCACGGCTACCATTGATGTCGGGTCATAGAAATCTTTCAGTCGGCTGATATTTACCCGCTCGATGTCGCCACCGATGCTTCCTTCCGAGAAGGTAAGCGCCATCCACGGTTCGAATTTTTTGATTACTCGGGGTTTGACATCAGGGTGCGTATACAGGTAATAGTTAAGACCATCTGCAAATGCGACCATCAGGTCCATGAGCCAGGCGGGGCTGCTATCAAATTGTGCCTGCATCTTAACCGGATCGATAAACAGCTTCATGCGAAGATCCCGGTAAAGCTGTGTTTCTCCTTCTGCTTCAGCCAGCCTGCCCATGGCGTTGATGTAGTTTGTCTCCAGCCGATAAAAGTCATCTTCGGCTTGGGCATAGAGTGTGCCAAAGACAGTGTCAGCGTCGGTCACGCCATAGATATGGGCAATACCCCAAGAGTCCCTGAGGATAGTGACTTTGCCAGCGGTGTCTTCCCAGCGGGCGATCTCTTCATCGGAAAACAGGGGCGCAGGCGTGCTGGTTTCTGTCAAGTTTTCTATCGGGTTGCGGTCATCCTGTCCGCAACCAATTAGCGCAACACTGAGAAGGGTGACTGCAATAAAGTTTTTTACCGGCATAACCGCCTCCGACTGTCTGATTTTCGTTAATTTTGTACTGAGACCCTGACCCCATCCACCCAGGTCTCTTGCACCTGAGTTTGCCACATCTCCGTAGGAGGCTGCGTGAAAATATCCCGGTCGAGCAGAATGAAATCGGCTTTTTTGCCAGGCTCCAGGGTACCAAGATGTGCTTCTTGGTGTCCTGCGTAGGCGGCATTGATGGTGAAGCTCGCCAATGCTTCTTTGAGTGTCATGCGCTCCTCACCATACCAGCCACCCGGTGGGTTGCTCTGCTGATCCTGGCGTGTGACGGAGGCATGCAGACCATAAAAGGGGTTCGGGTGTTCAACCGGAAAATCGGAACCATTGGCAATACGGGCTCCGGAGTCCAGAAGCTTTCGCCAGGCATAAGCACCCTGAATTCGCGCTGGACCGAGTCGATCTTCAGCCATATTCTTGTCAGAAGTAGCGTGAGTCGCCTGCATCGAAGGGATCACGCCGAGCTCAGCAAATCGGATAATGTCTTCGTAGCGCAAAATTTGCGCGTGTTCGACGCGATGGCGCCGATCTTTGGAGTCAGTTTCCCTGACCAGTCTTTCGTAGTTATCAAGGACTCGCATATTGGCATCATCACCAATGGCGTGAGTCGCTACCTGAAAGTCCGCGTTCATTGCGGCGCGAATCAAATACTCCAAGCGTTCGTCGTTATAACGCAATAAACCGCGATAGCCAGGCGAATCATGGTAATCTTCAATCAGCGCGGCACCGCGGCTCCCGAGGGCTCCGTCTGCCACCACCTTGACGCTCTCAACTGCAAGTGTCATGTCTTCACTGTGAAAAAAACCTTCTGCCAAGCGGTCCTGATAGAGCGGGTCGGAGGCTGCAATCATCGCATAAACGCGAACGGGCAGGGGTGCCTCGCTTACCAGTTCTTTGTATGCAGCGATCGTGCTGCTGCCGATACCGGCATCATGAACACTGGTAATGCCATAAGTCGCCAGGGAATTCAGGGCGATGGTGAGAGCAACTTTCTCCTCTTCGAAAGACGTGCTCGGGATCTGCTCACGGATGTAGGACATAGCGGTATCTATAAATACCCCGGTTGCCTTGCCGTCCTCATCGCGGATGATCTGTCCACCGACAGGATCTTCCGTGTCATCACTGATGCCGGCGAGTTCCATCGCCAGCGAATTTGCCCAAGCGGCATGGCCGTCAACTCGGGTGAGCCACACCGGCCGGTCATTGACGACAGCGTCAAGGCTACTTGCTTGGGGGAATTCATTGGTATCCCACAGCACCTGATTCCAACCCCGACCCTGTATCCATTCGATAGCGGGATTGGCTCGCGCAAAATCTCGTACACGATCTGAGGCTTCAGATTCTGATGCCGCACCGACCATGTCGACCCGCAGTAGCGAAAGCCCATAAGACAGTACATGGCCATGCGCATCTATCAGGCCCGGAATCATGGTTTGACCGTTTCCATCAATGCGACTGTCAAGTTCTTGAGGCAAAGGGTCGGATTCGTCGTAAATGGCGTCAATCCTGTCATCAGTAAACTGAAGCGCTGAAAACCGCAGCAGCTGAAAATCCCGGTCTAGTGTGTAGCCATTCACATTAAAGTAAAGAGTGGTTTCGGCTACTGCTGTCAAGCAGAGCAGCGACAGGAGTAAAGCAGTCAGTTTTGTCATGATCAGTTTTTAGGAATAGGGTCCACGTTTCGTTCGGAGTCGTTTTGGCGAGTCTAACATAGCCCTATCGGCTGCGAACGTATCGATTGGCGGTTTGTCATCACCGGTCCAGATCCTTGAGCAAGATTCCAGCGCGATCTCATTGCGGGTAGTTGATATTATTAAGAGGGCCACTCTGGCAAGGTGTCTGGTCGCTTAACTTCCCCAGACATAAAAAACCCGGCTGCGCGACGCAGCCGGGTTTTGAGTATCGGTGGCAGGTTTATCCGCCGCCTGGATTGGCTTCAACGTATCGGTAGAAACCGAAGAACATTTCCTGCCAAGTCTGTTCACCCCAGGACAAGGTCTGCGAAGCATCTGGATTAGAAGGATTGAATTCGGAGTTGTCGAAGGTGCCAGTAAATACCATTTCGGTTCCTGCAGGCACGAACTTGGGTTCTTTAAAGTCGTACACCTTCTGCCAGTTGAACTGGTAGTTAGGAACGTTCAGCACTTCTTCACTTGAGCCATCTGGGTAGACCAGAGTGAAATTGGCGTCATGTCCCCGGTAGTGCATGTGGGGGCCAAGCATGGTGATATAGGAATCCTTTCTGAACTTTGCCGTTGCCACCATCTCGTGTCGCTGCGCGAAGGGCGGGATGTTGATATCCAGGTCCGCCGCAGATCCGCCTAGAACCTGACGCTCTGGCTCTTCGTCCCACAAATAAAGAGCGATCTCTGAGGCATCTGTCGTCTCTTTTCCCGAGGTGGTGTAGTGAAGCTGGAGAAAGAGCCCACCGCCGGCCTTTAATGGGAAGCCCGAGTTCCCTGGGTAGGTGTTAATCTCGTTGCCCGGAGCATAAGCGCCCAGACCGATCCCTTGATTGAGAATCTCAAACTGGTTCATACCGTTAGGGCCATAGGCAAAAGCGATTATGTGGTGAAGAACGGTTGGATCGCCCGCTTCGAATTCGACCGCCTTGACCCAAATATCTTCTTCGAGATCCAGTGCAACCGGTATGTTGCGATAGTCCTGAACACCGGTGGCCGGGATCTGCTGAGGAGGAATCGGAATAACCATGTCCGGGTCGCCGTAGGCCCACTTAACCAACTCAGGAGAATATGTAGCAAGAGGATCGTAATTGTCTGTGTTTTTCGCCCCTTTCTCTATCCAGTTTACCAGTTTTTGCACCTCGTCAACTGTAATGTGGGCAACATCGCGAAAGTTGTGAACATACTCGTTATCAATTTGGCCCGGGGGCATGCGCTTGGTGTAGAGAACCTCGCGAATCATAGGAGACCAACCCTGAACCATCTGATGGCTGTTCATGGCAAAAGGTGCGATCCCACCTTCCATGTGGCAACTCACACAACGCTCTTTCAGGATCGGTGCGACGTCATTGGCATAAGAAACATCTTCGACGGCTGCCATAGTGATCAGGTCGCCCCTCGATGAGGCTTCCTTGGCAGTGACGGTCTCGCCTGCCAAAAACTGGCTCAGCGCGTCAGCCACATAATGTTCCGAAGCTCGTCGAGATCTGCTGTCCTGAGCCCAGCGATCATTGAGGGCCCCGCGGAAGACCAGTTGAAGCGCAGCCGGATCAAGAATGACTACGTCGGTTGCGCGCTCAATGCCGAGTTCGCGGGCCACCAACTGTGACTCATCCATCAGGATTGGAAGCTCGATGTCCGAATCTTCAGCGATTTCCCGTATTTCTGCCTTGTCAGTTTCACCGGTGGCGTCGATGAAGTAAAAACCGACGTTTTGGCCTTCGAACTGCGTGCTGACGTCGGCCAGATCTGAGGCAGCACGCCGAACGTCTCTGCTGTCGTCATGGGCCATGAGCACGATGGCATCGAAATTGGCCTGACGACTCAGCTGAAAAAATTTTCCATGCTGATCGATCAGTGAAAAGTCGCTGATGCGTTCGCCCGCGATAACCGGGATGTTTGCTATGGTCGCTGCAGCAAGGGCTACCGTCAGTCTGAGGAGGGCTGATACTTTAAGCATGTGTGACTCTCAATAACATTTGATATAGGAATATCTACGAATTCTAAGCTCTATGCGATGACTGGGCATCCTGAAAATTAGAAAGCCCTTAAATTTCAATAATTAGGCAGACTTTTCCACCAATTATACAGGTTTTAGTCGCTTTGAAGCGGGTTTAGATGTGAGAGCCGCCATCAACCACAAGGTGCTTTCAAAGATTGCGTCAGTAGCAATGGCTCGATCGCCCGCTGGCAACTTCTAAAGTTGTGCTTGGGCGGTCGCGGGCTGAAATGCTTGACCTGGATTCATGCCTACCTTTTTCGACGCTTCGATCTCGGCTGCAGAAATGCGAGACTATATAAAGTTAATGAAGATGCTGCCAACCCAATCATGAACATAACGAAGCGCGTTTTGAGCTACAACTCTCTGCGTTCTGCCAAGGCTTGCGCCCTCGTGGTGTGCTACCTGATTACCTTTCCTGCCGAGTCACAGATCTATCGGTTCGGCCACTGCCTGTTCGGATGCCCGGAAGGCTTGAGCGGCAACCATACTCTGGTGAGATCTGCTTATACCTTGTTGTATGACGAAAACAAGAAATCGGCAGTCTGGGCAGCGTATGAAGTGACGGCCGGGTCAATTGGCATTGCTTCCAGTTTATCGCGCGATCTGGTCAAGGATGACTGGGTTTCGGAAGCGCTTACCGCTGGAGACCTGGCGGGGCTGGCGGAGCAAGATTATGTGCGTTCACAACATGTGCCACTGGTCAGTTTTGCGGGAACTCCCTACTGGAGCGAAGTCAACTTCGCCAGCAATGCGACGGTGCGCAGCCGTAGCCTAAGCCAGGGAGCCTGGTACGGACTTGATTGGTCGCTTCGGAATTTGGTGAATCGTGAAGCGGCGGTTTATGTCTATACTGGAGCGATTTTCGACTCTGAGGCAGAACCAAGGTTGCTGACGGAAGGAAATGGATATCGTATCCCTGACAGATTTTTCAAGATTGTGCTCACAGAAGACGGGCGCGCCGCCGCGTTTCTTTTTCCGCAGGAGACCGCAGTGCACGTCCACCACTGCGACTTGCGTGCTGACATTGAAGAAATAGAAGCGTTAAGCGGGTTGAGTTTTTTCCCGGCGGCAACTGTGGATGTGGAACTGTCTCTGTATCCGATGCTCGGCTGCAGCTTCTAGCCCGCCGATGTTATTGCAGTTCCAACAGGAAATAGTCGTCTCTCAAAAGCTCGCGCACTAGCCGCTCAAATGAGGCCTTGACTGCGCCGCTGAGGCCTTCCGTCACGGGAACGCGTCCGCGTCCGAAAAGAGTGGTCGACCAAATGCTGCGCCCGCCATCGCGAAGCTCAATTCTAACGCGTATCGTGAGCTGTAGGTTGGGAACACCTGCTCGATCAACAGTTTCCAGTTCAGAGCTGAGCAAAGTGCCCACGATCTCCATA
>PBTW01000108.1 GCA_002729315.1 Gammaproteobacteria bacterium
CAGCAGAACGCGAGCGAAGCGCTTGGCAAGGTGAGACATATCGTTCTCCATAGTTGTTAAAGATCGGCGAGCCTGTCGACGATCTCTTCTTTGTACCCTGATCAGCCGGAAAATTCCAGCAAAACCGGGACTTTCGGGCAGCATGACCCTGTTGCACCGAGCGATCAGAACGGAAACCCACTGGGTCTGACGCGACGCAAGGTATCTGCTTCGGTTTGGAGCTGCTTGACGACGGCATCCAGTTCTTTTTTCTCGGAGGCGGAGAGCCGGTTGTTGGAACTATAAAGAGCTCGCATTCTCTCAAGCGAACGATTAATCGCACTGGTATGGCGGTACAACGCCATTCGCTTGGCTTCCTGCTGAGACTGGCGGTAGCGGGGATTTTCCACCTGCACATTGACGCATTGTCTGACCATCTGACCCGCCGCGTTGCGTCGATTTTGGCAACGGGACTGAGTGATGTACTGACTCTCAGTGCCCTGAAAATAAGTATAGGGGGTGCTCGCGATATTGCGCGCCATCACAATATCCGCCTGCGATTTCCCCTGAAGCAATGCCATCATTCCCCGCGCATCAACGTCGGCATCGCGCTCCAGGCCGGAAATGACGAAATTATAAAAGCTACTCAGATCCTCCGAGGTATTCATAAGCCCCCGGGAATTTTGTTGAAGCAGATTCTCGCGGATTACCCTCAGCTTCCACTCCCCGTAATCTTTCGCGGCTGACAGATATTGTCGGTCGCTGAGAGCATACAGCCGCTGAGAGATGTGATGAGTTAGGTGCGCAAGATCATCAACTTCCTGCCACTGCTCGATGCGCGATCTGGCGTCAATCAGAGCCTTTACCAGGGGTAACTGCTGTTCGCTATACAGACCGGAATTTATCCGGGATATCTGCAGTGCCTCGCCGAGTGCCCCTGCCGCGCTCTCATAATCTTCTAGTTCCAGGTAGAGGCGCGCCATGTCATCATACACCTCAATTAAAGATTGGTCATAAATCCCGTGCCGGCTCTGCAGATCAACTATCGCTTCCTGTCGCTTGGCTAGTTCGACAGCGAGCTCCCGGAAACGTGCTTCTTTTGCAGCCTCCTGGCGCGCCAGTTCCTCCGCCTTGACCTGAGTGGCTCTGGCTGCTGCCTGCTCTTCTTCGAAACCAATATGTGCCGCGCCGGACTGACCCCAGGCGTGAGTAGACAAACTGAAAGCAAAAACCAGCCACGCGATAGGCGCCAGAGCAACTCCAGCATTGGGAAAATACAACCTATTCATCATAAAACCGGACAACAGCGGAACCCCTTTATAGCTCTCAATGCCCTGCCGGTGTCAATGTACCGCCATTAGCGGCTTCGCTGCCAAATCCAGAGCGACCGACCTCATTAACACAGGTTCAATTTTGGGCAAGCGCGACTGAAACCGCAAGTTATTGAAGGGGTAGAGACGAGGAATCACCAATGCGCCCAGCGGGCTTTATTGGAAACCACAACCCTGTAAAAGTTAGAAATCGATTAGCCTGCACCAGACGTGTGACTCTGATCACCACAATTCAGAGGATTCTCGCAAACGCAGACTCTATTGTGACAATTTCAGAACGACGACACGTGCGGAACGCTTTATGTCAAAAGCTGCGCAAAGGCAATGTGCCCTGCCCTGCAAGTCGGGGCACTGCGCGTCTCATGACAAATGGCCCGACCTACGCTAACCTCCGAGAAAGACGCTGGCTGATGATGACCGCCAGCCCGGTATCACAAAGCCAGAATCAATCCCACGTGGGTTAATTTCATGAGAACATCAGGGCCCCCGCAAGCTGCAGCTTTCTCGCCCCTAGTATAGGTACTATCAATGTGCCGGCATCAGGTCAAAACAGCATTGAATGGATGACCCTGGACAGTGAGAACACAAAACCCCGCAGGCATCGGATCTGGCGGAGAAAACATCTGAGCAGGAGTAAACAGCGTGATCAAGTTATATGGATTTGGCGAGTCGAGATCCTTCAGATGTCTCTGGGCACTGGAAGAAGCGGGGCTGCCCTATGAGTACATCAGTACCAAACTGCGAACAGACGCGGCGGACCCTTCTAGTGCCCAGCATCCTGACTATCTACAACTGAATTTTCAGGGAAAGGTGCCCACTCTGCTCAATGATGGGCTACTTCTGACCGAATCCATCGCAATCCTCAAGTATATTGCACGCTGCACACCGGAATCCGGTCTGCTCCCCAACGCCAGCATGGATGTTTATGCGCGGCTTGACGAACTAGCATCCTTTGTACTTGCTGAGTTGGAACAGCCCTTGTGGAGCAAGGGGAAGCACACGTTTGCCCTCCCTCAGGAACAGCGCATTCCACAGATGTTGAAGACAGCAAAATTTGAATTCCAGAAAGCAGTTACCACCCTCGATCACATGCTGCCTGAATCAGAATTTGCAGTTGCGGACTCCTTCACACTAGTTGATATCCTGCTTGCCCAGACCTTCAATTGGGCCATCCGTTTTCAATTTGAGGTTCCGGCACGATTTGTTGCCCTGCGCGACCGGCACTATGGGCGCCCGGCGGCTCAAAGGGCTTTGAATGTCGCTAGCTAGAACATGATTCTTCGCACCTTGATAATCGCGGCAGGACTGTGTTTTGTCGCAAACGCCAGCCTGGCGCAGACTTCGTCCGCGGCACAGGTCAATGTCCAGAATCTGGACTTTTTTCTAATTCAGGCTTTCCACAGCAAGTACGCAAGGTCACGCCTTGCGCTGAACCACATTGGAATTCAAGGACAAAAGCAAGAAGCGGGCTTTTTGGTTACGAGCGTTTTGGAAAGCTATCCAGCCCATCGAGCCGGACTAAATCGAGGCGACCTGATCACGACAATTGATGGCCAGGCATTTGATCCGGTTACTAGTTTCAACCGGGCTGCTGTTTTCGAGCCTGAGCTGATCAGTCATGTGCTCAGCGTTCTCCGAAACAACGACAACTTCGAAGTCTCTGTGACGCCGGTTTTCGAA
Source organism: Gammaproteobacteria bacterium (assembly GCA_002729315.1). GTDB lineage: Bacteria > Pseudomonadota > Gammaproteobacteria > Pseudomonadales > Pseudohongiellaceae > UBA9145. The sequence continues at coordinate 2,991 of PBTW01000108.1, forward strand.
AATCTCTATGACAGTTTTCGTAGCGCCAACACCGCCAGTGTCCAGCAGTTCAGCGCGGGGAACAAAATTATAGGATACCTGCATCTTTGGGGACTCTCCCGCAGCAGTCATGACCTCATATCAACCCAGTCTCTGATGCAGCAGCTCGCCCAATGTGACGGAATTATCCTAGATTTGCGCGATAGCTATGGCTTTCTGGATGCGGAGCACCTGCAAGCGTTCTTAAACAGTCATTCCAGTATAGACATTACCGGTGCGTCAGGCTGGCTGACATCGATCAACGATACTACGAGTAAAATCGCCAGCAACCCCTACCACAGGCCACTTGCGATTTTGATTAATGAGCGGACTCGCGGAGGGCCGGAAATATTGGCCTATGAAACAAGCAAACTTGAGCGTATCGTCAGTCTGGGTAGCGCGACTCCTGGTCTTATTGGTAGCTACGAGCAAGCCGGTGACTCCGAGGCGTTTGAATATCGACCGGCAGACTCGACCCGAATCGACGGGCAGCGCTTTGAAGGCATCGGTCTGCAGCCTGAAACTTTGTTGGACTGGCCCCTTAGCGAAACCCGAAGAGATGACCCGCAGTTCGAAGCGGCAGTGACGATGCTGCTCGGGATAATCTGACGCCCGGCCTAAGAGGCCTCTTCACCTGCCCAGGAGACCTGTTGGTAATCGAACCCAAGTTCCAAAGTGGGTTTAATAACCTCGAAATAGGGAGACAAGTCAAAATCTCTCGGCGTGAAGTGCGAGAAATGGCGCCGGTAGTAGACCGGCACTTCACCCTCATCACCCACTTCCGGCCCTAAAACAGGCAGTATCGGATAATTGATTGACTGAAACGATTCAGCAATCAGCGTTGAGCAAATCGCTCTGGTCGGTTCACCGCTACCCAGCCCGATCATCGCGCGCCGCCAGCGGTTCGGTACCGCCGGCTTCTGAATCAGAAACCTGACCAGATCCCAAACATTCTTGAGATCATAAGTGTGGCCCAATCGGGATACGGCATTACTAATCAATTGGCCGCGATCCTGATCAGTAAGGCTGACCGGTCGGCATATCCGCAGATTGAAACCCGAATAGTGCTGCAGCGGAATTAGCCTGACCCCCTCCTGCAGATCAGCCTCAAGCAGGCAAAGCTCATGTGAACTTGAGCCGGGATCACCCACAAACAGGCAGGCGTGTGACCAGGAGGATTGGGTCAGATACTTAATCGCAACGCTGATTCGGGTGTCACCCTCAACCAAGACCACATCACCCGGTAGCAAGATTTCCATAGTCGCGTCAATGGTCACGGTGTCGATCCGACGGTAGCCGGGAAGCGCTTTACTGAGAAAAGCCGCCAGCCGATTGCCGATTGCGTGTCTGAATTCCAAGACTGCTCCTACTTCTAGCTCATTGTGAATCTGGTTATACTCTTGACCCGCAACGTAATCCAATCAATTCGGCAGAAACAGGAGCAGCGTCATGACTACGGCCTATGAAAAATTCTTTATTAACGGTGAATGGGTCGAGCCTGACCGCCCCACGCTGAAAGTCATCAATCCAGCCACTGAAGAGCCCTTTGCTACCATATCCATGGGCACAGCCGACGATGTAGACGAAGCGGCTAAAGCGGCCAAAGCGGCGTTTGCTTCCTGGTCAACCTCCAGCATCGAGACCCGCAAGAACGTGCTGGGAAACATTATCGCGGGGCTGAAGGCCAGAAGTGAAGAGATGGCTGTCGCGATCTCGACAGAAATGGGCGCACCGATAGGATTGTCGAAAACAGCGCAAGTTGGCAGTGGCATGGGTCACTTTATGACCGCGCTGAAAATCCTAGAAGATTTCGAATTTGAAGAAATGCGCGGCAGCACCCGAATTGTCAAAGAATCGGCCGGGGTCTGCGGCTTCATTACCCCCTGGAACTGGCCGCTGAACCAGATTGCCTGCAAAGTGGCGCCAGCGATCGCCGCTGGTTGCACCATGGTTCTTAAACCTTCTGAGATCGCGCCGATCAGCGCCTACATTCTGGCAGAGGTGATCGCCGAATCGGGCTTACCAGCGGGCGTCTTTAACCTCGTCAACGGAGACGGACCTGCTGTGGGCTCAGCGATATCAGCCCATCCGGACATCGATCTGGTGTCTTTTACCGGATCAACCAGAGCAGGCCGCGAAGTCGCCCGCGACGCTGCCGACGGAATCAAGCGAGTCACTCAGGAACTCGGCGGCAAATCAGCTAATATCATCCTGGAGGACGTCGCTGACTTTGCTAAGGCGGTTGGCGGCGGCGTTGCCAGCTGCTTTGGCAACAGCGGACAGTCCTGCAATGCACCCACGCGCATGCTGGTACCGGCAGCGCGAATGGCGGAGGCGATCGAAGTAGCCAAAGTCGCCGCAGCCAAAGCCATCGTCGGAGACCCTCAGGACGACACCACTAGGTTGGGTCCGGTTGTCAGCGAGATGCAATACACGAAGATTCAGGGCCTAATCGCGAAGGGCGTTGAAGAGGGTGCTGAGCTGATCGCCGGAGGAACTGGTCGACCTGAAGGATTAGATAAAGGCTATTATGTCCAGCCAACGGTTTTTGCGAACGTCACCAATGACATGACCATCGCGCGGGAAGAAATTTTCGGACCGGTGCTGTCGATAATCGCCTATCAGGACGAAGAAGATGCGGTCAGAATAGCCAATGATACTGATTATGGGTTGTCCGGATATGTGTCAGGAGAAGCGTCTCACGCGCAGGCGGTTGCACTCAAGTTGCGCACCGGTAATGTCCACATTAACGGCGCAGGCCCTGACTTTGCCGCACCCTTTGGTGGGTATAAGCAGTCTGGCAATGGTCGGGAGTGGGGTATTGAAGGATTCGAAGAATTCCTTGAAACCAAAGCCATCATGGGCGCAGCTTAGGGACATCAGTGCAGCGCTTGAAATCGTTCACACTCAATTAGGAAATCTATGAGTATCCAGAAGTCTGCCATTGATCTTGGCATCATCACTAACAACCTAGACGCCATGCTCACCTTCTACGGCGAGCAGCTTGGGCTAGAAGTCGAATCGGTGATAGACATGCCGGGCGGCGGGCTCATGCACCGATTCAAGGTTGGCGACAGTATCGTGAAAGTCATCGAAACAGACCCGAAACCTAATCTGACTGCCGCTCCTGGCGGCATTCGCGGGGCAACCGGGTATCGCTACTGGACTCTGCACATCAGCGATCTTAAAGACAAGGTTGCCTCACTGGAAGCGGCCGGCGTTAAAGTTGTTGTGCCCGTGAAAGAAATCCGAACCGGCATCACTATCGCCATCGTGGCTGATCCGGACGGAAATTGGGTGGAGCTACTCAACAATGCAGATGGCTGATGTCTCGAGGTATGTGCCAGCGCGATAATTAACTGACGGCACTGACAAGTAATCGATCAAAAGGGGCAATAAGCCCCTTTTTACTTCTGTTTCTGTTCAACTTCAACATTCTACCAGATGCTTCGCGCCTTCAAAGGAATGTCCAGAACATTGCCATCCAGTTGTCCTACATGAATGATAAAGGTTTCTGCGTCTGGATGGCTGTAGCCCAAGGTTGACATGCCACCTTTAGTCACGGCTCGAAATTTAACGCTGTTGGTGGTAATTTCTTCCAACTCCATGGTCTGTGGAGATTCAGTGCGGGGCTTAAAACCTGAATCCCACTGCTGAATATTGAGCATCAGCGAACCATCGACTTCTTCGATCGTAATCATCTCAAACATGCTGGTCGCACCGCTTCCCGTCATTCGCACCATGGCAGCGATCGAACCGCCTTCGGTGGCAATCCAGTTTTCTTCCAGCTGATTAGGGCCCAACTGCCCTGCCCAGTTACCGGTCATCCAGTCCAGTTGATCAACCTTGGCCGGCGGGCCTGCCTGCAGCGAAGCCGGCAGGCTTAAGGTCGCACATAGGAAAGCAAAGGTACTTACGCTTAGTTTTTTCATTCTCTACTCCAGATTAATGACTTGGTAGTTTTTTGTTATTACTCTGTTTCGACCCTGATTTTTGCCAACCAGGCATCCAGAGACTCCCAGTTCATCCGAAACATATGCGGCGCACTGTCCAGAATGGCTGCATCCAGGTCGACCCCTGCATCTTCAAGGGCGGCAACCGTTTCGTCAAAGCGTTCAGCCCATCCCAATTGGTCTTCACCGCCAATACGGAGGTAGACCGGAAACCCCGCCAGTGATTTGTTATCAGATACCGAGGTCGAAAGAGCCGGAACGGCAGCAACCCCAAGAAATTTCTCCGGGTTGCGACGGGCAATTTCCAGGGCGGACATGCCGCCGTTAGAAATCCCGGCCAGCAACGTCTTGCCGGATTCCACATCACTACGCTGCTGAAGCTGATCAATCAGCATCGAAATTTTCTCATTGTTTTCATTACCGCGAAACGCCCGATTATTCGGTGACACCGGCACCGCAACGAACCATCCTCTCTGAGCAAACTCGCTGCCGAACCACTGAGAAGTATCACGGGAAATAGAGATATTTCCCGGTCCTCCGCCCATCAAGATGACTAGTGGACTCAGCCCGTCCTTCGTTGCAACTGGCTCAATGAGGAAAACCGTCAGCTGACTACCATCTTCAAGCTCGATTCGCTCCTGAGCGTGGGCCCCGAGACCGCAAGTGAAAAGTATGATCACAGTCGCACGCATGATTGGGGCAAATATTCGTCTAATTTGCTCAGGCCTTCGTCTCATGACATTCTCCGCTACCCAAACCTTGTGGACCGAGCTACTTTCCCCGGTCGTGTTCCGCGCGGGCCTCGTAAGTATCTTCAAACCGCTCATGCAGACGCCGCATCCCGCCCAGCCAACGATCATAGTCTTCTGTCTTGCGGCGCATATAGGTCAGCACCTCAGGGTGAGGCAGCACCAGAAATCGCTCTTCCGCGAGCGTTTCAACGACAGTATCCGCCAGCTGTTCGGGTTCCAGCATGCCGTCAAGCCCTGCAACACCGCCGCCTTCTGAACCCGCGGTCATTGCGGTTCTGACAGCTTGCGGACAGAGGGCTGAGACTTTAATGCCGCGCTTGCCGTACGTAATTGAGAGCCACTCCGCGAAGCCGATGGCCGCATGTTTCGTCACAGAATAGGGGGCAGAGCCTACCTGACTTAGCAATCCAGCGGCAGAGGAAGTGTTCAGCAGGTAGCCCTCACCTCGATCTAACATGCTGGGCAGTACCGCACGGGCCGCAAAGACGTGGGACATAACGTTAACTTCCCAGATTTTCTGCCAGGCCTCGATTGATACTTCTTCCCCGCCGGCTGTAAAGATGCCGGCATTAGCACAGAATAAATCTATCTTTTTGAACCGCTTGAGGACCTCTTGCACTAGACTGTTGACAGACTCTTCATTTCCAACATCGCAGGGCACACCCATAACCTCAGAGTCATCACCAAGCAGAGCCACAGTTTCCGCCATACCTGCTGAATCGATATCCGAAACCACTAAAGCACTTGCAGATTCCCTCACAAAACGTTCACACAATGCTCTGCCGATTCCACTCGCTGCGCCAGTCACAACAATGACTTTGCCTTTTATGTCCATGCTTTCTTCTCTTTATCGCCGTAATTTTATGCGAAACAATCGTTGCTTCGGGGTATGACTGGAATGGCATAGGGCCTGTGAAGGTTCTCGCCAGATCTAAGGAAAGAAAAGTAACTCTGCCACACTCTAAACACAACAAAGCTGCTTTAGCCTTGTTTACGTTTCACAACAATGAAATGGCGGCTCATTATATGTGTAAGCCAGATGCATGGAGTCAAGCATCGACCAAAGAACATCCAGTTTAAATTGCAAAAGCCCCACAGCATGTTCCTGCTGTTCTCTGGATTTAAAATAGTTAAGCGTTATATCTAATCCATGCTGCACATCACGCCGCGCCTCTGACAATCTTTTTCTGAAATACTTGTAGCCTTCTACATCTATCCAAGTATAGTGACTCGGCCATGACTTGAGGCGTGATTTGTGGATTTCAGGTGCGAACAATTCGGTGAGAGAAGAGCACGCTGCTTCTTGCCATGAGGCATTGCGCGCGAAGTTTAAATAAGCATCACAAGCAAATCTCACGCCCGGAAGTACCAACTCCTGCGAGTTAATCTGATCCCTAGTCAATCCAACGGCTTCACCTAGTCTAAGCCACGCTTCTATGCCTCCCTCCTGACCTTCAACACCATCGTGATCTAGGATCCTTTGAACCCATTCACGTCGAACATCCCGATTTGGACAATTAGCCATAATTGCGGCATCTTTAATCGGTATCGTTACCTGATAATAAAAACGATTGGCGACCCAGCCCTGAATCTGTTCGCGCGTACTTAATCCACTATTCATCGCCACATGAAAAGGATGGTGGATGTGATAAAGCTTCCCTTTATTTCGAAGTTTCCGCTCAAACTCTTCTTTTGTCCAAGCATGCATCTCTTTCACTAACTCATTACTCCGCATGAAATTGCTTAGCATTCTTCATGTTTCTGAAAAGCAATGGCACTGGCTCCTCAGGATTGAACGGACGCTGTGCTTTTTCAGTGATAGCTTTTACCTTATCGTGATAAGGGGATAGGCTGCATACCGGATCTGCATTAGCAGCATCTCCCGTGAGCATGAGGGCTTGACATCTGCAGCCCCCAAGGTCTTTCTCTTTCTCTGGGCAACTCGCACACGGCTCTACCATCCATTCCGTGCCTCGAAACTTGTTAAAGAGCTCTGATGAATGCCAGATCTCATCAAGAGCTTGCTTTCTGACATTCGGAAACGCTACTCCAGGTATCATCTTCGCAGCATGACATGGTAGGACGTCCCCCTCAGGAGTAACGGTCAACAAAGTAGTCGCCCAGCCATTGCTACATTTTTTTGGCCTATCGTCATAGTAGTCAGGCGCAACAAAGAAAACATCCATGGACCCACCATGGTTTTGCCTGAATTCATTTGTAGCTAATTCTGCTTGCTCAAGCTGAGCTTTGCTTGGAAGTAGATGCTCCTGGTTGTGCTTCGCCCAACCGTAATATTGAGTATTTGCCAACTCAACGAACTCGGCTCCGAGCTCTTCCGCCATCGCAAGGAATTTAGTGACTTGATGGAGGTTATGTCGATGAAGTACAAAATTTAAGCCAAGTGGTATCCCCTGGCGAATCACTTCTCGAGTCATGGCCGACTTCTGTTTAAAACTGTCTGTTCCACCAAATCGCTTGTTGGTAGTTTCGTCAGCCCCTTGAAATGATATCTGTATGTGCCCGAGACCGGCCTCTTTAAACTCAGAGATCTTTTCTGCGTCTAGGCCTATCGCGGAAGTTATCAGATTAGTGTAGAAGCCAAGACGCTGAGCCTCTCGCAACAATTCAACAAAGTCTTGACGCAACAGCGGCTCACCACCAGAAAATCCAAGCTGTACCGCACCCAGTTTTCGGGCCTGCCTTAGGACTTCAAACCACTCTTCAGTGGACAGTTCTTTTTTTCGACTGGCCGATATTTGCAATGGATTGGAGCAATAGGGGCATTGCACGGGACAAGCATATGTCAGCTCGGCCAACAGCCACATCGGTATGTAAGTCACTTCAGACATTTTCACTGTGAGCTGAGAGAACCCAGTCCTCTTGTAGAGCATCAACCAAAAATGCTCTCACATCATCTTCCAGCCCATCAACTCCCGGAAAAGCTATTTTCAATTCTTCCACCAACTTACCTAGGGTCGTCGCTTGCTGGCAACGCTCAAGGATGGCGGCTGCACTATCGCTCAGTTTTATTAACCCTTCAGGAAAAAGCAAGACATAGCAGCTTTGCGCTTCCTCGAATTGGAGTCGATATTGCGGATTAATTTTGAATTCGTCTATATCAATATTCGGTTTGTGCATAGTCGTAATAAGCCCGATAGTGAAAAAGTGTCGAAGTACCGCGAAAACCGCTAGAGCTCAACTTCCATTCCGTCATACGCCACCTCGATGCCTTCGGCGACGACTTTGAGCCTCTGTTCAGACTCCTCATTCAGTATCGGATTTGTGTTGTTTATGTGGATCAGTATCTTACGCGGTTTTTTCATGGGACGTAAAACCTCTAACATGCCACCTGTACCGGATTGAGGCAGATGACCCATGTCTGATGCCAGCTTATTGCCAAGCCCTACTTTTTGCATCTCATTTTCTGACCAGAACGTCCCATCGACGAGAAGACAATCCGATTCACTCATTAGCTGGCGGGTTTCATCGGTAATTTCCCCCAAACCTGGGGCGTAAAAAACTGACTTTCCTGTGCTCATCTCAACAATCTTAATCCCAATATTATCTCCGATATGCGCATCGTTCCGATGAGGTGAGTATGGTGGTGCTTTACCGGTGACTGGTATCGCTGTAAAACTGAGCCCATCAATCGCCTCGACTGCAAAACTCTCTCCTGAAAGGGGAATCCTGTGCCGATCAACACCACCATCCCAGTGTTTCAGCATATTGAATAGTGGAAATCCAGTTGTCAGGTCTTCAAAGACCATATCACTGCAATAGACCTGATGCGGACAGCCTTCTCTCAGCATCAGAAGCCCTGTAGTGTGATCAATTTGGCTATCCATGAAAATGATACCTTTGATGGCGGTATCCCTGATGGCCCGTGCTGGCTGCAAAGATGGAAAGGCCGCCAGCTGAGCTAAAAGGTCGGGGGAGGTGTTAAAAAGAACCCAATTTGTTTCGTCTGAACTGACAGCAATAGAAGATTGTGTCCGCGGGATGGCTTTAATTTTACCCGTACGAACACCAAAACAATTTTCACAGTTGCAATTCCACTGAGGGAAGCCGCCGCCAGCTGCAGAACCTAGAACCTTAACCAACATTACAATGGGTTCTTATATGTAATTTCGCATTATCGATATATGATATTAATCGCCAGAAACAAAAACGCCAGACTAAGTCTGGCGTTTTCTCGGAGCGTCTGGTTAAAAACCGTTAGGAACTCGGTCAACCTTGGCTCCGACGCGATCCGAAAACCTTAGACGGACTTGAAGTACATAGTGACTTCAAAACCTAAGCGGATTTTTTGATAAGAAGGCTTAGTCCACATACTAATCTCTCCCAACGTTGAGTTTTATCAATTAATTGAATGCCCAATATGCGAGCCAGGTCAGGCTAGCATAAGTTGGGTAGTCGTGGCCAGTTATATCCTTCTTCCTTGTGCCATCACTGAGCGGCCAGTGACAATATTGACACAAAATTATTGAGACATAGGTCTGTGCTATCTCAGCGAGGGAATAAGGCTGTTAGGGCACGCTGTAAGTTTAAAATTATGTAAGTATCTGTTTTTATTGTATTTTATAAATATTTAAGGTAAAATTCCAACTCAGCATTCAAGGCGCGTATTTGATTTTCACTTTGCCTGAATCCGTGCCCCTCACCTGGGAAGGTGAGGTAGGTCACCTCAGTCCCCTGACGTTGCAACTTGTTACAAATTAACTCAGCTTGAGATGGAGGAACAACTTTGTCTTCCAAGCCTTGAAGCAACAGAAGAGGCGCAGAGATGTCGCCGATTTTATTGATAGGTGACCGCTCAATATACCGGTTCTTCGTCTCTGGCAGAGGGCCAATCAAGCTATCGAGGTAGTGCGCCTCAAATTTATGAGTCTCTTGGGCAAGGACTTCTAAATCACTTATTCCATAGTAACTGGCCCCTGCCGAGAATAATTTAGAATTTGCCAAACATGCCATAACGGAGTAGCCGCCGGCACTACCGCCACGGATTGCAATTCGATCAGGAGCGACCAAACCCTGGTCAATCACCTGCCTCACGCCGTTTTCAATGTCCTCAATATCGACTATCCCCCAACACTGATAAAGCCGATGTCGATATTGCCTTCCCCACCCAGTGCTTCCGCGGTGATTAACATCAAGATAGGCAAAGCCGCGACTTGTCCAAAACTGAACTTTAAGATTCAACACAGCTCGAGCCGCACTAGTAGGGCCGCCATGAACACCCACGATTAGAGGTGGCTTATCTCCGCCCTCAGTTCGCACGCGAGAATTAGTTGGCGGATAAAAGAATGCATACGCTTTTTCATCTTCGCCGGTATCAAATTCTATGTTTAATGGGCGACTTATCGACGCTTGTGAAAGTTTAGTTACAACCCCGATTAAACGCTCTGGAATTAATTCCCTGCAGGCCCCTGATCTTGCTGAAAGAGCTACTGAATACACCCCTAGAAGTTCAGTCGAAGTGGCCCCGCAAAAGTACAATGTTTCGCCTGAGACAGATAAGCAGTCGATATGCCCAAAACCATCAAGTATCGTTTCGTAGCTACGATCTTCTTGATGAGTCGCTTTTACTGCCTCTGCGTTAATATGTAATAGCGACCAATGACCTTCTGAACAAATGCTCACCGCAATCGATCCATCTACCACGAAGTCATAGTTGTATTTACCAAGTTGCCATTGAGCTGAACATGCTTCGGCACGGAGAGGACAGACGTTTACGGGCTCAGCGCTGTCAGAGAAGACGCTAAGATCATACCTGTAAATATTCCACCAACCTGACCAGTCAGAGATAACATATAGCTGCCGGTCACCATTAAATCTCGGCTGTAATATTGAAGCTGGGCAAGGGCCTTGCACGTGCGTTACCTCTGAGAAATGGCCATCTTCAGTCAACGAAGCAACTGCGAGAGTAGTTATATCCCATGGCATATTCGGATGATCCCACCATATGAAAGCAAGCGTGCTGGCATCGGCAGATAATGTAGGGGACGACACGAAATCAGAGTCCGAAAACAATACCTCTCCGTCAGTAACTATTGCTTCTCCGATAGGCAGAGATACGATGCAATTTGATACCTCTGACGCAGCGGACTTAAGTGAACCCTGACCTCCGTGATCTTCCCTCACACAAATTAGGCGCTCTCGCTTTGAGTCATGTATGAAGTCGGCATACCTAAATCCGCTATTCGGAGTTGTGATCAACCTGGCTTCCGACCTTTGATCTGCACCAAACTCAACTTTCTCGATAGGCTGACAGTAGACGGCTTGGTCAGCGTAATTCACAAAA
>PBTW01000109.1 GCA_002729315.1 Gammaproteobacteria bacterium
TATAGCACCGACAAAGCGCCATCGATGGCCTGATCGAGGCGGTGGGCGGCTAAACCCTGGAAAAGGTCCTCCTTATTTTCGAACATCAAATAGAGGGCCGGGCGTGAAATCCCGGCTGATTTCGCGATGTCGTTTATCGTGGTCCGGCGAAACCCATACTGAGCAAAAACGACAGACGCGGCGTCGTAGACCGCTTCCCTTTTGGCTTGATGATTTGCAATTGCGGTCACTGGTTTGCACGTCAGGCGATTAAAAGACTTGTTAGAAGGACAAACACTGGGTTCGTTAACCGGTTGTATAATACATTACCAAAGTCAACACTATGACAAATAAAGACTAATATGTCAGAAGGCTTGATTTTTTCAGAACATGAGGGAAGAGTATCGGTAAAGGTGCGGGTGTCAGGCCCTTGAGCCGCTTCTCAGACCAATTAACAGAGGGATCAATGAGTACAACTTTTTGGGTTTAGGATCGATGACATTCAAACTCTTACTCAGTCCACATTGCAATTGAGCCATGTCTGAATCGACTGTTCTTGTGGGCGATATAGGCGGGACGAACGCCAGGTTCGCGATGGCTAGCCCCACCGGGCCCGGATATGAGTCCGAACGGGTCTTACTGTGCGAAAATTTCCTATCAGCTGAATTAGCTATTCAACAATATCTTGAAGAGGTATCCGCACCGCCGGTCAAATCCGCCTGCCTGGCCGTTGCCGGGCCTGTGGCTGGGGGGGAAGCGACCCTGACCAACAACCGCTGGCTGTTTGATGAAGCCAGTTTGCGAGCCGCACTCAGCTGCGAGAGAGTCAAGCTTCTTAATGATTTTGAAGCAGCGGCTCTGGGAATGGCGGAACTTGGCCCTGCCGATCTGACTCCGATAGGAAAAGCGGGATTGCCAGATTTGCGTCAGACGGAGTTTGTGACGGCGGTAGTCGGTCCCGGAACCGGTTTCGGAGCTGCGACCTTGATCAAGCGCGATGGCAGGCTGACTTCGCTGAGCGGAGAAGCTGGTCACGTTGGGTTTGCGCCCGAAAAACCCTTACAGGTCGAATTGCTGGCCAGTCTCGCAAATGAGTTTGGTCGAGTCTCAGATGAGCGCCTGGTTTCCGGAAGCGGCCTGGTTAATATCTATCAATTCCTCGCAACTCGAAGCCAGATTATACGCGAGCGACTTGATGCGGCGACGATCTTTTCGCGGGTTAAAACGGATCAAATCGCTCAGGAGGCTGTGGCACTGTTTTTTGAGTTGCTGGGACAGGCGGCGGGCAATTTTGTAATGGCTACAGGGTCTTTCGACGGACTGTTTATTGCCGGCGGGATTGTCCAGAGATACCCAAAATTACTCCATAGCAGTGCTTTCAGGGCAGGCTTCGAAAATAAAGGACGTCATCGCGAGCTGATGCAGGCGGTTCCGACGGTCCTGGTCCATCATCCTTTGCCAGGGCTTCTTGGGGCGGCGGCCTTTGCGAAAGGTTGGCTTTAAGTCACACTGCGGACAGCGTGCCATTAATTTACGGGTGCACTCACTACCGATATGGTTTGGAAGGGACGCCGGAGCAAATTTGACGATCTTTTGTTGGTAACGCGTCATTAAGTGCCTTGTGAGCAGCTTTACGGAACGGTGGTCGTTGTAATTGCTGAGCGATGGTGAGAGACTGAGGTTGTGAAAACAAGACAAATTGTGTACCTGCTGCTGCTCTCTATGATGGCGCCGCTCAATTTTGGAGCGGCGGCATGGATGTCATTGAGCATGAGCGAGCAAGGCGAACCCCATGCAATGCGGGGCAGCATGACTGCAGATGGTAACCAGGCTTCGTCATCAGATGATCACTGGCATGCTGATCACTCTGTGCGCGGAGACGGACTCCCTGATGCACAACCGCAAGGGTCCGATCACTCACATGATACGCATAGTGAGGCAGACTGCGAGTCCGAATGTTTGTCTTGCACCAACCACTGCACCACACTGGCTCTCCTGAGTCAGCCTCTCGATATTGAAAGCAAAAACCGGGCCCTTGGTTCATCTCTGGCCTATCCTCTGTCAGGCCTTGCGGAACTGCTTCTGCGCCCACCTATCTGCGTCTAGTCGGAGTTGGCAAGGCTGAAGGGCTCTGGCTAACTACCAGCCCTTGTACTCTCAGCTCTTTCATGTCCAGTCCGGAATGACTCCGGTTCAATAATGTGCCAGCGAGATCTCGGTTCGGCCAACTCTGTACCTTTGCTAATTGAATTGTTCACAGCACGAGCGGGTGAAGGCGTTAATCCGCCATCGGAGTCGCAGCTGGGGTACAGGGTCTGACTAGACGGCGCCAACTTCACGGTAGAGGAAGGCGTCTTAGGAAATGAAAAATGTTACTAGCACGAATTTGCGCAAGGCGTCGCCAAAGAGCGATTGTCTTGCTTTGTTTGGGCGGAGCGCTGAGTTCTCTGTTTCTCGTGGCATCGCCTGTTTGGGGGCGCGGTAATGATGCCTTGGATGTGCCTATGATGCGCCGTGTGCTCGGCATTTCCGGACTTAGGAGAAGTATCGCTCTGGATGCCCCCCTCGGGGCACTCTTGATGAGAAACAACCAGTACCGCATTGCGAAGCTCTCTTCTGTTGCCGTCCAGGCTGGCGACCGGAAATTTACCTCTTCAAGTGCGATCGGCCAGCTCAATTCTGTCCTGGAAATCGGGCGCTCAGACGACACGGCCTTTTTTCTAAAGACGACTGCTAGACACGTTGATTTCGAGATTTCTGATCTACTTAAAGCCAGCGTCAAGCGCCTCGATCTGGGCGTCATAGCGATGCGCAACAGCAGCGCGGGGAACCCGCAATATCTTGGCCTCAGTATCATCTCTGAAGACAATACTGGCAGACCGCAATTTGTGGATGGTTACAGAATTGGCGATGGTGTTGGATTCAGGCTGGAGGGTGGAGCAAAAATTTCCGACGCCTGGGCGGTCTCTTTCAGATCAGAGTTTCTGAACTGGCAGGGTAAAAACGGGATGAATCGACCGGATCTCCTGCCTCAACCGATGATAAACCCGGTCGACAACTGCAGGACGATCTCAAACGTCGACGTCATCAGAGCTGTCAGTGCCTTTGGCGGACGAGGACAATGGCGCACCGGACTGCATTATCTGTCAAACCAGTACGAACCGCAGCAAAACAAACTTGGTGTGACGGTCACGGAGCCGTTCGGAGATCATGAGCGCTTGAGTTTTATCCGAACTGGCTACCTGCAGATGTGGCCTCTGGCAAGAATCCCCGGCGCGGTGGCCTACGTAGAGGCAAATGTCGACCGTGAGTTAGAAAATAACTTGGATCAATTTCTGTCAGACAAAACCATAGTCTCCGCAAAGGTGGGTGTGAACTGGACCTTTGCGCCTTCACGTCAGATCCTGCTGGAATGGCAGCGGTTCAACGGGACTGAAGGCATCCAATCCCGAAACGGACTATTGTTGACAATTCTGCTGGATGATCTTTAGCACATGGGCTGCGCCACTGACGCGGTGCTAAAGGCTCGGAACTAGCCAGAGGCGCTCGCTCTACATGGGTTTTTCCGTGCTGTTGTTGGGGTTTTCTCATACGCTTTGCATCGAGATTAGGGGGAGTGGTCGGTTCGGACTTGAACGATGCCATGAATTCCTTGAAACTAATTGCGACCGGCAATAGCCGCTACCACCGGCTTGCCTGATGATAGTTATCGCTCGAGAGGGGTGGAAACTCTGCAAAAGGGTTCAGACGAGGGAATGGAGTCATGAATGCACCGAAGAGGGGAGTCAGCAGACTCACAGCGCTCTCGATGTTGCTTGTCGCTGTCGTCGGTTTCAGCCTGCCGGCATTCTCTGCCGACGACGCGCCGGGCACTGATAAATGGCGGGTGGTGAACTACTGGTCAGAATGGTGTGCGCCTTGCCGGATTGAAATACCCATGCTTAATGCCTTGAGCCTGGAGCTGGTGGCACAGGGTGTCGCTGTCGTTGGCGTGAACTTTGATGAAGACCCGAGGGCGCTGACCCTGGAAATCGCCGAGGAACTTGAAATCAAATTTCCCGTGCTGACCAATGAGGAAGTCGCGCGCTTGGGTCTGCGACCACCTGATGTTCTGCCAACCACCTATTTGCTTTCTCCTGACGGTGAAGCGGTGGCGAAACTGATCGGCATGCAAACCGATGCCGAAATCAGGGAGCAACTTTTGATGAAGGGTGCATTATTGGATGAGGCCAAAGACTAGCGAATCGATTGTGATTGAAAATACTGCACCCCGGGACACAACAGCTCATACTCAAAACAAAGGCGTCCGGCTATTGAGAGTTGAAACAAGACCGGGGAAAAATCTGGTAAAAAGCAGAGGGCAGAAGGTCTAGTGAAAATCTCAGAGAAAAGGCCGGACAAGAGATAGGACAGAAGACGTGAAATATGCAGTTAAAGAAAGAGTAATCTTGAGAACGTTGATCTCAGGAGCCTCAACCGCGCAATTCGGTGACGTTCCTGGCGTATGCAAAAAAATTTTAGCCTGTGTCGTATCGGCTTCGGTTTTACTGGCCTCTGCGCATGCCGCCGACGCTGAACTGCTGCCTTCACCTGCAGCTGAAAATAGCAGTTTGTCGCGTGTTGTCAGTGATGAATCAGGCAACCTCTACCTCTCTTGGGTCACGCAGGCAGAAGGCTCTGCCGGCCTATATTACTCGACACTGAAGGAAACTCGCTGGAGTAAGCCGCAACTGGTCAGACGAGGCGAAGACTGGTTCATCAACTGGGCGGATTTTCCGATGCTGTCAGTAAGCGAGGAGAATAAAGCGGCGCACTGGCTGCGTATGAGCGCTGAAGGAACTTACGATTACGACATTGAAGCCCGGTTCTATGACGCTCAAACCGATTCGTGGAGCGACACCATTACGCCGCACCATGATGGCGTGAGTGCTGAGCACGGGTTTGTGTCCATGCTGCCTGTTGGCAACGGCAACACGCTGATGTCCTGGCTTGACGGTCGCAAAACCAAAACGGAAGCGGGGTATGGCGAAATGACGCTGCGCGCCGGGATATTCAGCGCCCGTGGTGAAACGCTGAGCGAATGGGAGCTGGATGCGCGCGTGTGTGACTGCTGTCAGACCAGCGCCGCCATGTCCGCTGCCGGGCCGATTGTTGTCTACCGCGATCGTTCTGCAGAAGAGATCAGGGATATCTATGTCATGCGCTACGCCAATGGCGACTGGACACCTCCGGCTGCCATTCACGATGATCAGTGGGAAATTGCTGGCTGTCCGGTGAACGGGCCTGCAGTAGCGGCGCAGGGGAACTTTGTGGCCGTCGGCTGGTTTACGGCTAAGGATGATTCGCCCAAGGTACAACTCGCCCTGTCTACTGATAGTGGTGAACATTTTTCGGCACCCATACTGGTATCAGGTCCAGACACCATCGGCCGTATTGATACGGCAATTCTTGCCAATGGGCAGGTTGCAGTGAGCTGGCTGGATACGATAGATGAAACAGCTGAGCTCACCGTTTCACGCTTCAGCGCTGGCGGATCATTGATTGATACCACAGTTGTCGCCAGTATGAGTGCTTCCAGACGCAGCGGTTTTCCGATCATCGAAACGATTGGCGATGACTTGTTCGTCACCTGGACAGATATCAGTGAAGGTCCTGAGGTCAGAGTAGCCCGCATCGACTTCGCGTCACCCTGATCCTCATGCGGAAGCATTATGATTTTGCGGTGATCGGCGCCGGCATTGCAGGAGCCTCTGTCGCAGCTGAGCTGGCTTCAGATGCTAGTGTCGTGCTGCTCGATAAGTAGCCCCAGCCGGGCTACCACTCCACCGGAAGATCAGCCGCCTATTTTTCTGCTTCCTACGGAAGTGTCGTTGTTCGTGCTGTCACCGCCGCCAGTGAGCCCTTCTTTCGATCACCGCCTGAAGGGTTCACCAAAACACCCCTGTTGAGGTCACGCGATACGTTGTTCGTTGCAAGACAAGACCAGCTGCACCAGCTTAGTGCCTTCCAGGAGGAGATCTCCGGATTTCAGGAAATCAGTGGAGGCGATGCCATCCTCCGGGTTCCGATTCTTAACGCTGACAGTGTCGCCGCAGGCTTACTCGAAACCGGGGGTGGAGATCTTGATGTGGATGCCACCCTGCAGGGATTTCTTCGCCTGCTGCATCAGCGAGGCGGTGTTCTGCACTGTCAGCAGGAAGTGCACGCTTTATCGAAACGATCAGGTGGCTGGCTTGTCATTACCGAAGACCGGGAATTTTATTGCGAAACCCTGGTTAATGCGGCGGGCTCCTGGGCGGGAGAGCTTGGGAGGCTTGCCGGTCTGAGTGATCTCGGCATCACGCCAAGGCTAAGGACCGCTTTGTTGCTGCGTCTCCCGGCGCAGCTGTTCGACGCCGACTGGCCGCTGGTCGTGGACATTGATGAAGAATTTTACTTCAAACCGAATGCAGGTTTGCTGCTGCTCTCACCTGCGGATGAAACGCCGAGCGCTGCCTGTGACGCCCAGCCGGAGGAATGGGATATTGCGGTCGCCTTGGATCGTTTTCAGCGAGCCAGTACTCTGCGCATCAGTCGGATCGAACACAAGTGGGCCGGCCTGCGATCTTTTGCCGCGGACAGAGAATTTGTGGTGGGTTTTGACCCCATAGACAAGGGTTTTTCCTGGTTGGCCGGCCAGGGCGGCTATGGGGTGCAAACTGCACCGGGGCTGGCAAAACTCAGTGCTTCTTTGCTCCTGAATGCAGCAGACAGGCTGCCGGAGCAGATGACTCCTTACCTACAGGTGCTCTCTCCTGAGCGATTGATAGATTAGCCAGTTGCTATCCTTTGGTTAGCGCTTGGGCAAGTGGCGCTTTGTTGCGTGTCACTCCACTGCAAACACGACCAATCCGGGTTGGCCGCTTGGCGTCGGTATCGACTGCGCCTTCGAGCCTATCATGCCCTGAAGGATACCATAAAGACTACCGGTCCATCGGCTGGGTTGCCCCTTGACGATGGCAACATACTGCTTGCCGTCAACGGCATACGTGATCGGAAATGAAGAAGGCAGGTGGTCCAAGGACGTCTCCCACAAGACCGCTCCTGTTTGTGCGTCAAAGGCTTTGAAGGAATTGTCCAGATTGCCTCCGAACACCAGACCGCCCGCCGTGGAAAGCAGAGGGGTAGAGGGCGGAGTCAGCTCGCGATGACGCCACGCCATTTCCATGGTTTCCATGTCGATGGCCTGCAAACGACCAAATTGGCCGTCACTGTCAGCTCTGGGCGCTGGTGTTGCCTCGATACCAGTTGAGAGCAAATTGCCGTCCGCCATGAGGCCGGCCATCATGCACATTTCCAGCGCGGGGAGATAGAGCATTTTAGTGTCTGGATTATAGGCGCCCGCTTGCCAGTTACGCCCGCCGAGAAAATAAGGACAGAGGAGGTGATTGGCTTCCCTGTTAGGTACAGAATCTGGATTAATTGATTTAGCGCCGGTCTTAGCGTCTACGCCGGACACGATATTCTGCAGACCTAGGTCGATAGACTCGAGATATTCGCCGGTCTCCGCGTCGACCACGTCATACAGTGCCATTTTCCCCGCGGTAAAAACTACTTTCCGGCTTTGCCCGTTGATTTCCAGTTCATCCAGCTGCCTTTCATACGCCCAGTCAAGGTCAAGCTGGTCGTTGGGCATGTGCTGAAAGTGCCAGACCAGTTCTCCTGTGCGCGGACGTAGCGCCATCGTCGAATTGGTGAACAGTGCGTCATTGCTGACCCCGTCAACGCCCAGATTTTCAAGCAGGGGGCCGGTGTCGTAAGTCGGAGCCGCGCCGAAATACGCCAATCCCAGCTCTGCGTCATAACTGCCGGAATTCCAAACGGAGCCTCCGCTGCGTGCCTGCAGAGGGAGATCGTTCCAGGTTTCGCCACCCGGGCTACCCGGACGTGCCACTGTGTGAAACCGCCACTGTTCCGTGCCTGTTTCTAGATCAAGCCCGACAATGAATCCACCTTCAGGAACCATCGTGGCGGTCACGCCCTGAAGAAGCATGCCGTCTGCAACCATCGGCGCGCCGCGGAGTCCATAGTAGCCCTGCAGAGGCTCAACGGGAGTGTTGATGTTGGTTTCCCAGATCACAGCGCCAGTGCGCACATCTAAGGCCACCAGGTCGAGGTCATTGTGGGGAACAAATACGCTGTTGCCATACAGCGCGATGCCCTGACGGCGACCGTCGAACACTTCTGATTCGTGTTTATACCGCCAGAGCTCTGTACCGTCGCGGGCGTCCAGTGCTAGCATAATATTGTTTGTGTCGGCGATGAACATGACGCCATCATGCACGAGGGGTGTCGTCATATTGCCCCCTTGGGACAGCGCGACGCTCCAGGCCTGGCGCAGCCCGGAGACATTGCCGGCGTCTATAAGATCGAGCGCGCTATGGCCGCTGAGATCATAACGGCTTCGCCACATGAGCCAGTCTTCCGCGGGGGGGTTCTGCATCATCGCCGCATCAATACGACGATATTTTTCCAGCAACTCCTGCGACTGGCTTACCTGAGCGCCTGACTGTGATAGCGCGAAGCAGGCCACCAGGGTGTTGGCGATCAGGGGCAGGCGGATGGTCAGGTGCATGATATCTCTCCGATTCAAAAAAAAAGACGCAAGTGGCGCGAACTGTTTTTCCTGTTCTCGAGTCTACGTGAAAGTGTGGGTCTGGCTCAAACATAGTTCGCTGCGCTGGGTCTTTTCGTATTTGCCTCTGACGCCTGCCAAGTCAGGCACTATTTGGCTACAATTGGGTTATCCGGGCCGGCTGCGTTCTGAGAATTAGGCCCGAAACACGTCAATTCAGGGTCCGTAAGGGCCTTGCCTTGTTAATCGCGGTGAGAGGCGAATGGCGGCAGCGGTTTCACCGATAGATGGGTCAGCCGAGATGGTTTCAGTGAACAAGCATGTCCGGTTCTTGCAGGTTGTTTGGATTGCGATGTTTTGTGGCCTTGCTGGCTCTGCGCCGGCGCGGGATTTTCTTACCATCACACCCGGCGAATTACGTATCGCAGTGACCAGGGCCTCATCGACTGATCCTTACGACTCGCAGCTGTGGATCCGGAAATATCTTGAAAAATTTGCGCTGGAGCAAGCGTTGCAGATTGTTTGGGTGGAGGTGCCATTCAGCGAGTCTTGGCTGCTCGCCAGTCGGAATGAGGTAGATATTGTGGCTACCAATGTGGCTAGTTTTGCCGATCGGCAAAGTGCAGGGGCGACTTTTTCCGCTCCTTTCCTCTATGAGCGAAGAGCCCTCAGAATTCGTCCGGAAGATCGAAGTCGGTATAGTCAGATCAGCGATTTTGTTGGCAGCACCATTGGGGTAGTCCGCGATATGGCGGCAGAGCGCGATGTGGACCGCAGGGCCGTGCCGGGTGTCAATATCCGGCGAACAGACTCTTTCCCGGAGCTGTACGAGGCATTTGAAGCAGGCAGTCTGGATGCGATCGCCGAAGCTGAATATTACTCGCTTGATGGCGAGGTGATTCCCTCGCACGGTGACGACATCGTACTGATTGATCACCATGACCTGACTCCCGGATTCCGTGAAGAGTCTGTGTTCGTCGTGAGCGATGCCAGCTTGAATTTGCTCGCTGTGCTCAACCAATTCATCGCGACAACCCGGTTTCCCCTGTAAACCCATCGGCTGAAATCTGGCTGCGCTGAGCGCTATGAACCTTCTAATGCTTTTACATGAGTATCGAACGCTGATTGTGCTGACTATGGCGCAATGCTTTGGCCATACTGCGGCTCCGATTCTAGTTTTACTGGGGGGAATCGTCGGAGCACAGATCGCACCTTCTGCTGATCTAGCAACCTTGCCAATCGCGGTTCAGATACTCGGGATTGCCAGTGCGGCGATTCCCGCGTCCCTGTTGATGTCCAAAATTGGCCGAAAAGCCGGTTTTTTGGGAGCTACGGCCCTCGGGATTGCTGCGGCACTGATCGCGGCGCTTGCGGTGAGCAGGCAGTCTTTTTTGCTGTTTGTGAATGCTGCTTACTGCATCGGTGTTTATATCGCCTTCATGCAGCAGTTTCGCTTCGCGGTTGCGGAATCGGTGCCAGCTGACAAAGTGCCGCGCAGTCTCTCCATTTTTATGCTCGCCGGTATTATTTCCGCGCTGTTGGGGCCGGAAGTTGGCAGACGATTCAGCGATTTTGAGGGCTTGCCACTGTATTCAGGTTCGTTCATCGGGCTGGCGGCACTGCTGTCAGTTTCGTTCCTGATCTTGCTGCTGTTTTATCAGAACAACACTATAGAGTTCTCTGCCTCCAAGGAGGCCCAGCGCCCCCTGCCTGAGATCATCAGGCAGCCGAAGTTGATTCTCGCAGTGGCTGCTGCAGCGATCGCGTACAGTGTGATGGCCCTTATCATGACAGCTACGCCACTCAGCATGCACCAGATGGACGGCTTCTCTCTGGATGCCACGACCCGCGTGATCCAGAGTCATATTCTAGCCATGTATCTCCCGTCATTTTTCAGCGGCGCACTCATTTCCAGATTCGGCGCGCTCAAGACCATCAAGGCAGGCCTAGTTTTGATGTTGGCCTGTATCGGCGCAGGTTGGGATAATCCGCAGTTCTTTCATTACCTCGCGGCGTTGATTCTGCTTGGCGTTGGTTGGAATTTTCTGTTTCTCGGCGGCACGACTTTGCTTACGCAGTGCTATTACCCGGCAGAGCGATTCAAAGTGCAGGCAATGAATGACTTTCTGGTTTTTGGGTTGCAGGGTGTGGGTTCTTTGAGCGCCGGCGCGTTGATTGCAACTGCCGGTTGGAGCGGTGTTATGACCTTTGCCCTGCCAGCCATTCTGTTGCTGGTCCCCGCCATTGTGCTGGCGCGTCGCGCTCTGACGGTAAGCCCCGGGTAGTAACCGACTGCAGTTGTCCGATCGGGACATGTTCCGGAGTTAACTAGCGGACGGCGGGTTCCAGTAATGTCAGCGTGCCGTCAGCAACATCTAGGCGCGCTCTGACGCCGATAGGAACTACCGTCTGATCTTCAATATGTCCGATCATCGCCCCGCGCAGAGTCGGGATGCCGAGCGGTTCGAAGCGCTCGCGCAACACTTGTTCCATGCTCAGGGTGTTGCTGTCGTAACCATCGTCTGTGAATTTGCCGAATACAATGCCTGCGGTTCGCTCCAGATGTCCGGTGAGCCACAGGTGCGTCAGCATCCGATCGACGCTATAGGGCGGTTCTGAGACATCCTCCATAAACAGAATGGCGCCATCAAAATCAGGTTCAAAGGGGGTGCCAAGAAGGGTGACAAGAAGCGACAGATTGCCTCCGATCAACTTTCCCTCCGCCCGACCGGGGACGATAGGCGTCAGGCGATTTTCCCTTTCGACGACTCCCGGCTGCTGTTCAAAAGCCGGAGGTTCGGCAATACGGGTGACCTGGCGGGGCTCCATCAATATTCGCTGAAACTGCTCGTAGGTGTAGCTCGAGAAATTGTCGCCCGCGATCGGGCCATGATAGGTGACCATACCGGTTTTGACGTTGATTGCATTCAGAATAGCCGTTATATCGCTGTAGCCCATCAGTATCTTTGGGTGGCTTGCGATAGTCTGATAGTCGAGATCTCTCAGAAGTCGTCCTGAACCATACCCCCCGCGCACACAGAAAATCGCGTCGACTTCGTCATCCGCGAACATCCCGTTGAGATCATCGGCGCGCTGCTGGTCGCTTCCTGCGAGGTACTGTTTGCGGCGGCGCAGATTTGGCGCGGCCTTCGCTTGAAAACCAAGGGATCTCACCAGATCCATGGCTGCGAGCAGATCTTCATTTTCTGGCACATTGCTAGCCGGCGTTACCAGGCCTACCGTAGCGCCAGCTCGCAATCTGTCGGGTTTAGTGGTCTGTGCACCTTGAGCGAGCGCTTTTGGAGGAAGCATGCCTGTACTCGCTAGCGCAGCAAGACCACCCGCTGCCTTAATGAGTCTTCGCCGAGTCACATTGTGCTGAGAAAGTGTCATGGAATTTGTCCGTTTTGCCTGCTGTCAGTTGACTGTCCATTCTCTATACTCATAGTCGCAGCGCAAGCAATTTTGATCATGCGTAGATAAGGCTTTCAGCCTTTGCCAAAGGCCACTGGTTCGCTGCTAATATCACAGCAAACATAGTCATAGACGCCAGCGTTGCTGCCTCCGCCTGACACGACTGCTCCAAAGCCTGTGCTGGCTCAGAGGCGATGCGCTTGCCACTAGAATAGAATGGCTGAGCACAGCAGCCGCTTTGGCGAGCCCAACGGATGGGCCAACGCTTGCTGCTCCGTCAACCGGGTCGCTGTTCTGGAGCGCGACCCGGTCCAAAA
>PBTW01000110.1 GCA_002729315.1 Gammaproteobacteria bacterium
TACCATAGACTGAAAAAATACTGTGAATGAAGCTCACCATGTTGCCCCAGCGATCCGCTGTTGTCAGATAAATGGTGCCACCATCGAGCCCTCCCTTGACGGAAGGTTCAGAAGCAAGATCCATATCAATCCGGTCACACAGACCAAGGGCATGCTCTTTTGACAGAAGGCGATCCAGCGGTACCTCAGAAAACAAAGGATCTGCGTTATAGGCCTGCAGGTCGGAGTAGGCCAGCTTCTTTGCCTCGACCATGAAATGCCAGTAATCTGGATTTGAAGGGCCAAGCGCTGTCAGATTCAGATTATGCGCAGGCGCGCACACTTCAAGGATATTCAGCATCTCCAGCGCCGCCCAACCCTGCCCGGGTGGTGGCAGCTGGAAAATGTCATAACCGTGGTAACTGGTCGAAATAGGCTCAATCCATTCCGACTGGAAGGCGGCAAGATCCTCATGGGTCATGACTCCGTCCTCTGACTGGATTTTCGCAATTAGCGCATCGGCAATATCGCCAGAGTAAAACGCCTCCCGCCCTTCTCGCTGAATCAGTCGCAGGGCATCAGCGAGGTCGGGATTTCGGATGATGCTATAAAGCGCAGGCACTTCACCGTCTTCCAGAAATACAGCGGCGGAATCGGCATCCTGAAGCAGCTTGCTTTGCTGACTGACCAGATCATCATGCCGACGTTCTGATTGCCCCCAGCCCTGCTCAGCGATGCGGGCTGCCCGCTCAAAGGTTTCCTCAAACCCCATCGTGCCAAAACGATCCAGCAGTGCGTCGTAACCGGAGACGGCACCCGGAACCGTTGCCGCGTTTACACCACGACCCGGAATCTGATTTAGTCCCAGCTCCTCTTTGAAAAACTCAGGTGTCCAGCCAGCTGGCGCAAATCCAGCAGAATTCAACGCATAAAGCTTTTGATCCTCAGCACTCCAGACCAGCGCGAACAGGTCTCCCGCAAGCCCGGTGTCGTTCTGCGAGGTCACATCAAGCACTGCTGCTGCGGCGACCGCCGCATCAATCGCGTTGCCTCCCTGCTGAAGAATTTCCAGACCGGCCTGCGAAGCCAGTGGATCGCTGGTTGCCACAATTCCGTGACGCGCAATCACTTCAGAGCGCCCCTGGGCAAGCCACCCTTGACCTCGGGAACCGGGCGCCGCCACGATATTGGCCGCTGGATTACTCAATTTTTCCGAAGGAATACCAAAAGCATTGTCAGATTGCCCGAAGACACCTTGCATCACAGTCCCGGCCGCGACCAGGACCAGCGGTTTAATCATGAGGTGTTTTAACATCATAATAATCGTCTTTACTGGTCAGTGAGCTTGAGAAGCAAGGTGCTGCGCCAGCAAATCCTTGCCGTAATCGTTGCCGTTCGGCGTTCGAACCACCGTATGAATATGGTCTCTGGTTGGGACGCCCCGCTCATTGAGCATCAAAGTGCCGACTGGATTCTGGTGATCGAACTCAATCATGATTACAGGGCTGTGGATACGGTAATAGAATACGGCGTCGTCATCGGTGGCACCGACCCAGGCGAAATAGGTATTGTCCAGATGAGCAGCGATTTCCTCCATGGTGACTGCCGCATGGGGGTCTCGGAGATTACCGATGTAGACTTCAATCACTTCCAACAGAGCAAGGCGCTGGGAACTCGTCAGATCAGCGCCGGAAATACCTTCATAATCCTGCACACTGTTATCAGAATTAGCAGCCGCCATCGGATAATTGCGGGTTTTATCAGCACTCAGTGCTGCGCGTCCCTGCTGATCCCTGTTCAGTGACTGCATCAAGGCCAGACCAAGGTTCTGCTCGGGCTGCATGACAGTATTGCCGGCATATTTGCCTGACTGCGCTGTCACCGGCTCGCCGCCCCAGAAGGCAGGAGTCATAACAACCTGATCACCCAGCACGAAAAAATTAATGACCAGATGGTGCCCATCCAACTGCCACCCCCATGGCCCGTCGGCCGTTGGGATCCCCATCATGGTGAGATAGTACTTTTCTTCGCCGTACCGAATGGGTTCACCATTCAATTCGAACAGCGTTTGTTCCGTCCGCATGATCGCGCGTGTCTGCTCAAGACCCTTAGCACTGAGCGATTGTTCGAGCAGATTCCAGGCAGCAGCTTTCTGCTCGAGATTCATTTCTTCGAGACTGACGCCCCGGCGGGGAAAGATTCCTACATCCACATTTGACCAGTCCCGCCATTCGGGATCATCAATCGCAAAGTGGCTACGACTCAGATCGATGCTATTCAGGGTTGCCAAGAAGGCTTCCGCTGCTGAACGGATTGCTTCAGTGCTCACTCCCGTACTGCGAACGGGAAAGAGCCCGCCAATCTTGCCTGCTGAGGTAGTGACTCCGACAAAGGGCTCGCCCATGGCCGCAGCAGCGCCGCGGGAAAAATTTCCTTTCTGGTTCAGCAAATTGGCGGGATACTGAGACTGAGTTAAGCCAACCCCGGCACTCAAGGCGGTGGCGGCGACAACAGTCAGTCCCAGAAGATGAGACAGGGATATTCGCATGGGCGACTCTCTTGATGGAGCGTTCACTACGCAATAACTACGAGGCTAACTGCTAATTCTGTTAGCTGCAAGTCAAGCAGAAGCGCAGACCACGAGCTGAACCTACTATTCGGCCATCATACGCGCCAGCGCTTCTTCATCCCGCCAGCGCTCGCCTCGCAGGCGGATAATAAACACCACCGCAATTGCAAAAATCAGCGCAACAAACGCAAGCCATGCAATCTTTGGACCCAGTTCGAATACCCTGATGATGAAGTATTGCGCTACCAGCATAGCCCAGTGGAGACTGACCGAGGCCACCATTAACCACCGCGTATCACCGGCGCCGCGCAGGACCCCCCCGGTGACTTGAATGACTGCATCTGCCATGGCGTAACTCGATAGTCCCACCATCATAAAGCCGGCCAGATTTCGAATCTCGGTAAAATCCCCTTTCGGTGGCGCGAAGATTTCAACCAGAGGAAAGCGGAAAGCAATATAAAGACAAGCCAGCACTGCGGAGTAAGTTAGTCCGATGACAAATCCGGCCGTGACGACCTCATCAGCGCGCTGCAGATCACGTGCACCGACGAATCGGCCAATCAGGCTGATCATACCAATGTTGAGCCCAATCATCGGCACAAAGGAAAGAAGATCCCAGTTGAACACAATCGCAGCCGAAGCGCCCTGCACCACGCCGTAAGACTGAAACATCAACAAGAATAGATTGAATGCGGCAACGTTGAGAAAGAGCTCAACACCGGACGGGAACCCCAGTCGCAGAAACCGTTTGAGAATTCCCGTCTCCAACGAAAAGGCTTCGATAACAGCAAACTCCTCGCGGTGAGCCCGCTCGAAAAAAAAGCCCAGAAATAAAAGAAATGAGAAAATCGTGGCAACCATGGTACTGATGCCAGCCCCCACAATACCTAGAGCGGGAAAGCCGAGATGACCAAACACCATGACATAGGCAAGTGGCACATTGAGAACCAGCCCGCAAACGTCGCAGATCATGACCACTTTCGATCTCCCAATTCCCGCAAAATAGGACGACAGACAGATTTTGGCCAGAGTCACGACGATTCCCAACATTAGAATTTGGTAGTAGGTCCGTTCCAGCTCCACCTGCATCGGGTCGTGATCCATGGCTGAGAAAATACCTGATACCGCAAAGGTGATTGCAGCAAGAATGGGGATGCAGGCGACCGTCATGATCCAACCCTGGGTTACAACACGTGCGCACTTGTGTCTTGCTTCCGCACCCAGGTACTGTGCGGCCAGCGCGTTGGCGTAAGAAAAGAGCCCGGAAAAGAAACAGAACGAAAAAAAACAGGCCACTCCACCGCCAAGCGCTGCCGCCATATGTACTGGGTCGATCTGCGACATGAAATAACGGTCAGTAAAGATCATAGCCGCGAAAGCGCCCTGAGAAATCACCATAGGCATGGCGATTCCCAGTAACTCTCGCAGTGTGTCTGCGTTGAAATTAAGGCGCGCTAACATACGGTGTGCAATTGCCTCGCGTGAGTTCCGGTTCGGATTGGACTTTTGACGATCACACACCCGGGAACCGATCGGCCGATAGCCCTGATCGCGCTGTCAAAGGAGAGTTTACATCATGACCTCGGGGAGAAGAGACCGACGGGTATGACTCAGCGGCCCGAGCGGAGCGCATAGTACGCCAATCTATACAGCATGACAAATAATGCCTGCGCCGAGCCCTGATGGCGTCTTACTGCACGCGCTTGGCGGCACACCAACTAAATGACCCGGCTTTTGCGCTTGAGCCTATTCATTGGCAGAATCTCGTATTCATATTCACCCGGAGAAAAAATCCATGCAATCCATTGTCCGAGTGCTAGCCGGATTCGGAATGATTTTGGCAGCAGACGTTGCCTTTGCGCAGCGCGAAGTTCCTGTGAGGAACGAAACGCCTCGCGCAGACGGCCGCGAAGTCATTATGATGCGACACGCCTACCTCGACGAGGGAAGCTATGACTACTGGTATCAGCAAAGCGCCGCCGGGGTCTGGCCATGGTTTGAACGGCTTGGCGCCCGCATCCTCGGTGATTTCGAAATCATTTATCCGCTGGGTGAAGACCGGACTCCGGGTCAGGATGAGGCTCTGCGTTTCGCGCGCTACGCTAGCTACGAACACTGGCAGGCAACACGGAGTGGTCAGAGCGCCGGAGATACCGGCGGATCCCTGCGTCTAGCCGGTAATGGTGGACTCAGCAATGCCAGCTCAATTGCCTTGCGCAATCGCCGCGGGGTTCAGCAGGGCTCACGCGGCGGCCTGTTCCTGCAGGGCTACATGGCGCAGACCCGCCCTATCTACCTGCCCGGCACCGGCGAGCGCTTCGAAGCAGCTACGTCGGGGACAGCCGACAGCGTCAGGGCGGTGCGCTCGACCGCCGCGCTGCCGAGCCAGCCTGTTCTGGGACTCGAATATCGGCAGATTCAGAAAGGCAGTTTTGCGAAATACCATCAGATCACCCGGGACCAGCTTTATCCATATCTTGAGAAAATCGGCGTCAGGCCCGTCGGGCAGTGGCAGGTGCTTTACCTGCCGAACAGCAATGCTGAAGAGCATTCGGATTATGACGAGGTGTACACGCTGATACACTACGCGAGCCTTGAGCATTATCAGGCAGTCCGATCTGATCCGGCCGCGCTCGGTGGGGATGGCCCGGATTTTCAGGCCATGGCGTCCGGAGTAGACGCGCTGGAAAGTCTGAGCCTGCAAAGCAGTACCGAATTCCTTCGAGGCCCGCTGTTCAGCAGTCCACCGGTCCATGCGCCGCCTGAGCCTGGCATCTACCGTCTCGCAGATTGAGGTCGGCCCGTCCATCGTGACCCTTGCACAATCCCATCCGTCGCCATGGGCGCAGTTTTGCCCCGCAATTTAATCTTCCATGAGGATTTCATAATCTGAGCCATCGCCTATAATGGGCCAGACTTAAGTCTTGGAAATTTAGCAATAATGAAAAATATTTTCTCCAGAATGGTCGGCCTGCCCAGCCTACAGCACAGCCAAATGGGCGTGTTTGCTTTCTCCTGCCTGCTTGTCGCTAATGCGGGCGCACAGTCGATTGAAGACATTACCCTGAACGTCTACAAGGAGCCCACCTGCGGATGCTGCGTCGGCTGGATTGAACATATGCACGCAAGAGGCTATTCCTCTGCCGTTCACCATCCCCAGAATATAAGCCTCGTCAAAGCGGAGCTGGGCCTTAAGCCTGAATGGACTTCCTGCCACACTGCGGTTACCCATGAAGGATTTATCTTCGAGGGTCACATCCCAGAGAAGTTTATTGCGCAATTTCTGGCGGCTCCGCCCAAAGGCGCGATGGGTCTTGCGGTTCCGGGGATGCCGATCGGCGGTCCGGGGATGGAAATGGGCAATCGCTTCACGCCCTACGACATACTGCTCATCAACAAAGACGGCAGCCATTCCGTTTTTGCGAGTATCGAAAGCTTTGCTGAACAACGCTGACAAGCACCTTACCGGACACGTCTGCGATCACGCGCCGGCCTCCGGCTTTGACCCAGAACGAACATTGGTGGCGGGGCAGCCGGTCCTCAGATTTCGTTGCGACGTGCGGCCTGGCTGATCAACTCACCGGCACGAAATGCCAGCGCCATAATGGTCATGGTGGGTTGGCCGCGCCCTGAGGTCACCAGCGAACTGCCGTCGCACATGAAGAGATTCGGCACGTCGTGCGCCCGGTTCGTGGCATCAACCACGGACGAGTCGGGATCATTGCCCATCCGGCAGGTTCCGAGCAGATGAACATTGCCTTCCTGCCCGTCACGCTCGTAGTGACCCACTATGTTGCTGGCGCCGGCTACCTCCATCATTTCAACCGTCTTCTCATAGAACCAGCGCATCGTTTCAATGTCGTCAGGGTGGTCCATATAGGTTGTCCGAATCGCAGGGCGCCCGAATTTGTCTTTAACCGTTGGGTCCAGTGTGATGTTGTTGGTACTGAGTGGCAGGGACGTCGTGTGACCGTCGAAGGCCGCAACATGGGAGAACTGGTACGCAAGATCCGCCTTGAACTCACTGCCCCAGGTGGGTGTACCAAACGCAGGAGCCGCCGTGAGCGCAAAGCCCATCGGGGCTCCACGAGAAGGATGTCGTCCGTCAATACCGCCGCCGCCATAAAAGCCCAGAGACGGGTCGAGCTCATAGAAATCATGGACTACGCGGGTCGCCGGCACGCTCTTGTAGGCATTGACCGGTTCGTCGAACAGGCCCATCACGGTACTGTATCCGTTAAACATCAGGTTCTTACCCACCATGCCTGAGGAGTTGGCTAAGCCATCCGGATGCTTCGCTGATTCTGACATCAGCAATAAACGAGGCGTTTCCGATCCGTTGGCGCAGAGCACAACAGCTTTTGCGCGTTGCGCCTGCTCTACCCCGTCCACATCCCAGTAAACAACTTCAGTCGCCCGCCCCCGCTCATTAGTATTCACACGATGTACCGTGCAATGGGTTCGTAACTCGCAGTTTCCTGAAGCGAGGGCAACAGGGATAACAGTAACCAGGGAGGACGATTTTGCGTTGACCTCACACCCATAACCATTGCAAAAGCCACAGTGAATACAACCAGGACGACCATTGTGAGGCTGGGACAAAATCGCCACGGGGGCCGGATAGGGGTTGAGGCCCATCGCCTTCGCAGCCCGCTCGAGCAGGACATCTGACCCCTTGATTGGCATGGGTGGGCAGGGATACTCGCGAGTACGCGGCGGGTCCCAGGGCCCCTGCAATCCGGACACGCCGACTTCCCAGTCCACTTTCGTGTAGTAATGTTCCAGCTCTGCGTAGGTGATTGGCCAATCGCTGAAATTAGTACCGGCAATCGGGCCGCGCACGCTGGCTTCGACAAAATCGATCGGCCGGAATCGCCAGAAATTGCCAGAGTAATGCATACTGCTGCCACCCACATTGTGCGCATAACCACAGACCATTTCACGCTCTTCAGCCACGTCGCTCTCGAACTTTCGAAAGGTTTGGGGGTAACCCTGACTGCGACCCCAGGTCAGCTCGAGGTTGTGGTCATACCCCCACTCATCATGGAGGAAATCTGCCGCCTTGAGGTGAGGACCCTGCTCCAGCAGAACGACGGAATAGCCAGCAACAGAAAGCTCCTTGGCCATAACACCGCCTGCTGCACCGGATCCCACAATCACAAAATCAACTTCGTGTCTGGTAGGAAAACTGGGAAAAACAGCTTCAGCCACAGCTATTCACCCCGCTCTGCGTAATCTGCATCGTAAAATCCATAAGGCGCGGACCAGGCCCCGCGATCCTCGTATCCTATAAGCTGATACCCAACTTTATCCCGGTTACCCCCGTAGCGTGGCAGCGAAAATGTGCCGGCAATGGTGAGATATCGCATGGTCGCAAAAAAAGACGTCTGCGCATTGTCATGCAGCAGCTGATCCTGCTGGGCGTCGGTGAGCTCGTGAAAATAGCGCCCGCCAAGTGGTGACTGCCCGCGCAGCGCAACGAGCCCCTCCCTGAGTAAGGCCAATTGCGAGGCCCGCCTGGGCTCAGCAAAAATGTTGTCGAGAAAGTAAATAACGCCAGCTTCAGTGGCCCCGGGCGTTTCATCGGTCGGTATGATGCGGGCCGCTATCGCAATCAGATCAGCCGCCTCTGCCGCATCGAACACGCGAAAGTCGGCGCCCTGCTCGAGAGCTCGCTGCGATCGCTGGCAAGCACTGAGGATGACGGGCAGAGACAGCGCCAGAAAGGATCCTTTCGCAACTGCGGCTGAATCCTTGAGAAAACATCTTCGCGAACGGGAAACAGACAAAACGACTCACTCCAAGCAACTGGTTCGACGCAACTCATGCCATTCAGGTCGACTATCCTACCACGCCGCCCACTGAGCTAGCGACAGAGCCTTGGTGTCCCGACACTGCACAGCACCGTCTTGCGTCCGCCCTATCGTCATCAGCGTGCTGTCACAGCACTAAATCGCACGACACGGGCATTCTTCGAGTGCCATTCGCAACACGGCCAGTTCACTCTCCTGCTGCACTTACAGCGTGTTACCTGAAAAATGCGATTCAAGCGCCTGTCTGGGATCAACGTATTTATACCCCTGTAAGTTGGCAACTGGCTGAAGGGTAACCAACCCATTGTGCACATTGAGGCCAGCCAGAAGATGTCGGTCATTGATCAGCGCTTGGTGTATACCCTGATTAGCAAGTGCGGTTATGAACGGCTGTGTCATATTGGTCAACGCCAGTGTGGAGGTTCTTGCGACTGCACCGGGCATGTTGGCCACGCAATAATGGACAATACCATTGATCTGAAAGGTCGGGTCCTGATGCGTCGTGGGCATGCTGGTCTCAAAGCAGCCCCCCTGATCAATAGCAACATCAACCAGTACACTGCCGGGCTGCATCAGCTCCAGCATGTCCCGGGTGATGAGCTTTGGCGCAGCGGCACCCGGCACCAGCACCGCCCCGATTACGGCATCGGTTCGCGGCAGCAGGCTTTCGATATTGGCCCGGCTTGAGTAGACGGTTTGCAGTCTGTCGCCGTACCAAGTATCGATTTCCTGTAGACGCTTAACCGAGCTGTCCGCAAGGGTGACCTGCGCACTCATCCCCATCGCCACGCGCGCGGCATTGATACCTACAACCCCGCCACCAATAACCAGAATATTGGCCGCAGGAACGCCCGGCACCCCGCCTGGAAGAATGCCCTTGCCTCCTTGCGCCTT
Source organism: Gammaproteobacteria bacterium (assembly GCA_002729315.1). GTDB lineage: Bacteria > Pseudomonadota > Gammaproteobacteria > Pseudomonadales > Pseudohongiellaceae > UBA9145. Next base: position 9,256 of record PBTW01000110.1, read on the forward strand.
TTGGAGGCAATGCGCAGCTTCCTGCGCAGCCATGCGCCCCGCGACTTCACTCATGGGAGTCAGGAGGGGCAGAGAACCGTCTCCGCCGGTCACGGTCTCGTAAGCGATGCATGTGGCTCGCGATGCCATCAGCAGCTTTGTCTGTTCCGGGTCCGGCGCCAGATGCAGATAGGCAAACAGGGTCTGATGCGGACGTAACATTCGGCATTCTTGGGGTTGCGGCTCTTTGACTTTCACGATCATCTCTGACCGGCCGAAAATCTCCGCGGCGGTGCTGGCTACTTCAGCACCTGCTGAGAGATAGTCTTCGTTATGGAAACCAACAGCGCTTCCCCCATCATTTTCGACCAGAACTTTATGGCCATCGGCCACCAACTCGGCTACACCGGATGGGGTCATTCCGATCCGGTATTCATGGTTTTTAATTTCTTTTGGCACTCCAATCAGCACGAAAATCTCTCCTGGTGACGGTGGCTTGCGCGAGCACCGCTGCTGCGAATTTAAGCTCCGAGGATAAACTGTTATTTCCCGAATTTTTTATTTATATTCTTGAATATCGTTGCTTTGATAGCAATTTTTTTTGCGTTAAGTAAATTAAACAGTAGTTTTATCGGAAAGACATGAATCGTGAGAAAACATTAAATAAGATCGACAGAAGAATATTGCGGGAACTGCAGCAGGATGGACGTATCACCTTTTCAGAACTGGCAAAACGCGTTGGATTATCCACCAGCCCATGCCTGGAACGGGTTAGGCGAATGGAACGGGATGGGGTGATTGCAGGCTACACCACCTTGCTCAATCCCAAATTCCTTAACGCCGAACTGATAGTCTTCGTACAGATTCGGCTTACCCGGACGTCTCAGGATATCTTCGAGCGGTTTAAACAAGCCGCCGTAGAAATCGAAGAAGTGCAGGAGTGCTATTTGATTTCCGGAAATTTTGATTATCTGATCAAAGCGCGCGTTTCAGATATGGACGCCTACCGAGTTTTCCTCGGCACCACTCTGCTAAAACTCCCCGACGTTCAAGAAAGCACAAGCTACGCGGTCATGGAACTGATAAAGGAGACTCTGAACCTCCCGATGCCTGGCTGAACCGCCGTCAGTGAGCGTACCCCTCCGCCCGGAGCTCCTCGAGACGTTTGCCCCGCAGCATATTCGTCAGGGCATAGTTGCCTTCGTGGCAAGCAAACTCATAGATGGGCGCATTCAATCGGGAAAAATGGACAATCCCCCGGATCTGATCAGTGAAAGTCGACGGATCATCAAGAATGAACTCGTACTCCATCGCCTGTTCGCCAATCCGGGTAAAGCGCTCAGTCAGCACCATGTTTTCCGCACTGCCATAGGCAGCAGCGCGCATAAAAATACTGGCCATTCTCACGTTGAAGTGACGCGTCTTTATTACCAGAGTTTCTCCCTCCCAACTACCACGGGAACTGCCCGTCCAAGTCTCAGTGCGTTTGTCCAGAAAAGGCCGGTTGTCCAGCGGCACAATTCGAGGATCATTCCCTAACTCGGTGTTCAGAACCACGTGATCCCCGGTCACCACAATCAGCACGTTGTTGTTGTACGAATTGGCTTTGATGTACGGGCCGGTAGACTGAGGAAACAAGAGGCAACGCGAAGCGAGCCCGAAATCTTCCGGTCGGTCGCAGGAAATAGCCCCGAACGAAATACGGCTGGGACGTTCAGCAATCACCACTGGCCCGTCATTGCAGGGGTTAGACGGTGGCGGCGATTGCTGGGTGATCACACCGCTTTGGGTAACCGGCAGGCGTCCGTCCTTGGGATAGACGATTATAGACGTTCTCTGATTAGGAAATGACTCCTCGTAGAAAGACCAGAAACTGTTGTAGGCACCCGTGTCATCAGTCGGTTCCTCCAGTATGCGCTGCGACAACGCTTCTTCACGAAGTTCTCGGCGCTCCTGACCTGTGCCAAGCCGGACAAACTTTGCAGCCAGCTCCTCGGCATTTAGAAACTCCCGCTCGCCAAAGCTTAGCGGCCGCTCAAAGGGCGTGGAATCATTGAAATTCCAGACTCCGTTAAAATCGGGATACCCGAATTCATCTTTCGGAACCGAGTATTCCTGTGCCAAAAGCACGCAGGGAAAGAACAGACTGCAGAGCAATAGGTGCGACGCCGGATGTGTCAAGCGCAGATCCACAGACATGGGGTAATGACCTCTAAGCTGCGGAAACCAGTTCAGGGCGTCTGTCGAGGAAATCTGTGAGCCCTTCATAAGCAAAGGCAAATTCAAGAACCTTCTGATCTGCACCGTAGGGACCCATTACCTGCATGCCCATGGGCCGCCCCTGAGCATCAAAACCCACCGGCACATTGACAATAGGCAGACCGCCTAAACTGCCGTACATCACTACCTCCATCCAGCGATGGTAGGTATCCATCCTGCGATCCGCAATCTGTCGTGGCCACGATAGATTTTTGTCGTAAGGAAACACCTGAGCTGTAGGCAAAACCAGGAAGTCATATTGTTTGAACAAGCGGTCCAGTTCCCGATCCCAGGCGCGACGAATGCGATTGGCATTCGCAGTATCACCTGCAGTGATGCTGAGAGAATCTTCAATCTCATACGCCAGTTCAGGCTTTAGCATTTCCCGGGTAGCAGGATCTTCCCAGTAGCGACGCATACTCGTGCGACCGCCGTGGCGCAGGGTTGTCCAGCAGAGCCAGAGATCGCTTAGTGTAAACTGCGGAACGGCTGTTTCAACCACCGCGCCGGCAGAACTCAACAGATCTAGACTGTCTTCGCACAAGTCTGTAATACCCTCTTCCATGGCCAAATAGCCGCCGAGGTTGCCCATCCAGGCCAGCTTAACTGAATCGAGCTCAAGAGCCTGAAGCGTTCCGGATAAGGGGCTCCCCGCGATCGTATTGAGCAGGGCAACAGTATCCGCAGTGTTTCTGCCCATTGGCCCGGAGGTGGAAAGCGGCCTTGGCTCGGTTTCAACACCGCTAATCACATTCACGCTGGGCCTGAATCCGATCACGTTATTAAAGGCGGCCGGGTTGCGCAGTGAGCCCATCATATCGCTGCCATCGGCAACCGGCAGCATGTGCGTCCCTAGACCACTGGCTGCGCCTCCACTGGAGCCTCCTGAAGTCAAATCAGGATTCCATGCACTAGCGGTAGGCCCGAATACCTGATTGTAGGACTGCGAGCCCAGACCGAACTCCGGGACGTTAGTCTTACCGATAAAAATTGCACCGGTTGCGCGCAATTTTGCCGCCATCGCGCTGTCTTCCTCAGCCACCCGGTCCGCAAAAATCGGCGACCCGCTGGTGAAACGCAGCCCGGCAACTGGCTGCAGATCCTTGACCGCATGGGGCATGCCATGCATCCAGCCCCGGTACTCACCACGAGCAAGCGCCGCATCAGCCTCCTGAGCCTGAGAGAGCAATGTATCATCTTTGGGCATACTGACTATGGCGTTGTACACAGGATTGTGTTGCTTTATGTGCGCCAGATAGGCGAGCATGACATCCTCACAGCTGACCAATTTGGCTTTAATCGCTGCTGACAGCTGCAGTGCTGTCATCGCCGTGATATCACTCGGTAGCTCTGCTGCCCAGATACGGCGCGGTAGAGAGGCCGCCAATGCGCCAGACAAGCCTGAACGCAGAAATGTCCGTCTGCTTAGTGTTGTTTTCATTGCTATGTCCTCACGCGCTCGCCAAAAAAGCAAGGATGCCGCTCCTCCTCCTGAAGATTATTCATGAACTTGGTACAAAGTCCAAGCTTGCCTTTGCTTCCCGGGCCTTTGAGCCCGAAACAGAGAGGTAATGAAAATCAGTCACGCGTGTGCCCGAACACAGAGTAATCTCCTGAATTCATCGCGCCAATTGTGAGTAGCGTGCGCTCATTGTGATGCACCCGATCCTCGACTGATCTACAAACTTATCTTCGGATATGTGAAGACGTCGGCTTCATCTTCTTACAGAAAATCTGTTTCAACACCGGGCGCCCCGAGTTGTAAGCCAGCAGCTCTGTCTCTGTCATCGAAGCAATATTATTTTGTAGTGCGGCACAGCCGACCAATCTCATAATCAGCAGCATGGGCAATGAAGCGCATGACGCGCGCAAGAGCCCTTTAGTTACTGAGATACGAAATTAAGAAAACACTAGTTATAAGGCCTTCCAACAGACATGGTCTGAATGATCTGCTGGGTCCGAAAGTTATGTTCGACCCAGTCCCGCACTGTACGGCACTCCCGGCGACGAATCCGGGAGCCCGTTCGCACCTTGCCTTCTTCGCAATAAATCTGGTCCATAACAGGTTTATCTCGATTATATGCCAACAGCTCCGATTCGCTCATACTTTGGAAACGGACCGGCTGCTGAGCGCAAGACACAAACATCGTGAAAGCTAAAAAATAAAAATTACTTGGTTTCTTAATCATTGACCGAACTCGAAAAGCTTATACCAACCCACTGAGCGCCTGAGCTGTGATTGTAGCCCATGAGAAGGTAAATTGGATGCTGGAGCGCCGACCGCCCTTTCGCCCCCTGGGCCTGCAAAGCCTCTTGGCATTTAAGACGCCGTGAATTAATCTGTTCGAGAGATGCGCGTCGCCTTTACGCAGGGCAACACCAGTATCTAGGCTTTTAGCCCAGCTATCTGACTATTCAAGGGAGACAGAACATGCTCAAGCTTCTTCGAAACATCAGTTTACATCCGGTAATGCAGCCATTTTTATCACAAAAACTGCTCCGGCAGACACCCATTATTCTTACGAGTTTGGCGATCATATTTAGCATTTCGCTGACCAATGCCCAAAATGTAGAACCGGATGAACTAGGTTTCGTCATCGGCACGCCCGATGTGTTGAAGCCTGCTGAGGGTGCAAGAAGCGTGATTATCTCTGGTAATCCCTCAAAACCAGGGATGTACGTCATGCAAATAACATGGCCTCCGGGCACTGGTAGTCGCCCGCACTTTCATAACACTGCGCGCTACATCAACGTCTTAAAGGGGACCTGGTATACCGCGTGGGGCCCAGAAGCGGACGTTTACAACCCAGAGAATATGGTCGCAGTACCAGAGGGTACCTTTATCTATCAGCCACCGGGTGGCCACCATTATGACATGGCCAAAGACGAAGAAGTGATTGTTCAGATCATGGGCATAGGGCCGGTGATCACCACATCCATTCCCCAACCTGGGATTCAGCGCTTTCGTTAGTCTTCCGAGCTGTGTCGAGACACAACATACCGATCTTGTGCGCTTCGCCATACCGTATTGGCTGGACTCGAAAAAAGCAGTTTATTGAATGAGACTACCTGAACATATCTTTGAGGGACAAAATAGCTGCCTTGACAGTTACCTCGATTACCAGGGCTAAAGTGCTTCAACGAACTTCGACTCCGGCGGCACTGCAGCGTTCAGCTGTTGGCCAACGGGGACACGATCATGAAGGTCGCATTGGCCCTGGCCACAAGCTTGTTGTCACTGTTAACAGTAATCTCAGTTCTAAACAGCGCTTTGCCGGCGTGAATCACCTGAGCGATCGCCACCAGCGTATCCCCCGACGGAGGGCGAATGAACGCAACATTAAGATCGGTGGTAGCCGAAGCCTTCCCGGCAGGACGCAGTGTTCGGACCGCAGCACCGGCAGCAGTATCCACAAGAGAAGTGAGAACGCCGCCGTGTACTCTGCCGCCATTGTTCAGATGGTGGTCCATCAACGTCATTGAACAGACTGCCCGTCCGGCTGACAACTCACCGATGTGAATTCCCAGAAAATCCCCATAGGGGCTCATCACCAGCGGTTCCTCTTGCTCGCTCAATCTGTTCTCCCAGTTCGTCTCGGACCCGGATCAGGCTTCGTGCTGAAGCGAATCGCGCTGCGATTTCTTGAAGGCGAGCTTTTGCTGTCTGCGCTGTTTGATAGTCGCCTGTACGGGGTGACCGAGATGTTTCTCACCTCGACGCTGCGCCAGCTCAATCTGCCGTTCGCGTTCGGCATACCGCTGACGCTGTTCCGACGAGTGTTTACCAATGCAATGATGGCAACTAACGCCCGGCTGATAATCTTTACTTAGTTTCTCCTGCTCCGTGATCGGCATACGACAGGCATGACACTGATCAAAGGAACCTCGCTCCAACCGGTGATTTACAGTCACGCGATTATCAAATACGAAACACTCGCCTTCCCACTTGCTCTCCGATTCCGGCACCTCTTCGAGGTACTTCAGAATCCCGCCTTTCAGGTGATAGACATCCTCAAACCCCTGCTCACGAAGATACGCCGTGGATTTTTCGCAGCGAATACCTCCGGTGCAGAACATAGCAACTTTCTTGTGCTTGCAGGGATTAAGCTGTTTTTTGACATAGTCAGGAAATTCGCGAAATGAATTGGTGCCAGGATTGACAGCTCCGGCAAAAGAACCAATTTCAACTTCATAATTGTTTCGAGTATCCAGCAGCAAGACGTCCGGGTCTGAAATCAACTCGTTCCAATCGCGGGCTTCCACATAGGTTCCGACAATCTTGTTCGGATCGATGCCCGAAACCCCCATAGTCACAATTTCTTCCTTCAGTTTGACCTTGGTTCGATAAAAAGGATTTTCATCCGCATGCGACTCTTTGACTTCAAGACCGGCAAAGCGCGGGTCTTGCTGCAAGAAGCCGAGCACCCGGTCTATTCCTGCTCTCGGACCAGCAATCGTGCCGTTGATACCTTCAGCCGCTAGCAACAGTGTGCCGCGCACCTCGGCAGCCAGCAAACAGTCCAGCAAGGGTTGCCGGTAGGTTTCAAATTCGGGAAATCTTGCAAAGCGGTAAAGCGCAGCGACCACCACGCCGGGAAATGTCTCAGTCATACTGTAGCCTCATTGCTGCCCGGAGCGTAAAACCGGAGCAATTCCCGAGGAGTGTATCAACAATTCGCCCGGAACTGTAAATCTGAGGAAAGATAAGACGATGCTTATCAAAACCTGGAGCTGACGTGGATACGGAAGATATACTGATCGGATTCACGGAAATCATCACTGCACTGGAAGTTCTCGCTACGATTTCCACAAGCATCGATAGGATCATTGACAGCACCTCAAGGAACTTGCCTGCGGTCCGGCAAGGCAAGCCGATAAACGCACTCAGAGCGAGCGGCTTGTCTGTCCGCGGCCGCGCACTCTACCCCTCTGGAGAATCTTGTCTATTGGGCA
>PBTW01000111.1 GCA_002729315.1 Gammaproteobacteria bacterium
CGTCATTGCGGGTGAATTCTCGCTCGATGGTATCAAAGAGTTCATTCCCCACCTTTATGCTGTGGCCCAGCAATTAAGCCACCCAGACTCATTCATGCCCCCCGCGCAGGACCTGTCCCACTGAAGCCCCAGATGCCGCGCCAGCGAGCGCTTCGAGGTTGGTCTTGAAGATTCGATAGCCGCTATAATTCGCCCTTAATGACAACCCCAACCCAAATACTGCAGCAGGTCTTTGGCTTCAGCGCCTTTCGTCAACCACAGGACAAGATCATACAAACCCTGATTGCGGGTAATGATGCCCTGGTGCTGATGCCAACCGGCGGAGGCAAATCCTTGTGCTATCAGATACCTGCGCTGGCCAGAGACGGCTGCGGCATTGTCATCTCTCCCTTGATCGCCCTGATGCAGGATCAGGTTGATGCGATGCGGCTGTTGGGCGTCAAAGCCGCATTTCTCAATTCGACTCAGTCAGCAGACGAGGTCAGAGCCATCGAACAGCAGCTCATCGAAGGGGTTCTCGACCTTCTGTATATCGCGCCCGAACGGCTGACCCAGGCGCGCACTCTGCATTTGCTGAAAGAGGCTAAACTGGCGCTGTTTGCGATCGACGAAGCGCACTGCGTGTCCCAGTGGGGGCATGATTTTCGCGCAGACTATCTGCAGCTCAACCTGCTGCACGAGATTTTCCCCGCAGTGCCGCGTATCGCTCTAACCGCTACCGCCGACGCCAGGACTCGGGAGGAGATCGTCAGCCGGCTTCAGTTAGACGACGCTGAGAAATTCATTGCCGGTTTTGATCGCCCGAACATCCGTTACCGAATCGGCGTAAAACATAACGCTAGGCAGCAACTGTTGAAGTTTCTCAAGTCTGAGCATCAGGGCGATTCTGGCATTGTCTATTGCCTTTCCCGCAACAAGACCGAAGACATCGCCGCCTGGCTCAGTGAGCAGGGCTTCAACGCTTATTCCTATCATGCTGGCCTGAGCGCGGAGTTGCGTTCTGCCCATCAGGCTCTGTTTCTCCGGAATGAGGCTGTCATTATCGTGGCCACCATCGCCTTCGGCATGGGAATCGACAAACCGGACGTTCGGTTTGTCGCTCATCTTGATTTGCCAAAGACCCTAGAGTCCTACTATCAGGAAACCGGCCGGGCCGGCCGCGACGGCGAGCCAGCAACAGCATGGATGATCTATGGATTGCAGGACGTCATCAAACTGCGCCAAATGATGGCCAATTCTGAAGGCAATAAACATCACAAACGGGCTGAGCAGCATCGACTCAACGCCATGCTGGGATTGTGCGAAATCACGACCTGCAGGCGGCAGGCCCTGCTGTCCTATTTCGGCGAACATCGGAACCAGGCCTGCGGCAACTGTGACACCTGCCTCGACCCGCCTGAGACCTGGAACGGCTCAGAGGCCTCCCGCAAAGCGTTGAGCGCCGCCTTTCGCACGGAACAGCGTTTCGGCGTCAATCACTTGATTGAAGTTCTAAGAGGCACAAACAATGACAGGATTTTTCAGTATGGGCATCAGAAGCTGCCCGTTTACGGCATTGGCCAGGATCTAAACAACAATCAGTGGAGATCTGTTTTCCGCCAGCTGGTGGCTCGCGGCTATATGAGTGTCGATCTGGAACGCTTTGGCGCCCTCCGGCTTGAAGAGAAATGCCGCCCCCTGCTGCGCGGGGAAGAAACCATTGCGCTGCGCAAAGACGTTCAGCCGACCGCTGCGAAGGCGCAGACCAAAGTTCGACTGGCGCCGGAAGTTGACATAGCGCTGTGGGAAGCACTTCGGGAATGCCGTCGCGGCTACGCGGAAGAGCTGGGCGTCCCGCCTTACGTTGTGTTCCATGATGCTACGCTGCAAGAGATGTGTCTGCGTCTGCCGCAGACCATGGAAGAGTTCAGTCAGCTGTCGGGCGTCGGAGAGCGAAAGCTGGAACGCTACGGCCCGGCGTTTGTGGGCGTTATAAACCAGCACCTGGCTGCCTGATCACTAACATCGGAATCTTTAATGTCGCTACTTCGCCTCGACAAAGTATCACTGAACTTCGGCACACACATCTTGCTGGATGAGGTTGATTTTCAGATCGCCAAAGGCCAGCGAATTGGCCTGCTGGGTCGCAACGGCGCCGGCAAAACGACCCTCATGAGGATCGTTGCGGGATCTGCCCAGCCTGATGGGGGTGAACGCTGGATTCGGCCTGGTACGGCTGTTGCCTGGCTGGAGCAGTCCCTACCGGAAGCAGGCAGTGAGACCGTTTACGACTTGGTGGCCGACGGGCTGTCTGATGTCGGCGACCTATTGAAGCGATACCACCATCTGACATCACTCGGCGATGCCGCCAGCTTCGCCGAGCTAGAACAGATTCAGGCAAAGCTGGAACTCAATGACGGCTGGAACCTTAGCACTAAAGTGGACGCGATCATTGATCGCCTTCAGTTACCGGCGGGCGAGGTCATGAGCAACCTGTCCGGCGGCTGGCGCAAGCGCGTCGCTCTGGCAAGAGCGTTAGTCAAAGAACCGGAAATCCTGCTGTTGGATGAGCCGACAAACCACCTGGATATTCCTGCCATTGAGTGGCTTGAGCAGGCGCTTCAGGAATTTACCGGGGCGTTGCTGTTGGTGACCCACGACCGCCATTTCCTTGAAAAAGTAGTTAATGAGATTGCCGAAATCGACCGTGGCCAGCTGCATCAATTCGCCGGCACTTATACGCGCTTTCTGCGTTTCAGAGAGGAACAGCTCGCGGCGGAGGAGTCCGCCAACAAACTCTTTGATAGGAAACTCGCCGAGGAAGAAGTCTGGATCCGACAGGGAATCAAGGCCCGGCGGACACGCAATGAAGGGCGTGTTCGAGCGCTCAAAGCGATGCGCGATGAACGGAGACAAAGGCGAAGTCAGCAGGGTAAAGCCAGCTTCGAAGCCAGCCAGGGAGAGCGATCTGGCAAACTTGTTGTCGAGTTAACCCGCGTATCACACCGCTTCGATACCAAAGAAATCATCAAAAATTTGTCGGCGACCGTGATGCGAGGTGACCGGATCGGATTGATCGGAGTTAATGGCGCAGGTAAATCGACTCTGCTTAAACTTATACTGGGCAAACTCACGCCCAGTGAGGGCAGCGTCAAGTTGGGCACGAAACTGGAAATCGCCTATTTCGATCAGCTTCGGGAACATCTCGATCCGGAGAAGGACTTGATCGATAACGTTTGTGGCGGGCAGGACTTCATCGAAATAAACGGCAAGCGAAAGCACGCCATCACCTACCTCAACGACTTCCTGTTCACGCCTGACCGGGTACGCACGCCGGCCGGAGCACTCAGCGGTGGCGAGCAGAACAGAGCAATTATGGCGAAGCTGTTCAGCAAACCCGCTAACATCCTCGTGCTAGATGAACCCACCAATGACCTGGATATTGAAACTCTGGAGTTGGTGGAAGACATTCTGATTTCCTTTGAAGGCACCGTTCTGATGGTGAGCCATGACAGACAGTTCATGGACAATACCGTGACCAGCGTGATGGTATTCACCGGCGGCGGCAGCGTCGAAACGCATGTCGGTGGTTACACCGACTGGACACGCGGGGGAGGATCGTTGCGGCACATTCAGGATCAAGAAAATTTTGCATCTAGACCGAACACCCCAGAAGTGTCAGACACGGACGGTAAGCGCAGCCCGCAGCAGATGCAGGCGGAACGGAAAAATGCAAACAAAAAGAAGAAAGAGCTTGAACGGCTGATGAGACAAATCGACAAGCTCGAGAGCCAAGCGCAGAAACTGGAAGCAGAGATGACAGCAGAGGGCTTTTATGATGGTGATCAGTCTGACGTTGAGGCTGTACTTAAAAAGATGGAGGAAAATCGTTTCGAGTTGAATGCGGCCTATGAGGCCTGGGAGATCCTGGAGCAAGACGAAGACTGATCAGTGCTGAAAGGAGCCAGAGAATTAACATTCATGACATGGTCTGCCCCTCTCTGACTGCAGAAACGGAGCCCAGACCGGGAAATTGCCCCGCCCCTCTTTATTGGCTTTTTTGCGGTGCCAGGACTAAAAGTAGGGGCCAGCGGCAAACAATCGCAGCCGAATCTGTTATGGCTCGCGCTTCGCGTTTATAAAGCCAGACTCTGACATTGATGCGATCGCTTTATTCCCCGAGTTTCGCAAAAATATTGACAGGCATAACGGCGCTCAGATGCCTGCTGCCTGCACCTGCAGCACTCAGTCAGCAGGCTCCGGCGCGGCGAATTCAACAGTCGTCTACGAATCCGGGTTCTTTGATCAGTACAATCCCATCACTGCCAGCGACATGCTGGACCGAATACCCGGCGTCAATGTCTTCGGAGGGAATCGCGGTGGCGGTGAACGGGGTCTGGGCACAGGAGGCAATATCCTCATCAACGGACAGCGGATCGCGGGCAAGGACAACTCAGCGCGAGATCAGCTGGATCGTATTACTGCCGCCGAAGTCGAGCGCATCGAAATCATTAGGGACACCTCTGGCGAGCTGAACGTGAGAGGCGCTGGTGAGGTCATCAACATCATTCTTCTGGCGGTGCCGTCACGGTCGAGCACTCAGGTAGAGCTCGTTCAGCGCCTCAATCACGACGACACCTATGAGATAGGCGGCAGCATCGGCTGGTCTAAGCAAATCGCCAACTTTCAAGCACTGGTCAATGCTGAATCGAGACCTAACTACGAAAATCGTGACAACAGGGAAGTCCGGGTGACCCCCGGCGGTGAAGTGTTGGGCACGCTGTTTGAAGAGAATATTCGCGATCAGGATCGGCGATCCCTGAGCACCAACATGAGCTATGGCCAAGGTGCTCACCGCATGCAGCTAAATGTCCAACTTCAGCAGGGCGATTTCCCGCGCGCAATCCAAAGAGATTTCGTCGACTTTGTCGACGGTGTGGGCATTGAAAGTGTCCAGGAGGAACGGATAGATTACGACGAAAGTAACTGGGAGATCGGCGGCGACTATGAATACAGCTTCGCCAAAAGCTCCCGGCTGGCCGTGCTGATTGTCACCAACAACGAAGTTCGCAACTCGATCAGAGAGCGGTTCATAGCAGACCCTTCCACTGAGCCGCTGTCCAAAAATCTGTTGATTGATTCTCAGCGGGAGAGAAGCGAATTCATCGTTCAATCGAACTACAATTTATCACTGAGCGAAGAACAATCGGTCCGGGTAGGCTTTGAGCGGGCTATCACGGAGTTGGATTCAGCTCTTTTCATCGCCAGTCCTTTCGGCACCGAGCCAGCCTCAGATCAGTATGGCGGTCTGTCGTTGTTGGCTTCTGCCTCTAACGCAGGAACGAGCGTCAAGGAAACCCGCTATGAAGGTTTCGCCTTCCACAACTGGTCGATTAACGACAAAAGCTCTCTCGAAAGCAGTTTCGTATATGAAACCTCGGAAATCGCTCAGACCGGTGAGGTCAGCAAAACTCGCGACTTCCAGTTCTGGCGCCCGACCTTTGACTATCGCTATAACTTTGCTGACAACTTCCGCTTTCGTGCAACAGTACGCCGGAATGTATCACAGCTTAGCTTCTCGGCATTCGCAGCAACTGCAAATGACGAAGACCGTGATATTGATGGCTTTGCCGGGAATCCGGAGCTAGAGCCCGAAACCAGCTGGTCTTACGAAGGAGAGCTGGAGTATCGCCTGCCCAATGATGCTGGTGTGCTGGCCACCAGAGTCTTTTACACAGACATAGATAACCAGATTGGCCGGATCAACGCTACAGTTGATCTCGACAGACCGATTTCTGCCACAGGAAACGTTGGGCCGGCTAAGGAATACGGATTGTTCACACGAGCCAGCTTGAGGCTGGATCAGTTTAATCTACCAAACGCCATAGTCTCTGGCCGAATGGGTCTGTTTGATTCTGAAATACTTGACCCTTTTCTAAATCAAAAAGTCCGTACTGGCGGCAGAGCATTTGCTAACCTGAATTTCAGGCAGGACGTAACGTCTATAAACTTGAGCTATGGCATCGATTACAGCCACCCGGTATGGGGCGGTTACTACAATATCGACATCGTCACGCGAACCCGCAATGACCGACAACGATCTCTGGACTTATTTGTGCGGAAAATCTGGTTCAATGACTGGGTGTTCAGACTGGAAACGGACAATACACTCGACGCTTCTCAGTGTCGATATCGAGAGCGGTACGAAGGCACAACCATTGAAGGCAACATCGCACTGATTCAGGATTCCTGCAGCAGCCGTTACCGACGCTGGATCCTAAGTGTACAGACCACTTTCTAAATGACCGTTGCCGGCTCTTGGGTCACTGAATGGATGCGCTAAAACCTGAACGTGTAGCGAAACTTCAGACTCAGATCAGATGAAGCGGTCTGGAAGCTGTTGTTGCGGTCCCTGTCTTCCAGCCCGTAGTTGAGCACAATAAAGCCTTCCTGACCTGCTCTGGGAATCCACTGCAATCGCGTGTTGATTCCGATCTCTTCGCTGATGTTGTCGTATTGCGCAAGTGTGATCCAGTACAACGTGGGCGAAAAGGCCACCTGAGAATTGATGCTGCTGAGCCGGGTGGTGAAGCTACCCTGCGGCAGCTGAATGTCGTTCCAGTCATAACTCGCCGACAAAATGAAATACCGGGACTGATTCCACGTCAAGCGCCCACTGAGATTGAGCCTTTCCCCGTTAAAAAAGTCGCCACTTCGGTAGGTGAGAGCGCCTGACAATTGGCGTTGGCCGGCTGTCCGGAAATTGAGACTCTGTTCATTAAACTGATAAATGCCTGATTCAATATAGACCTCTTCGCCGGAGCGCCGATAGATCGGAAACCGATCGAGGACGACCTCCTCGTTGGCGATGTATGCCAGTTGTAAGCGGTCACGCTGCGTGGTTTCAAGTTCCAGAAGTCGATAGTGTACGACCTCTGTCTGGAGACCTCCGTCTAGTAATTCGATGCGCTGCAGGTCGACGCCGGCAAAAGCAGTCTGAAAAATCCCGGCGCTAAAGAAGTGGGTATAGCCCAGATCCGCGGTAAAGTCCCCAATACCTGCGTTGTTCACAAAACCCATTGCGGGATTGAAGTTCTCCTCTACCGCCTTGTAGCCGATACGCCCGCGCACCCCCACACTCGCGGGATAGCCAATGCCAAATCCGTAAGAGGCGTCTTCCCCGGGCAAACCGGGTGTATCAGATTTCTGAAAAAAGACCGAGCTGAACAGGCGGCGGCCGTTCGGCAGCCGGTTATTGATGTATTGAAAATCAGCGCCAGCGACCCGATTTTCCAGGTTGGAGGTCGGGTCTCCGTCAGTCAAGATGAACCCGATCTGGGAATCCTCCAGTACATTCGCCGACACCCGGGAGATCAGCAGATCCCTCGCTGCAACTGTATCCGTGTCTGCTTGCCTGATCGCGAGAGTGCCAATGTTAAAGCGCCCGACCCTGCCGCTGATGCGCCCACCAAACTCGATGTCAACCGGAGAACCGTCACCGGCAAGGCCGAGCTTGCGCGAAAAATAAGGCCTGGCATTTTGTTGTGACGCACTCCCCGCTGCATTATTGCCACGGGCTAGCCCAGTAATATTACCGAACTGAAACAGCTCAGAATCGTTATTGAAGAAATCACGGCGCTCGGGAAAAAATAGATTGAATCGGGTCAGATTGACCTGCCGATTGTCCACTTCTACCGCAGAGAAATCGGTATTGAGAGTGAGCGCCGCATTCAGAGACGGCGTGAGTCGGTAGAAAGCGTCTAGAGAAGGGTTTAACTGATCGAGACTGCCGGCAGAATTTAATCGGCGCTGCTGGACCGCTGCGAAGCTGGGCACAATGTCCAGACCAACCCCCTGATCCATTCCCGACATGCCGCTCATTTCACCCATGATCGTCGGGTTATATTGACGGTCGAGAGAAACCCATGCCATCTCCTCATTTTTCCGTCGAATACCCCTGCCGAAATTAAATCCCCAGGTATCGAGGCTAGGATTAAATGGCAGCGACTTGAAAGGGATTTCTATTTCTGCGACCCAGGCATTGGTTTCCAATTTGGTCGCCGTTTCCCAGATAGTATTCCAGTTAAGGCTGAATTGAGTGGGCGTGGTGTAGAGCGCATCGTGACGGACACCGTTTAGATTGGTTTCAAATCGATAGCCAGCCCTTCCTTGATTAAACGGGTCAAGTATCACTACCAATCGGTCATCGAACGGCAAGCCCAGGCCATGACGGATCGTCGGTGCAGCAATCAACTCAGGCGTTTGGTCGTACATGCGCGCTCCGATGTAAAGCGCGTCACTGGTATAAACAACATACAGTTCAGTCGGCTCTGACGGTGCAGCATGATCCCCGGGGCGGCTCTGATGAAAGTCCGTAATGACCTGTGCCTCTTGCCAGACCTCGTCATCAAGCACTCCGTCCATAATCGGCGCATCCGCAACCCTTATTGCACGAAAACTTTTAGCTTCGACCCGGCTTTCCTTTAAGACTTCCTGCCCCACCTCCTGGGACGCCAGGGTTGGAGTTAAAATGCTCTGCAGCGCAAACCAGAGAAACCACCGAAACCGACCAGAGTCCGTTAATGCCCGGTGTTGCAAGAATCCCGTCCTTAGCGAATGCATGAAATTTATCACGCGCGGATTCTATCAATATGCCTCTTTCCCTGTTCAACCTGACACATAAAGTTTCATTCGCCGATGCCGAACTGGACAATCCCGGGCTGAAGTCATAGCCTTGGCCAACAGAATAAGAGGAAAAGTATCTATGAAATTCCCAACGTCATCTGCGCTTGCCAAATTCAGAGCGCCTACCGTTTTCGCCATCCTTGGCCTACTAGCTGCCTGTGCGCCCGCACCAGTCAAGCAAGCCAGCACGACTTCAGTTACTGAAGCACCTACCTCGCAGGCTCTGGTACAGGTATCTCCCGAAGTAGCAGGCATGGACTCCGAGCGCCTTGATCGCGTGACCCAAGCCATGCAGGCTTTCGTCGACTAGGGCAAGCTTTCCGGTGCTGTGACGATCGCGTCAAGAGACAACAAGCTAGTTCACTTCGAATCAGTTGGCTATCGGGACATTGAAGCTCGGGCTCCCATGACGCCTGATACGATTTTTAGAATTTACTCCATGACCAAGCCAGTGACCGGCGTGGCTCTGATGATTCTTTACGAAGAAGGCAAGTTCAAACTGTCAGACGCTGTCGAGAAATACCTGCCCGAGATGAAGGATCTTCAGGTTTACGCAGGGACCGACGATGACGGCAACATGATTACTGAGCCGGCCGATCATTCAATGACCATCCGGGAGCTGATGAACCATACCGGGGGGCTGTCCTATGGCATTTTTGCTCAGTCGGCAGTAGACACTGCCTACGTTGAGGCAGGGCTTCTCAATGCGAACATGACCAATGCCGAGTTTGTCGCGGCTCTCGGACAGATTCCTCTGAAGCACCAACCCGGTAGCCGCTGGGAATACAGTGTCTCTGTTGACGTACAGGGCTATCTGGTAGAAGTACTGTCCGGAATGAGCTTTGGCAGATTCCTCGACGAAAGAATCTTTCAGCCGCTGGAAATGACTGACACTGATTTTCACGTGCCTGAAGAGAAAATCAACCGCTTTGCCCAGATGTACGTTTACGGTTCAGAGGGACAGTTAATTCCCAGTGAAATGTTTGACAGCGCAGACTTCACCGTAGATATGGCCTTTGAATCCGGTGGGGGCGGCCTGGTGTCCACGGCCAGCGACTACATGCGCTTCAGCCAAATGCTACTGAATGGCGGCGAACTTGACGGCGTGCGTATTCTCGCCCCACTAACGGTGGAACTGATGCATAGAGATCAGACACCTGCCGGCATGACCGGTCCGATGTCCGGGGCCGGCAACGGCACCGTCTTTGGCCTCGATTTTGCCGTCATTGAAGACCCGGTAGAGGCAGAAAGCTATTCAAGTGGGGAATACTACTGGGGTGGTTTAGCAGGAACTTGGTTCTGGATCGACCCTGTCGAACAGGTAGTCTTTGTCGGGATGATACAGCAAGCGGGACAGGGACGCCCTGATGTCCGTAGTACCTCACGGCGCCTGTTCTATCAGGCCATCATCGATCCAAAAGGGGTGTAGCGTGTGGGGAAGTTGGCTAAAGCGATAAGTAAGTCGCTCAATTCCTGACGAAAGTCACCAACCCTACCGTGTAGCGGGAGGCCTTTTCCAGACCGGCGGCAGCGGCTCAGGAAAACTGGACGAAGGCCAAATGCAGTAGCACGGCCAACACCGCCAGCAGCTGGAGTCCATTGAGCACCTCTGAGCGGCGGTGCAGCTTATCGAAAATTTCTGTGGTCCCCGCCTCACCGGCTCGTGAGCGGTCCCGGTAATTATTGATCTGCGGCATCAGGTATTGACGACAGTACGCAGTCGATCCAGCAATCAGCAGCATCAGGCTGGCATTTATCGGTGCGAAGGCAGTCAGGGTCAGCGCACCCAGCCCGGCCAGAATCAGAATTAACAGGTAGTACCAAGGGAACACCGCGCGCACAAATTTGCCGGCCACATCGATGTCCAGCTTGATAAAAATAAGCGGCGCCATAACAAACGAAAAAAACAGCATCGAGCCGGCTAGCAAAGCGACCAGAACCGTCGCGACGCCCTGAAGTATCTGTATGAGATCCATACGCGGTATAACGAGCGAGCGCGGCGTCTGGATCTGATAAGCAAGCGATCACTAAAGAGTATTAAAACGACGCAGCAGATCATAGAATCGTACGAAAGATAAACTCTCTGTAAAAATAATTAGAGTTGTCTACGTTTCAAACGGCTATGACTTTCTTCACTGAACTTTTCACTCGGAATCAAGAGCTGCTGTGGTTTGCAACCATTGCCGCAGATCTGGGATTCGCGATTTTGCTGTTCCGCCTGTTCGGCAGGCAGGGGCTTTATGCCAGCATTATCATCAGCCTTCTGCTGGCAAACCTGCAAGGCCCCAAACTTACTGAGATTTTTGGCCTGCAAACCAGCATGGCCGTCATTCTTTATTCCAGCATCTACTTTGCGACCGATTTGCTTAGTGAACGCTACGGCAAGGCAGAGGCAACACGGGCGGTCATGATCGGATTTACAGTCAGTGTCATTATCATCGTAATGATCAGCGGGAGCCTGCTCTATAAACCGGCCTCAGCGCCAGCAACGGCCGAGCTGGCGCAGCGCATGCACGAGGCCATGGTGACCCTGTTTGATTTTACGCCACGCTTCGTCCTCGGCTCACTGCTGGCCTATCTGGTCAGCCAGCGCTTCGACGTCTGGATTTTTCACGTAATCAAGCAAAAAACCCAGGGCAGGCATTTGTGGCTGAGAAACAACGTATCCACCATGTGCTCACAGGCGCTGGACACCCTGATCTATGGTCTTGTGGTGTGGTGGGGGGTGGTCGACCTGACCACAGCCGTGCAGTTAGCTATCTCAAAATATCTATTCAAATTGCTCATCGCGGCACTAGACACCCCGTTCATTTACATCGCTCGCAACTGGAACGTGACAGACCGCGATTGGGTTGGAGACAAAACCAGGAACAGGTCGCATCAAGTCTGACAGACACAAGATCTGCTCCCTGCACCATTGACTTCATGACGACTGCGATAAAGGCCCGACAGGATGTGCTCGACGCTGGATATAAATTCAGATTTACAGCTTATAATCTTTCAAAAGGTATTGCGGTTTAATCGCCTAACCTCTTTCTAATTCGAGTCGAGCCCGAACGCGGGCCAGGATCATCATCATGGCAACTTTTGCTTTCTTCCGACTGCCCCGACAGGCAGACAACACAGCCCTTCACCAAGAAATAAACCCCGCTTTAAGGCGCCTTGTTGTCGTTGCTAGCATGTTGGCAATGCTACTCGCGCCTAACGTGTCCCGTGCACAGAGTCTGCCATCGATCGAGGACACTGTAGCCGTCGCCGAACCGCTTTCCGGATTCTTTAACCTATATTGGAACAACTCAACGGGACAGATGTTTTGGGAGATCGACTCGCTCA
>PBTW01000112.1 GCA_002729315.1 Gammaproteobacteria bacterium
CACTTTGCGCGGAACCATAGCGGAGGCGGTACGTGCTCCGAACATCTCTGAACTCTATTCCCCTCAACAGCCAAACTTTTTTCCATTCCAGGATGATCCGTGCTCCATTGATAACATAAATCTTGGCTCACCGAATCGCGCCAGCAACTGCGCCGCCTTGGGTGTCCCAGCGGGCTATGATGTGAACGACTACATCACCGCGGGCATACCGGGCGTTACGGGTGGTAACCCACTGCTCTCTCAAGAGGAGGCAGAAACCGTCACGGCGGGAATCGTCTATGAGCCTACTTTCGTTCCAGGGTTACGGCTCATAGTTGACTACTACTCAACTGAAATCACGGGCGCTATAGATGCACTACCATCATCTCGAATAGCGGAAGCGTGCGTTGACTTAGGCTCGATAAATAACCAGTTCTGCCCACTCATCCAGCGAGCGCCTGAAGGATACATAACGTATCACGCGTCAGGGCAGGTCAACCTCGGCGCGTTCGACGTAGAGGGTGTCGATTTTGGCGTGGACTACGGCTTAGAACTTTCGAGCCTAGGACTTGACGGCATGGGTGCTGTGGACTTTAGTCTCAACGGAACTAATTTGCTCGAGTTTAACGAATTTCAAGACCCGATTGATTCGTCTGTATTCGAGACCCGCGTCGGGCAGTTCGGGTATCCGGAGTGGATTGTGAATGCGAGAGCCAGTTGGTCTATTGCTGACCTAACTCTGACCTTGGCTAGCCGTTGGGAGGATAGCCAATTGCTGCCAGGGCTATCTAACAATGACTTTGCGGGTAATCCGATCTTTGCTGACCCGTCTCAGACTGGAGATTCGTGGGTGCATGACATCAACTTCTCGTACATCTTCAACGAGCGGATCGATATCTTTGGCGGTCTCAACAACGCCTTCGACAGGGCGCCATATTTAGGTAGTTTGACTCGTCCAGCGGGACCACGAGGACGATTTGGATTCCTAGCGGTGAACTTTAGGATTTAAGACAGCCTGTCCAAGGAATGGAACTAACAAAAAAGGGCGCTTATACAGCGCCCTTTTTTGTGTCGTGTTTACTTTTGAGCATGCCCTTTCACGTCCGTCAAAAATCAAGGTGATGCCCAAAAATGGGAATATCGCAAGGGGGGGTTCGGGCTCCAAGGTAATCGGTAGGATTGCTCTCTATCGGCGTCGCGGGCATCCTCGAGGCTATGAAAGCCTTCGTGACCCACAGCCAGTATTATAATTAATCATGGCTCCGCTAGACGGGAGTTTAATTTAGGCGCAATGGGCGAAGCTAACAGTTCAGCAGCGCTTGGTCTGTGAGCGCAAGTCTTAAACTAAAGATTTAGGCTGGTTTACTTACTATTTTTTCCCAAAATCGGAAACCTATGCTTAGGTATGCCGGTCTACGCGAAGTAATGAACGATGGTATCTAAGACTGTCCGAAAGAATTTGACAAAAATGTAGTATTTCGCGCCAGATCAGGTAAAATTCTGCCCGTTTTTAGTGTGGTTCTCACCATCGATGTGCCCAGTAAGCCCAAAACGTCCGTTTTAGCGTTTTACTATCTCTTGTATCCGAATTTGGTAAAAGCACTGTTCCGCTTAGCGTGACAGCTCTACAGGTGCTGTTGACGGGCTCATTGATCACTCTGAGTAATCAGTCGGGTGGCCACAGCTAGAAGATAAGATAACTATAGAGGGAAATCCCATGAAGAAAGCAGTTTTAAACAGAAGGCGGATCAGCGTCGCAGTAGCTTCTGCGATAGCCGCGGCTACTCTGCCGTCAGTCGCATCCGCTCAATCGGACTCGGCCACGGTGGAAGAGGTCATAGTTACCGGTACCCGTCTGAGGAACTCAAACGTTACGTCTGCAACTCCACTAGTTCAGATTGGTGCACAGGAAATTGACGATCGCGGTGTTGCCCGCGTCGAGGACGTAGTCAATATCCTCCCGAACGTATTCGTCTCGCAAACGGCTGAAGTTGCGAACGGTGCAAGCGGCACTTCAACTCTGAATCTTCGGGGTCTTGGTTCCACCCGAACGTTAGTCCTTATTGATGGAAAGCGGCTTCCATTCGGTAGCCCATTCTCATCATCCGCGAACGTCGACATGGTGCCCGCGCGCCTGGTTGAACGCGTTGACGTGGTGACCTCGAGTGCGTCAGCGGTTTACGGTTCAGACGCGGTAGCCGGCGTTGTTAACTTTATCACCAAACGAAACTTTGAAGGTTTCGAAATCGATTACCAATATGGCTGGAACGAGAACCCCAACTCAAACGGCTTCATGGCGGATGTCCTGAGCCGAAATGGCATAAATGATCCAGGTGGTGTCACTGCCGGAGAAGCCGGACTGATCTCTATGCTAATGGGTGTAAACACCTCTGATGGCGCTGGCAACATCACTATTTTTGGTAGCTACGAAGATCAAGAAGAATTACTCGGCGCGGACCGCGACACAGGCGCCTGTACTCTTGGCGGTACTTCAACAATAAACTGCGTAGGGTCTTCTAACTTCCGTCGATTCAATGGAACATTGGGAAATGGAGTTACTGGCACAATGTTTCAACAAGCGGATGGAACTCTCACGAAATTCGCCGGCGGGGCAGCTGAGACCTATAACTTTGGAGCCCGAAACCACTATCAGCGTCCAGTGGAGCGGTGGAACCTCGGGGCGAGCGGACACTACGAAATTAGTGGTGGCCTTGAGGCCTACGCCGACACCAGCTACATGAACAATGTTACTACAGCTCAGATCGCTGAATCCGCATCATTCAACCGACCCTTCGAGACGAACTGTGACAACCCTCTGCTACAGGCAGGTAAAGGCCCTAGTGGCGCCGGCGCGTTCAGTTTCGCCGACTTCACTGGTACCAGGGAAAACGGTGTCTTCACGAGCTGTAACGACCTGCTCGCTCAAGGTCTGGCCCCTGACGTGCAGTTCATCAACTCGCACAGAAACGTGGAAGGTGGTCCTCGAATAAGCACCTACGAGAACAGCTCCTGGCGAGTTGTCGGCGGTCTTCGCGGTGATCTGACCGATGAATTCTCTTTCGACGTATTCGCTCAGTACTCCGGAACTGAAGGAACTCGAATTTCACAGCGTGACCTCAACTTCAAGCGTGTTCAGCAAGCGCTTTTCATTGTCGAGGGAGCCAATGGCAATCCTGTCTGCCGCGACAGCAGCGGTGGCTGCGTGCCATGGAACATTTTTGAGCGAAATGCTGACGGCTCAACTGCTGTAACTTCTGATGCGACAGATTTTATTCAGGGCGTTGGTATTGTCACTGGTGAAACTGAGCAGCTGGTGTTCGGTGGAACACTGGAAGGCGACCTTACAAATTTTGGTGTGAAGCTTCCGTGGGCTGATAACGGTGTTACGGGTCTGATTGGATACGAGTCTCGTGTAGACGAACTATCAAGATTGGCTGACGATATCTCCAAAATCCCGGGTGGCCGAGGCCTCACGGGCACAGGCGGTGCGACCCTGCCAATCGCTGGAGAGGTCGAAGTTGACGAAATCTTCACCGAATTCTCGATCCCTGTCGTGCAAGGCGCTTCGTTTGCCGACGAAATTGGTGTTTCAGCAGGGTATCGCTACTCTGACTACACCACCAACGGCAACGGCGTCAGCAACTCTTTCGACACTGATACTTGGTTCGCCGGTGTGAGCTGGACTGTCAATGAAGAAGTACGTTTGCGGGTCAATCAGTCAGTAGCGATTCGTGCGCCAAACGTGT
Source organism: Gammaproteobacteria bacterium (assembly GCA_002729315.1). Lineage (GTDB taxonomy): Bacteria > Pseudomonadota > Gammaproteobacteria > Pseudomonadales > Pseudohongiellaceae > UBA9145. The sequence goes on from PBTW01000112.1 coordinate 3,726, forward strand.
TCAACCTGTACGTGGGCATCAACACGGGCCTGGTTGATCTCTCGACTGGTGAAAACGGACTTTTTGACCCTTGCGCGTCTGCTCCGGGTGTCTCGCCTGCGGCTTCTCAGGAAGCTTGCGCCCGAACTGGAGCCACAGCGGCACAGTATCAGGCCGGCATCGAGGACAACCCGGCCGGTCAGTACAATCTGATTACAGGTGGCAATCCGAATTTGGTCGCTGAGACTGGTGAAACAACTACCTTCGGCGTGGTTTATACACCTAATTGGTTGGATGGCCTGTCTGTGGCAGTCGACTTTTTTGATATCACAGTGGAAGATGCCATCGGCAGTATTCCCGCTCAGGCAAGTCTTGACGGTTGTATCGCGGGGGGAGACGGCTCCGGCACCTTCTGCTCGCTTATACAGCGCGACACAGCTGGTACGCTTTGGTTATCTAACGATGCGCCTGGCGGTGGATTGGCCGGCATCAGTCAGCAAAACGCCAATATTACCTCGCTTACCACAGAGGGTATCGACATAAACGTGACTTATGGCGTCGACCTTTCGGATTGGGGCTCGATCAACGTCGATTATGCCGCAACGATTCTGGACACTTTGGATACGATTCCATTTGCCGGAGCTGACGTAATCGCCTGTCGAGACTTGTATGCTGGTCAGTGTGGTCTACCAAATCCACAGTTCCAGCATCGATTGCTCGGTACTTGGGCTACGCCAGTTGAAGGACTGCGCGTCGCAGCGACTTGGAGGCACGTCGGTGAAACCACTCTGTATGGATTGGACACTGCAGCTGCCGCCTCTCGCCCAGAGCAGATGAACGATTACATGGAGCAGAGGGACTACCTCGATATTTCTGGTAACTACATCCTGACAGAGAACATCACGCTGCGAGCGGGCATTAACAATGTGCTTGCAGAAGATGCGCCACTGTCTACGAACGTAGGAACGGGTACGGGCAACAACAATACGTATCCTGGTCTCTACGACGTCAACCGCTTCTTCTTCGCGGGTGCAACTTACAAGTTCTAATTGCCAGTTGGCAAACTGAACGTAATTAATAAGGGCAGACTTCGGTCTGCCTTTTTTTGCTTCGCAGATGGCTGAAGTTGCCATGCAGGTTCGTGACTTTTTTGCACAAACTGCCATTCGTCTTGTTCAATAAGTGTCGACGGACTCCAGTAAACGCGTCATAAAATTTTTCTCGGAGTCAGTAAGGCCCGGCTTCCATACTTCAAAGATCAGCAGGATCCGATCTTCGCCGGAGTTATTCCAGGCCTCGTGTTCAACCGTGTCATCAAAGAGCCAGACCTTGCCTGGAATCCATTCCCTGACGTCGTTACCAACGCGGAAACCGCAGCGTCCGGGAACGATCAGCGGGAGATGACAAATCAGGCGCGTGTTGATCATGCCGTGGTGAGGCGGAATTCGGGAGCCTGGCTTTAGTCGGGAAAACAAGACGTTAGGACAGCGCCTGCCTGAAAAAACCAGGGGCAGACTTTCCATCACCTCGGTGGTTTTCGGGCAGCGTGCCTGATTTTTCTTAACCGGCTCTCCGTTGTACCACAAGTAGAAGGCGCCCCAGTCTTCACTGTTTTTCAAACCATGCAGATCGTAGGCCGGTCGACTGCCATCCGCCGTGAGATAGGCGCCAAAGTCGGCCTGGTCGGCAAGCAGACCCTTGGCCTCATTGCGAATATCCTCGAAGGCTGCCTCGACGATGGGTATCCAGTTAAAGTCCCCGGGGTCAGCAAATTCAATAAGCGGGAGACCGGGGAAATGGATTTGCTTTGGTTTGGGATAGAAGACTTGCCGTTTGCCCAGCAGCAAATCCCTGGTGTGCTTCATCCGGGTGCTGTCTCCCTGCGTGTTATCGATGAAGCTTCCGATGCTCCGGCTCAGATGGTCGGCAAAGGCATGAGCAAGCGTTTCGACCCGGGTTCTGGCCCGATCCATTTCTTCGGCCATATCTGGCGCCAGCTGAACCTGCTCTGGGAGCAGTTTCAGTGCTTCGCGGTAGAATGCGGCTGACGCCTGACGATCACCAAGTTTGTAGTACGCGTCGCCTTTTACCACCAGCGCGCGGGGATTTCGAGCTTCAAGGGCGAGCGACCGTTCAGCCGCCTTGAGGGCAGCCGGCATGTCTTCCTGATCTCTGCAGGCAAGAGCGAGCACGCCCCAGACCGCTGCCGTGTCGGCCCCTTGAGCAATGAGTGATTCGAGGATGGCGCGCGCCTGACCGGGAATGCCCCCCTGAAGGGCCATAATGGCCTGTTGCAACAAATCGGTGCCCTGAGTGTCTGTCATAAAGGCTTTCCTTCAGAATTTCGCGGTAATGGGCGAGAGAATCTCGTCAAGCGCCTGATGATGCAGTGTAACGGAGTTTCCATCCACAAGTGTGCGTAAACTCCCCCAATGTGTCGCTGACTCAAGATGGACCTTTAGGTCTGGTCTGCAGTGATTCGCTGCTTTCGATTCGAGAGGCTGGGCGAGTTTGCCTTTATTATATAAACTCGTTGTTTCACTTTGTTGCTCCCCTACCGGCGGAGCAGTGGTCATCCCTGATAGAGGAAAGAAAAGATGAAAATGCGCTTACTCGGGAGCTTGCAGCGACTTCTTGTTGCCCTGTTGGCTATGCTGCTCGGCGCGGCTGTAGCGGGCCAAGAGAGGTCACTGACAATTGAGGATTTAATGACAATGAAGTCAGTTTCGGGCCCGGTGGTCAGCCCAGAAGGTGAATGGGTGGTATATGCTGTGCGGGCGCGGGATATGAAGGAAGACAAGTCAAATTCTCAGCTTTGGGTGGTTCCTACCGCAGGCGGTGAATCGGTGCCCATGACCGCCCCAGAGACTTCGGCTAGCAATCCTCAGTGGAGTCCGGATGGCAACTATCTGTCGTTTACCGCTACTAAGGGTGAGGGGGCAAAATCGCAGATCTGGACGCTGAACCGGCAGATTGGCGGGGAGGCTGTTCAGCTGACTGACACAAAACAGGGCGTCAATGACTACGCCTGGTCGCCGGACGGAAGCCGTCTTCTGCTTGTTATGACGGATCTTTCGGCTGAGCTCCTGAACGATGATGAGTCTGATGACGACAAAGCCCGTCCGTATGTCATCGATCGCATGCAGTTCAAGCGTGACTATCGCGGCTATTTGGATCGTCGCCGCACCCACATATATGTTTACACGCCCGGCGACGATGCGCCGGTTCAGGTGACCCACGGTGATTATGATGATACTGATCCGATCTGGAGCCCTGACGGCTCGTCAATTGCTTTTGTCAGTGATCGTTCAGATGATCCTGATCTGAATTACGGAACGGACATATTCGTCGTTAATGTCGATGATGCAGAGCATCCGCTTAGCCAGATAACGAGTAATGAAGGCCGGGACTACTCGCCTGTTTTCAGTCCTGACGGCAAGCGCATTGCCTATGTAACCTCTACCGGTCCGGACATCGGCGGCTCTGCTTTAACGCCCACGAAGTATCTGGCCATCACCGACATTGGCGCCGACCAGCGCGAGATCCTGACTCCGGAACTAGATCGCAATGTGTCGGATCCGAGCTTCACTGAGGACGGTCGGGACATTTACTTTCGCCTGGAAGACAGTGGCAGCAATCAGCTGGCGCGGGTGCGCGCGAGCGGAGGCGACGTTGTTCGGGAAATCGGGGGAGAGGTGAGCGTGCGGGACTACTCTATGGCGGGCGGAGTGACAGTAGTGAGCCTGGCTGATGCAACATCACCGATCGAACTGTATGCCTTTGATGGAGCGTTGGCTCGCCTGACCGAGGTGAGCGGCGAATCTCTTGCAGGCATTTCTCGCGCGACGGTTGAAAAGCGACGATTCGAAAGCCGCGACGGCACCGAAGTGGAAGCGTTTTTTGTGAAGCCTGTCGGTTACGAAGAAGGGCAGTCTTACCCGACGATTCTGTGGCTGCATGGCGGTCCGGCCTCGCAGTTTAACTGGGGCTATAATGAAACGGCCCAGCTTTTTGCGGCAAACGGGTATGCAGTGATTATGCCTAACCCCCGCGGCTCTACCGGATACGGCGCCGAATTCGCCCACGGGACAGTTGCCGCGTGGGGCGAGAATGATTACGACGATGTGATGGCCGCGATTGATCACGGCATTGACATTGGTCTAGTGGACTCAGCGCGCACCGGTGTTGGCGGCTGGTCATACGGGGGCATCCTGACCAATTACGTCATCACTCAGACCTCAAGGTTTCAGGCAGCAATGTCCGGCGCGAGTCTCGGGCTGGTAACCTCGAATTATGGGCACGATCAGTATCAGCTTATGTATGAGCTGGAGTTCGGTCTGCCCTGGGAAAATCCAGAGCTCTGGGCTGAACTGTCACCGTTCAATAAAGTCGAAAGCATCACGACTCCGACTCTGTGGATGGGTGGAGAGGTGGACTGGAACGTGCCGATTAACAACTCCGAGCAGATGTATATTGCCATGAAACGCCTTGGCCTCGAGACCCAGCTGGTTGTATATCCTGATGAGCATCACGGCATCCGGCGTCCCAGCTTTCAACAGGACCGTTTTCAACGCTGGGTCAATTGGTTCGATCGGTATCTCAAGCCCGCGCCTAATGACACAGCACTGACGAATTGACTCGTACCGCATGATCAGTCTGGAGCGGCTGGTTTGATGCGTGACTTGCGGGGTTTTGTTCTACTTGCCGTGCCGAATCGGAACGCAATTTTCAATAATTTTATGAGGAATAGCTCAGTATGGGTGCCCAGGGAAAGAAGCGCTCGTTACGATGCTAAACAACAATTAACAGGTCTAGGATTGTAATCATGCCAGAAAGTCTTAACAGGGTGTCTCTTGCTCTACTTGGCGCCTGTTCTATGCTGATGTCTATTCAAGCGGCTTCAGATAACACTGAGTTCTTCAGTTCCCGGGATGTCTTTGAGCTGGAGTATGCGACTGATCCGCAAATCAGGCCGGGCAGTGAGCAAATCGCCTATGTGCGTCGCAGCAACGACATCATGACCGATCGTACCCGCTCCAATATCTGGTTGGTGGCGCCGGATGGTTCTGATCATCGGCCCCTGCTGTCCGGCACCGCTAATTTCAGCTCGCCGCGCTGGTCACCCGATGGGACAAGGCTGGCCTATCTCTCCAACGCTGAGCGGGGTTCGCAGCTGTATGTTCGCTGGATGGACACGGGTCAGACGGCACTCGTTACCAATATTCAGGAATCGGCTTTCAACATCGCCTGGTCGCCAGACGGTAAGTCGATTGCTTTTACGATGAATGTGGCGTTGGATGTCAGACCGTTCTCCGTAGATATGCCAGAGAAGCCCGAGGGCGCGGAATGGTCGCCGGCCTTTGAATACGTCACCGAGACACGCTATCAAGCCGACGGCAGTGGTATACTCGATCCTGCTTATTCGCACATTTTTGTCGTCCCTGCTGAAGGCGGCACGCCGCGCCAGCTAACTTCCGGGAACTACAACCACCGCAGCAGTTTGAGCTGGACGCCGGATAGCCGTGAAATTTTCTTCTCCGCGAATCGCAATGAGAATTGGGCGCTGCAATCCAGAGAGTCGGACATTTTTGCCGTCAGCACTAGCGGAGAACTTCGTCAGCTTACTACTATGCCGGGTGTCGAAACCGGACCCCGGGTTTCGCCGGACGGGACGCTGATTGCCTATGGCAAGACTGATAACGAGAAGCTGGCCTATAGAAACCGCTATCTGCATGTGATCGGGATTGACGGTAAGAATGACCGAAACCTTTCTGCTAACATCGACAACTCCTTGTCTGGCTGGGTCTGGGACGGTAATGATGGTCTGCATTATCAGTTGACAAGCCGAGGAATTAACGAGGTGCGTCGGGTCGATCTAGATGGCGGTCACCGTACGGTAGCTGCTGGCCTTGGCGGCGAGTCTCTCGGCAGGCCGTATGCCAGTGGCTCTTTCAGCGTTGAGTCCGATTTGCTTGTTGTCACGCGTGGCTCAGCGACACGACCGGCGGATTTAGTTGCTTTAAGTGACGGCACCGAGATTCAGCTGACGACGCTGAATGAAGACCTGCTGGGTCACAAAGCCCTCGGCCAAGTGCAAGAGATTGTCTACGATTCCGAGATCGATGGTGAGGAAATACAGGGTTGGTACCTCACGCCACCGGATTATGATCCTGCTCGCCGTTATCCTCTTATCCTGGAGATCCACGGTGGTCCTCATTCGGCCTATGGACCGCACTTTTCAGCTGAACTACAGCGCATGGCGGCAGCCGGCTACGTGGTTTTTTTTAACAACCATCGCGGCAGTACCGGCTATGGGGAGCGGTTCGCTCTGCTGCTGCAGAACAAGTATTCCTCGGAATATGATTTTTCGGATCATATATCAGGGATCGATGCGCTAATTGCACAGGGTATAGCGGATCCGGACCGTCTCTATATTACCGGTGGGTCGGCGGGCGGTATTGCGGCTGCCTATGCAATCGGGTTGACCGATCGCTTCAAGGCGGCGGTAGTAGCCAAGCCGGTGGTTAACTGGGTGTCTAAGGTGCTCACTGCTGACAGCGGTATTGGTCAGATCGCCAATCAATTTCCGAGCCTGCCTTGGGAGACTATCGACGACTACTGGCGCCGCTCGCCGCTGTCGCTGATTCCGAATATGACAACGCCAACCCTGTTGATGACCGGAGAGGCGGATCGCCGAACGCCCATCTCGGAAACAGAGCAAATGTATCAGGCGCTGAAAATTCAGGGCGTCGAGGTTGTCATGGTCCGCATCCCGGGTTCGCCGCATGGCATTGCGGGTCGGCCTTCACGCCTGATTGGCAAAGTGGAAAACATCCTTGCCTGGTTCAGCAGATACCCTTAAAGATGCACCTGGCCCGGGGAGGCAAAGGAAGGCGAAATACACCAATGTCTGACAGATTTTAACCGGTTGAAGTCTGACTAGGTTCTGCCTCGGTTCATGGGTTCGGGATGGATTGCTTGAGAAATTTGTGATCTGGCAAGCAAGCGCACAACGGCAACTCTGTTGCGCAGAGTATGAGTTGGCTCACAAGGCCGAGGAACCGGGTTCCCGGTTCGCTCGCTTGGCCCTCTCAGTCCGCGGGCCTGAATGCGAGCAGGACGTTACCGGGAACCTGGCCGAAGGACCCGTATCCGGATCCGACGAATACCATGCCAGAACCGGCGGCAATTGAGTGGCTATCGATGGAGCCGCCATACCCCTTCACTCCGTTTACCGTCTCAAAATCTGCAGCCGTGTCAAACTGGAACAGGGTGTGACCGGAGTCGGCATTGAACGCGAACAAGCGCCCGTCAAGGCCCGCGGTGATGACAGCGCCATCCACGATCAAGGGTTGTGCGGAAAATCCATAGATACTCTCGCAGCGGCGGAGGCGGGCACTGCGTTCCTCGCAATCCGAGGTAACCTCATAAAACCAGCTGGGCTCGCCGGTGCCGAGGAAGTAGGAATATAGGCCCGGGCGGCTGTTGCCATTCATGCCGCCCGGATCATTAATTGTCATGAACGCCCGCTCAGAATTTGTGGTAATGCCCCAGTGGTTCCCACCCAAGGCCGTCCCTTCGCCAACTCGCTGGTTCCAGACCAAAGCACCTGTGTCTGGATCTAGCGCCCAGAGATCTCCGGATTTCTGACCTGCAACGAGAAGCTCACGGTCTCCTGCGTCAACCAGAACAGCGGGACCGCCGAAGTCGAAATCTACTGAGTTGGTGTCATCAAGAATTATGCAGTTTGGGCCGCCCGCGCTGCAGCCAAAGTTCCACATGTCGTTGGCGAGCGCCTGAAATACCCAAAGCTCCTCGCCGGTTTTAAGATCAAGGGCAATCACTGCGTCACTGGTGCCGGTGGTAGGGTGGGAGGTGTTCTCCCCCGTCGTGACGTAGATCTGGCTGCGCTGCGCGTCGATTGTCGGAGTTGTCCAGATTGGCGCACCGGACGGCCCCCGCTGCTTCACGCCTGTTGCGCTGACCATGCCGGTGTAGTCGGCAGCCGGCATGGTGTGGTACTCCCAGATTTTCTCACCAGTTCGCACGTTCAGTGCAGTGACCGCGCCATGATTCTCGCAGCACTCATAATTGGGGTTGCCGCCGGTGATTACGCCGGAGCCAGAAACCGGAACGATGACGCGATCTTGGTGGATGACCGGTGTGCCAGTAAGCATGCCCTGGTTGCCTGAAGCCTGCCCACTGGCTACCCAGTTGATTTCCCCCGAGGCAGCCTTGATTGAGTGAATCATGCCGGTCTGATCGCTGAATACTAGAGTCCCTTCGTCATCGACAACGTCGTAGGCTAGAGAAGAGCGCAAGCGTGTACCTGGCTCATAGACCCATTTGGCGCAGCCCGATGCTGTGTCCAGAGCAAACACCCGCCCTGAATCTGTCGCTGAGTAAAACACCGTAGAGCCAACAATTACGGGTGCTGCCCGCATGCTGGACGTGGCGGGAAAGGCGACGGCCCAGGCCAGCTCGAGATTCGCGAAATCGGCCGTCGCGAGTCCGGACTGCGCCGCACTGAGATAGCGCGGGTTGTTGCCATCGGCGCCGGTATAAGTAAAGGAGGGCGCCTGGCTCAGGTCCACTGAACGATCATTGACAGCGCACAGGGTGGCGCCTACCCAGTCTTCTTTTGCCTCCTGCTGAGCTTGGGCAAGAGAGGTAGACATGCCAAGGATGGTAAGTGTCGACAGGCTGAGACAGAAGCTTGTGAATGATCGGAATGCACGGGTAAAAAACATAAAAATACCTGTTAATTGTAAGTTACAGCGTTCTCGGTTTTGCGCCTGGCTGATGCCCGCTAGCTCAGAAAGCGCGTTAGTGAGTCGGAAACGAAAAATACAAGAAATTGGCTTCGAGTACCATCCGAGCAGTGGTTGAAGATGAATCCGGACCGTCTCGCCGGTGAGGGCCAAAACTTGAGGCAAGTGCCCTGATAAGGAGCCAGAACCGCCTTCCGCCGGCAGGGTCTGCTTTTGTCCGGTAATTGAGCCATCATAGATTGCTTTCGCCGTCCAATCGCATCGAAAACTTTCTGACATTTGCGTGCCTGTCGTTAGCGAATACTTGGGGACTTCCCAAAAATCCAGTATGGTTTAGTTTTTCGCGACCGGCCCCGCCACAGAGGATGTCTGCACTTGGAAATCGTGCCAAATTTTATCTTCCCGACTGCCGTATGGAGTACGCTGTTCGGCGATCACGGCACATTTAATGCGGCGCTATTGGAGCAGATCTATCGCCTGCGGGATCAGAACCCCGAAGGGGTCGCCAACTCCAATGTCAAGGGCTGGCAGAGTCCCAATGATATTCAGACCCTGCCTGAGTTCGAAGATCTCTGCCTGCGTATTGTGCAGGTATGTCAGAGAATCGGTGAATCTCAGCACTTCATGCCCGGTCTGGGGTTCAATCTGCAAGCTTGGGTTAACATCAATCCGCCGGGTGCGTCGAACAAGATTCACTACCATGCGAACTGCCACTTCAGCGGTATTTACTACGTCAGTCTGAAAGCGCCTCAATGCGGGAGCATCTTTTTTCGTGACCCTCGTGTCGCTTCGAGAATGCTGACTTATCCGGCAACACAGGCTACCGACTTTACCACTGAGGAGGTCCGGATGAAGCCCGAAGCAGGGCGGATGTATGTGTTTCCCGGATGGCTGGAGCATGGGGTAGAGGAAAACAAGAGCGATGAGGATC
>PBTW01000113.1 GCA_002729315.1 Gammaproteobacteria bacterium
ATGAGGATGTTACTTAAACATACTTGTCTCATTTGCCAAAAGGCACCTGGGGTGCTCCTACGTAGTCGGTTCGAATAATTCCAAAGACTGGTATAACCGGCGTTGACAGCCTGCTTCCGCATAAGGCGAGTCCAAAAAAGAAGTAACTTCATCGAAACCGTTGGTATTTTGATAATCCGTATTTAGTTTTCATGACGCAATCACTTTCAACCGTTGATTGGCTGGTAATATCTGCCTACCTTGTATTTCTCGTTGCGTTAGCATATTGGCTTTCCCGAAAGCATCAAAGCTCAAAGGATTATTATATAGCTGACCGTCAATTGGGGGCGTGGCCAGTTGCAATTTCAATCATGGCAACTCAGTGTTCGACTAGTAGTATCTTGGGAGCACCGGCCTTTGTCGCATTTTCTGCGGAAGGGGGCTTGGTTTGGTTACAGTATGAGCTTGCTGTACCGTTAGCGATGATAGGTTTGATGTTGTTCTTGATTCCGGTATTTAGGCGTCTTAAATTAGTTTCCGTTTATTCATATCTTGAACAGCGCTACGACTTAAAGACTAGGCTCACGATGAGCGCTCTGTTCCTAGTTTTGAGGGCGTTCGCATCTTCAGTTACGGTATACAGTATTTCGATCGTCATTGAGTTAATCACCGGCTTGAGCTTTTTCTGGAGTGTACTCCTACTCGGTGCTTTTACCGTGGTTTACGATGTTTTGGGTGGTATTCGGGGTGTGATTTACAGCGATGTCATTCAACTCTTTGTTCTTGTAGTGATCTTGCTTATTGTTTTTTTCTTGCTTGTCGAAAATAGCAATGGTCTAAACTCGATGTTGGATTCTCTAGAACCAGATCGACGGAAAACCTTAAACTTTTCGGAGCATGGGCTTGGCGACGGCAACACTTTTGGTTTTTGGCCAATGCTTATTGGTGGATCTTTTCTTTATATGAGTTATTACGGCTGTGACCAGTCTCAAGTTCAGCGCACTCTGAGCACCCGTAACATCGATGAAAGCAACCAAGCTCTTTTTTTAAACGGGTTACTTCGTTTTCCGCTTGTGCTTTTATATTGTTTAGTCGGGGTTGGGATAGGAGCCTTTGCAAGCCAGAATCCAGAATTTATTAGTGGGCTGCCGAAAATTAACGGTGTAACCGAGCTTAATCTGGCAGTCCCTCATTTTATGATCACAAACCTTCCAACCGGCTTAGTTGGCTTGTCGATGGTTGCACTTTTCGCTGCTGCCATGTCTTCACTCGATTCTGTTCTAAATTCATTGAGTGCAACTACAATGGAAGATTTTGTCACTCGCTTTTACCCAGTGATGGATTGGAAGGAAAACACTGAATTATGGTGCTCCCGAGGAATTACCGCGGTCTGGGGTATTATTACCCTGGTCATGTCTTTTTCAGTGGGTGGTATTGCTAGCACCGTTCTAGAGGCGATTAACCAAATTGGGTCTATGGCAAATGGCTCTATACTCGCAGTGTTTGCTTTGGGACTGCTGACGCATCGCACAAACGGCAGTGGCGTAATCATAGGGCTTATCACTGGCATTCTTGTTAACGCGAGTTTATGGGCTTTTGCGCCACTAGTCTCATGGTTGTGGTGGAACGTGGTTGGTTTCTGCGTAACGTTTGTAATTGGTTGGGGTTTGGGTTTGGTTGCGGCACCATCGAGTAACTTGCAGCCCGAGTATTTGCAGGATTTACGAATGGCAAACATATTCACTGGTGAATGCCTCGTTGCGGAAGCCAATATTGATTGGCGTAGACGCTGCGCCTTTATGGTTGCGTGGTTTTTGATGCTCCTCATCTTGCTCTGGATGCTTGGAGCTTAACTGGACGTCTCTCCCAGCACTATCGCTTGCATGTGTAAGAGGGAAAAGTTCAGCTAAATTAGTAAGCTCGGCAGGGAGGCCTTCGTCGTGATAAGAGAAGACACCAATATAGTAGGCAAGTTGGCAGAAGGATTAGATCGAATTGAATGTTTATGTTACTCAGATAGATGTGGGCGAATCTTAATGTACTTGGTTAACGACGTCATTCCTTCTAGAAAAATTGAAAAAAATCGAAATTTTGGTTGACATAAGCCGCTGGAGTGATAATCTAGGGGAACTTAAGCGATTCGACCCGTGACCAACTGCAGACGGAACAACCGGGAGAAATTGTGAGAGGAGAGGCCGAAGGGTGAAAGCACCTGTAAGAGTCGATGATAAAAAATAGCTTACAGGTCCACCAAGGGTGCAAGAGAAAGCATCCGAGGAGCTAAAGAGAATCTCGCTTTAGACCCCTTAGGATCTCGATAAAAAGACAGAGCAAAGCTCTGTTTTTTTTTGCCCCAAATTCAACGCAGCATGTTGTACCGGACACAACCGTTTTTTTAGCCCAGTACGTTTTGACTTGTGTCTTAGGGCACACTGCGCAGTGGAATCGTGTTGTCACTAACGGCCATCTAAGTTGCTTCTCAACGACGAAATAAAGCTAGATTATTCAGACGTTCTAATTAGACCGATACGGTCCGCTATGGGCTCTCGGGCCAACGTAGATCTCAGACGCACTCATAAATTCTTGTGGAGCAAAAGGGAGTGGACAGGCATTCCAATAATGTCAGCGAACATGGACGTAGTTGGCACTCCAGCAATGCATGAAGTGTTATCAAGATATAGACTGATAACCTGCCCTGCTCGACACTATTTGAGGAGTGATACGCCAAAATTCAACAACGAGAATTGCAATATTTGTTGGTTGGGAGGAATAGAAGATATTTCCAAGCTTTCAGAACTATCTTCCGATTTCGTAGGTCTTGATGTGGCAAATGGATATACGATCAAGTTCGTAGATGCTGTTAAGAGATTACGCGAAAAATGTCCTAACGCAACCGTCGTAGCAGGGAATGTAGCCACGGCTGACATGACCCAAGAGCTAGTACTTGCCGGCGCAGATATTGTTAAGGTAGGTCTAGGACCAGGTTCTGTCTGTACGACGAGGATAAAAACAGGTATCGGCTATCCCCAGTTAAGCGCGGTTATAGAGTGCGCAGATGCAGCCCACGGATTATCCGGTCATATTATTGCTGATGGGGGATGCGCGAACTCCGGTGACATAGTCAAAGCTTTCGCTGGTGGCGCAGATTTCGTCATGATTGGCGGGATGCTTGCAGGCCACGACGAGTGCGACAGCAGTGTTGAAAACGGCAAGATGAGTTACTACGGAATGGCGTCAAAGTCAGCTATGGAAAAGCATAATCATAATAATGAATATAGAGGAGCTGAAGGTAAAACCGTCGAGGTCGAATATCGTGGCCCAGTAGAAGATACTATTAAAGATATTCTAAGTGGTGTCCGATCAGCTTGTACGTATGTAGGCGCTGATAAGTTGAAGGCACTGTCTAAGTGCACGACTTTTGTTCGGGTCAATAGAACTCACAACACCATTTATGGGGATAGGTAGGGTTCTCGACAAGCAGTATCGATAAATGAAGCTGAAATCGATTTTATTGCCCTTTCGAGCTTTGCTGTAGATCTTACCCTTGTCTAGTGGTTCCACCGCCTTATCCGAACAGAGCTGTAAATAGAAATTCAGTCACCACCTTCTGCGCATGTCTCTCTAAAAAAGTATCTTGCCATGTCTGTAAGCGTCCGCTTGTAGAAGAAGTAAAGCTACTTGTTCGAGCTGTCTTTCTAGGCTATGACTTTTCGTGCTAACCAGTATGCATGCTCTAAAGCTGAAAGGCTTTGTCCGCTGTCAATGCCAAGGTAACGCTATTCTAGGTATAAAATGAGCAATGTTCAGCGAACTCGCCGTCGACTGCGTCGGGAGCCCTGTTCATGACACTGACTCTGATGGTGATTGCTTCATGATTATCAAATTATTTTCAAACGTGCTGATAGGAAGCAACCTATACATCTCTAGCTGTTGAGCGGCTACGTGATTCTTTTGGTCAATATGCAGCGGAACATTCATGACCTTCTCAAACACTTTGAAGACGTCCGGATGCTCCAAAAGGTTTTGCGTCAACTCCTGTTGTTTAGCCCGCATTCTTCTCGACCTGCCGCGTTCGACGTGTGGTTTACTCATGATTTGTCATGTCATATTATTTTATCAAAATACGACGTCTAAAAACTATGAAACCAAAGTTCGGCTGGCACGCTACTGCAACTGAAAAATCAGGATGGTTTGAAAAAACTGTGTTAGCTCGTCCAAAATCAATTATGCCGCTGCTGATGGCCTTCGCATTAATGCCCATTTTTGCTTGGTTAGCCTTTTGCTGTAGCTGAGGAGCCTCTCGAGATATGAAAGCATGCGTAGTATTTGTCTGTGCATCTGTCTTGATATTGTTTGTTCAGTCTTGCTCATCGACTGAAGAAATCCGATTTGAAGATATGACTGAGTATGAGCTTACTCGCTATAATTTGCTTCAACCGACACCTGACCAGGTTGTCTGCTTTGGCCCCTCGAGGGGGTTTATTAATGGGAGGTTTCAAAGAACAAAGAAAAAGTGTTTCACGATTCGTGAGATAGAAACACACTCAATCCTCACCCGTCGCTCACCACAGGACACAGTCGCAACAGGTGGCTTCGAAACTGATAACAGTGACTTTTAAGCCTTGAGCTCGAATATCGGTGCTGCCGGCCTGTTTCCAAGGTCAATGTTACGCTTTTCTAGGTATCGTCTGAGCATCCAGTAGTTGTTATGACAGATACTTGCGAATGTTATGTCTTAAGTTTTAAGTTTAACATAGCCTGAGCTAAGCTTATTCCTATCGAGAACGGCTTATGAAAGAGTGTGATGATATGACCTTTTTCATCACTTAGATTGTAATTGATCGTAGCAATTGATTTTTAGGATATATTTTTTGCATCGATTAAGCTCCAAAATATTACTAGGACACTGCTACGGATTCATGAAATCCTGATCATGGCGCTTATTACTTCCTTCGTGTGCAGCAAGTAAATGATGCGATGGCCTGGTCAAGCCCCGTGCGGGTAGGAGGATTAGCTTTTCAATAAGTAGCTAACTTTTCCTGCTTTAAGCCTCGCAATCAGATGTCAAGCTATCGAGGTAATTATTCATGCTTTCAGTCACGGAAGAAATGATTACCTCGGGAGGCTTCACAGAATCCTGTTTAAAGTCCTCCCTCCGTAAGTTTAGTGGGGTCAAGCAGGGCCTCTAACTTCGCACGCGGAATATCGGTATTTTCTTCTGCTACGTCAAGAATCGCTCTGTTGGTGCGATAAGCTTCTTTAGCGATCTCCGCTGCCTGGGCGTAGCCGATAATGGGATTCAATGCCGTCACTAAAATCGGGTTTTTATGCAGGGCTGCCTCCATTTTTTGCACGTTCACCGTAAAGGTGCTGATTGCCTTATCTGCGAGTAAATGTGCGCTGTTGCTCAATAGCAACACGCTTGCTATTAATTTATCTGCAATTATGGGCAACATAACGTTGAGTTCAAAATTTCCAGACTGGCCCGCAATGGTAACCGTCGCATCATTCCCAATGACCTCAGCAGCCACCATAGCGACAGATTCGGGAATCACAGGATTCACTTTGCCGGGCATAATGGATGACCCAGGCTGCAACGCTTGTAAGGAAATTTCTCCTAGGCCAGCTAAGGGTCCGGAATTCATCCAGCGTAAATCGTTAGCGATTTTCATAAAAACCACAGCCACTGATTTCAGCTGGCCAGAAAGCGCAACAGCCGGATCCTGAGCGCCCATCAGTGCGAAGAGATTGTCGCCCGATGAGAATTCGACGCCCAAGTCGGTAGAGAGTAAACTCGAAAACGTCGCAGAAAAGTCACGATGGGTATTAATTCCCGTTCCTACTGCTGTGCCGCCTAGCGCAATGCCTCGCAGCGAACTAGACGCGCTGTCCAACATATTTAATACGCCACGTAACTGCCCGGCCCAACCCAAAAGTGTTTGGTCCATGCGTACGGGCATCGCGTCCATAAGGTGCGTTCGCCCGGTTTTACAAATACCGGACAGACTATCAGCTTTCGTTTCTATGACCTGAACCAGATGCTGCAAAGATGGCTTTAGCTGCTTCTCGACTGCAAATCTGGCGCTGATGTGAATAGCCGTAGGGATAACATCGTTGCTGCTTTGCCCAAAATTCACATGATCATTCGGGTCAACGCTCTCTCCAAGAATCCCAGTAGCGATAGCGGCAATCACTTCGTTAGCGTTCATATTCGAACTGGTACCCGAGCCTGTTTGAAAAACATCTACAGGGAAATTCGACATTAAGCCATCGTCAACCAACAGTTGCTCACATGCGGCAAAGACCGCGTCGGCCACCATATTGTCGAGACAATCGAGTTTTTTATTAGCCAATGCGGCATTTTTCTTTATTTGTATGAGCGCTCGAATGAAGAGCTCTGGCATTTTGCGGCCACTGACCGGGAAGTTTTCCACTGCCCGCTGCGTTTGTGCGCCATAAAGCACGCCCTCATCGACCTGTAACTCGCCCATGCTGTCTTTGACAATGCGTTTTTTTTTCATAACAGTGTGATGTCTCCACTGGCAAGAGTTAATCGGATAGGAAATATTTAGCAAGCATATTGATGTCGCGCATTTTTTTATTCAGCTTTCGGTGAGCACCGCTCGATACTTGAATGCGCCGCAGGCAACCTATGGGCCGATATAGATTGTCAAGACAAAGGCGCCGCCAATGAAGGGGCACACAAGGGTCACAAATAACTTCAACCAAGGTGTCGATAGCCCGTTCGAATAGTCCTTTTGCATCCAATTCATCGAATTTCGAGGCTAACGCTTCGCATTCATTGAGATACTTATAGAGTATATCCGGACGATCCGGCAACAAACCCCAGCGGATCTTCTGTTCGGCTTTGAAAGTACTGCCTGAAATTCTAGCGGACATTATTATTGGTCAATATTGCAAATGAGAATCATTATTAATAATAGGCCAGCAGAGCCTAAGAGTCACGCGGAGTCCTTTATTTCTGGGTTTGTGCTAGGTTTTATAGGTTGCTGTTGGTAACGATAAACAGAAGTTGTAGGCACTACTTTTATCTGATCCATACCGCTGAAACGTAAGATTGTGGAAACATTCTGTCACTTTGAATAGGTGGCCCATTTAAATCCAACGAATAGCCTATATGTCAGCAACTTAATCCAAAATGAGATCCCGCCTCACCTTGTTGTAACCCCGTATCGGTATTTGGTGAGGCGTTTTTTTTGAAAAGCCGCCCTACCTGTTAATCACGCCGTTTGTTTCAGTTGATACGCAAATATACTGACATTGAGTGTTGATGCGTTTAAGCATTTTCGAACTCTAGTTATAGTCCTCATCGAAGTAGTCCTAGAATCTCTTCGTTCTTCAGTCTCTGCGTACTTCGCGATTTAAGTATTCTCGCCTGCCCTCAACATGCAGGGAGGTCGAATCCTATTTAATGAAAAGTAATTGTGTCAGCAACATTTGAAGGAATCGTAAAGTGGTTCAATCAAACGCAAGGGTTTGGTTTTATTGAGAGAGTAGGAGGTCCTGATGTATCTCCGCATTACAACGCGATCAGCGGTGGTGGTATCAAAAAGTTGGCTGAAGCCAAAAAGTTGAGTTTGATGTCACGTCTGGCGCAACGGCTCCTCAAGTAGAGAATATCACGGTTTTATAAGAAACGGGTCAGTCTCGGGGCATTTTCGTTGCAGCTCCCTAATTATCATAACGTTTAACCAGAGAAACAGTCACTACCTTCCGCACGTGACTAGCTAAAGATATTTTTGGGGGCTTGTCTGGTAGCAGCCGCATGGAGAAGAAGCCGCACCAGTTGTTCCAGCCGTCTTCAAAGGCCAAAACTTCAAGTGCTTGGTAGTATTCACGCTCCAAGGGTGAAAAACTGCGACCGCTGTCCAGAACACCATGGCGTTGTTCTAGATATTGTTAAAACATTTATCAGGTTTTGATTCGATAATAGCTCGAAAATCATCCGCAAGAATTGGCGTCCTGATGTTGGAGATTTTCCTCATAATGAGTCATGTTCTATTACTCAATTGATTGGTTGAATTAAGTGATGAATAAACGGTTTATGCGATTAGGAATCTTTTAGTTGCACATTATGCTCTTTGTGGCAGTCTTTGGTATTGGTGTGGTCAATTTCCCGTCTGTTGAAGAATCGAACGAAGAATATTGGGAAATTTTCATGCTTATGCTGGCCAACTACAGCAAGTTCAATTGGCCTCCTACTAAAGTCAATAAAACAATGAACTAAAGCAAAATGTTCCAACTTCTCAAAAAATATCGTTTCTGGGTTTATTCGGCTTTGACTCTGTTGAACATAGCTCTGAACATACAAGGTGTGGGAATGCCTTTCCCAATTGATAGTCTTTATCTTCCCTTGGGTCTGCTGGCACTTATGTCAGTTCCTGACAACTTGGGTAAAGAGGAAAAGCAGCCCTAGGTACCTTTCGGGACCTAGAATATTCATTCTAGTCACGTGAACAAGGGAAAGCCGGTGAAGTTTGATTTGGGTAATTTCATTTTATTCACCACACTGCTGGCGATTGCTTACATATTGATAACTAATCCCAAATTGGTTACCTAGTTTTCAGCACCTATTCAGACTCATTCTCTGCTGATTTCGTGCTTTGTGGGATGACGTGCTAATGGACTGGGCAAAACCACACCTCTAGAGTGGCTAGAAATTTGGGAGATATTTGAATTCTACCTTTTATATCCCTAAATTCATCCTATCAAAGGGTCAGGTGTCAGCCATAGCTGCTTTATGATTCGTGAACAACAGATAGATCCAAGACAGGCATATAAAGCTTGTAGCAACTAGCCAGGAATACAGAAATATGGACACGCCAGGTAAGATCGGCAAGCTCTGTGAAGTAGGAATTTGCCGGTAGGCTAGGAATGGAGTCAGTGCGTTTAACAACAGCCAAAGGTTGACAAACGCTATTGAAGCGGCGGCACAGATCGCCTTCGTTTTTTGCTTAGTATTTCTGCTTAATCTTTTGGCGAACAGCCACACTCCTGACAAGGAAAGAAAAGAAAGCACCAACCCAAAGAAGAACCAGATCAGCTTGGTGACAAGCCCGCCAAAATTGCCAAAATGCAAAGGATCTGCCATGTTTGACCAGTACCAGTAAGGATTAAGGTTCTCGCCGTATTGGCTGTAGATAACTTCTCCTGTGCCAGGCAACAAGTAGATTTTATTCGCCCTGTGGCGAACCAAAAAGTTGTCAGTTTGCCCAACTACGTAGAAATATCCATTCCGATTAGTGCTGACATAGGCAATGTCGATATCTGGGCGTTCTTCCCTTGCGATTTTAAGTAGAGCAGAGAAAGGCATCGCATGTTCGGACTCATAATCCAACATGGGTATCGGGACTACTGCACCCGGTATTGCATCGGAATAAGCGAAGAGCTCATCACCATAAATAGTGCGAATGCGCTCAAACAGGTACCAAGTCCCGGTTACGGAAATAATTATTACAAACCATATCGCCCAGAGACCAGATAGCCGATGTAGATTACTGACGAAAGTGCGAAGCGTGCGTGCCGACTTAAACTCAAAGAATCGTCGCCACCAACGTTTGTAAAAATATAGTGAGGTGATTAACGAACCCAACAGTGGTATTGAAGCAAGGCATATGAGATAAAAACCGAAACTGCCGGTGAACAAACGTCGGTGGAAGTCGCGTAGATAGCGCTGGATGTTTAGGAAAGGTCCTTCGCCGCGAATCTCTAGAGTATACGGATCCACGTAAACTCGTTTGGCTAGTTTGTTTTCGTCACGTATCGCTACCTCAGCGGCGAAGTTTGCATAGCGAGGCGCATATATGGTTTGAATCTGGGCGTTTGGATAGACGTCGGCCACTGTTTGATGGAGATCTTCTAGAGAGCGAAGCTCGCCAGAAACAGCCACTCTTTGTGCAGGGTTAACTAGCCAATCTAATTCGTGAGAGAGAGTCGCAAATGTGCCGCCCCAGCAAACGACGAATAACAGTAGTCCCGACAATACGCCAAGCCAGCTGTGCCAATCAAAGAAAACACGTGAGCTTTTCTTCTCAATTTTTGCGACAGCGATTGTAGGAGTA
>PBTW01000114.1 GCA_002729315.1 Gammaproteobacteria bacterium
AGCAGATCGGTGACTGGACAATTGGTCAGCACTATTCAGGCGGCCCGCAAATACTGGATGGGAAAGTGGTTGTCGGCATGTCCGGCTGCTATTACATCAATACTGGCTGCTGGATTACCGCACACGACCCGGAAACCGGAGAAGAGATCTGGCGAACCAATACGGTGCCAAAAATCGGAGAGCCGGGCGGCGAGACCTGGGGTGATGTGCCCAAT
Organism: Gammaproteobacteria bacterium; assembly: GCA_002729315.1. Lineage (GTDB taxonomy): Bacteria > Pseudomonadota > Gammaproteobacteria > Pseudomonadales > Pseudohongiellaceae > UBA9145. Next base: position 216 of record PBTW01000114.1, read on the forward strand.
GAGGAGCGACGGGGGGGCTCTGCGTGGATGCCGTCGAGTTATGACCCTGACCTGGATCTGATCTATGTGGGAGTTGCCGTACCCATTCCTTGGGGTGAAATTCAGCGAGATACCCGGGGTGGAGATGTCCTGTATACGAATTCGACTCTGGCGCTAAAGGCTGACACCGGTGAAATAGAATGGTATTTCCAGTACATACCGGGGGGGAATTGGGATCTGGATCATCCTTTTGAGCGCATAATTGTCGAGTCAGAGGTGACCCCGGATGCGGATTCTGTCGACTGGATGAATCCCAATATCGATTCTAATAAAAGTCGAAAACTGATTACCGGTGTTCCGGGAAAAACCGGCATCGTTTGGACTCTCGATGCCGCCACTGGCGAGTTTTTGTGGGCTAAGGAAACCAGCTATCAAAACGTCATCGTTGGGGTGGATATCGAAAATCAGAAAGGCATCACCAACGAGAATCTTGAGATTACCGAAATCCGCCAGCGGCGCTTCGTCTGCCCGTCCACCACTGGTGGCATCAATTGGAATTCGGTTGGCTACAGTCCTGATACGAACGCCTTGTATGTGCCTAGTAACAACGTCTGCATGGATTACTACCTGAACCCGGTTAATCCTGTGCTTGGTGGCTATCACAGTTCCGCGACTCAGAGGAAACTGCCTCCGGAGGATTTCGATGGGCAGGTTGGTATGTTTTCTGCGATTGATGTTGCAACCGGCGAGGAAAAGTGGACTTATCGACAGCGCGCAGGTGTTGCCGGTTCGGTGCTGACCACCGGCGGCGGCTTGGTTTTTGTCTCCGACGATGCCCGGCGTTTTCGTGCCTTTGATGCAGATTCAGGTGAGGTGCTCTGGGAGCAGATTCTGAACTCCTCCGCGGGGGGATTTCCGATGACCTATGAGCTTGATGGGTTACAGTATCTGGCAATCGCTGCCGGTGGCGGGGTCCACTACCGGATGCTGACCCCTGAGATCCAACAGCGACGGGGTGGCAATATCCTTTACGTCTTTAGGCTACCCTGACCGTTTTAAAAGTGCAGACGGCTGTTGTTGATGACTGTACGATTTATTTGTTGCGCCAGTTCGGGGTGCGCTTCTCTCGAAACGCTAGCCGCGCTTCTTTACTGTCTTCGCTGGAAAAGGCTTCCGATAGGGCTTTGAGTGCGACACCTGGCATCTCTGAGAATGCCATTTTCTCCTGTCCAAACGCCTCTACAGTTTTGATGTTCAGTCCTCCTGGAAGACCTCTGCCGTTTCCCGACAAAATAATGACCCTGCAGTCTGCACTGGCTTCTGCTCGTTTCAGTGCGTCGTGGTATTCGCGTGTCAGGACCTCATCAATGAAATTCAGGGGAGGCTGGTCCAGAACGATATGCGCAAGCCCCTCAGCAACGCGGTAGCGCAGGGCGTTGTATGGTGATTCACATATTTATTGTCGGATGCCGGTAACGGTGAGGTTGCCGGACTGGGTGTACAGGGTACCGGCGAACCGGTTTCCGTTAACGGTGCCATTAAAATTGAGACGCTGGACAGATCCGGCCGGCTCCAGTGGGTTAGTCGCGTTTGCCGACCAGGACATGCGGCTGCCGGCGAGTTCGAGTTCGTCGATCTGCAGACTGAACGCTCCCTCCACATTCATGCCGTTTTCTTCGCTTATGTGCCAGACGCCAGATCGCTTTTGGTCGGGTAGCTCATACACGACATCCCAGCTGCCCTCTGCGACGTAGGGGATATCGCAGCTCAGGAGAAAAATGGCCACGCAGCCCAGCATCAGCTGGCGGCGAGCTAAGGTCGGGAAGATTTTCGCTGTCGATGACTGGTGCATAATTTTTTTGCTCATTGGACAAGGCGGCTGTGACTGGCTGGAAGGATCACCGATCCTAGCGAGCTTTCGATGATTTCTCGAATCTCCTCCGCCAGCTGCTTGTAGAAGTTCCTGACCGGCGAGGTGTTGCGCCAGACCAGCGCATGGTTGCGAACTACGTTAATGCCTTCCACATCAGTGACCCGTAGCTCTTTTTTGTCCCGGATCTCTGATTTGGCGTACAGAGCAGGCAGAAAGGCGATACCCATACCCATAACCACCATCTGTCTGAGGGTGTCGAGGCTGGTACCTTCGTAGTCTCTGAGGACTACTGCTCCCACTCGTTCGCACAGCTCTGTAATTTGGCGGTGGAACAGGTGGTGTTCGCTGATGGTCAGAACCGGTTCTCCAAGCAGGTCCATGCGGTTTATTTTGTTCTTGTTGCCTAACCGGTGATCCTTGGCCAGTGCTAGTTTCAGAGGTTCCCGAAACAGAGGTGCGACCACAAGCTCTTTGGACATGATTGGCAGGGTGGTAAGAATCAGATCATGCTGACCGTTGATTAGGCCGGTTTCAAGATCACTGGGCGCGTCTTCGCGAACATACAGTTTCAGATCAGTGTGGCGCTCGTGCACAGGGTTCAGGATATGGGGAAGCAGATAGGGTCCCAGCGTCGGTGTGACGCCAAGTCGGTAGGTACCCATGCCGCCCCCAGATAGCAGTGCTGCTTGAGTGGTAAAACCCTGTGCTTCTTCAAGCACCCGTCTGGCGCTGAGCAGCAGTTCGCGCCCTTGAGGTGTAGTGTTGATGCCTTTTCTGGTGCGTTCGAACAGTTGAATATTGAGCGCTTTTTCCATGACGCCCACCTGATTGCTCAGGGTCGGTTGCGTGATGTTCAGGCGAAACGCTGCCTGGCGGAAACTGCCATACTCGGCGACCGCGGCAAAGTATTGCAGCTGCTTTAGTGAGAGATTTTCCAGCGTATTCATGGTGATATAGTTGATTTCGTAGCTTTTACCTATATAGATAAAATCTATAATGAAATTCCATATATATCAATATTCTTTCATATACCATACGAATAAGATAAGTCGTCAAGCAACACCACACAGAGAGAACGCAATGAATATGATTGTTACAGAAGGAGAGATTGCGAAGGCACGAGAGTCTTGGGGTCAGGCCTTAATCGAGATTTCGATCGCTTTCGAGGAGCGTGGCATTGAAGCCGCGAGAAGTCTTGCAAGTGAAGCCATAGATAGCGTGTATGGCTATGGTATTGGCCCGGTTCTTTTTAAACCGACGATGGCGAGTGGAGAGCAGACATTCCGTCCTACCAAAGACGGAGCTCTGGCATATTTCGTTGGACACAGCGATGAATATCCTCTCGACGGAGGCTTTGGCATTAAAGGATGGCGTAAAGTAGTTTCAGAGACCTCTGAATGCTTTATCGACGGAAATATCGCCATGTGGATGGGATGGGTAACTTTTACAGATAAAAATGGATCCGTTACGAAAGTGGATAAAAGCTGGGGATACAAGAAAGATGGAGATGGCGTGTTGAGGATCGTCCTACACCATTCGTCCCTACCCTACTCCCCATAACATCTAAATTGCTCTGTGGCGGACGGCTATAGTGGAAATTAAAAGACAGGTCGAGTTTGTTCAGGCAAGGTAGGAAGACCCAAATGATAAATTTTAAAACAAAAGACCTCAAAGGCGACCTTTTTGGTGGGCTTACCGCAGGCATCGTTGCGTTGCCGTTAGCTCTCGCTTTCGGTGAAGCTTCGGGCGCAGGTCCAATTGCAGGTCTGTATGGCGCAATCTTCGTCGGTTTTTTTGCATCTCTTTTTGGTGGCACAGGCTCGCAAGTCACGGGACCTACCGGACCTATGGTTGTTGTCTTTGCGGGCGTTTATGCAACGCTGGAAGGCAATCCTTCTTTGGTGTTTACCACGGTTGTTCTAGCTGGTGCCATACAGGTCGCTCTCGGTGTTTTGAAACTTGGGCAATACATCCGATTGGTCCCATATCCAGTGATATCAGGATTCATGAGTGGCATCGGATGTATAATCATCGCGCTCCAGACCTCTCTTCTACTCGGCCATGAGCCGGAAGAAAGCGGTACCATCGGTGCGCTTATGGAAATTCCTCGCGCTGTGGCCGACCCAAATTTAGTGGCTCTTACTCTTGGATTGTTGACGCTGCTTATTGCCTTTAAGTGGCCCGCCCGGCTTGGAAAGATAGTCCCTCCGCCCCTAGCGGCCCTTATTATTGGCACCCTGGTTAGTTTGTTTCTGACAGGCGCCCCGACTCTGGGTGACATTCCCACGGGATTACCCAGTTTCATCATGCCAAGCTTTAATCAGGAAACATTCCTGATCGTTTTTCAAGCAGCTATAACCTTGGCGCTACTCGGATCAATCGATAGCTTGCTAACGTCCCTCGTGGCAGACAACATGACTCGCACCCGGCATGACTCTAACCAAGAGCTAATCGGACAGGGCATAGGTAACATGGTGGCTGGCCTATTCGGGGGAATAGCAAGCGCCGGTGCCACCATGAGGACGATGATTAATATCCGAACTGGCGGTACCACTAAGATTTCTGGCATGTTCCACAGCCTCTTTCTGCTAGCGATAGTATTAGTCCTAGCCCCTCTAGCAGAAAAGATCCCCCATACTGTTCTTGCGGGAATTCTTATAAAAACTGGATGGGACATAATCGATCGTGCCTACATTCTCAAGGCCCATCGTGGCCCACGCTGGGACCTTGCGCTAATGCTGCTGGTGCTGATGATGACTGTCTTTGTGGATCTCATTCAAGCTGTTGGTGCCGGCGTGGTGCTAGCCTCTCTAGCCTTTGTGAAGCAGATTGCCGATGAGCAGTTGAAATCGTTAAGGGACATCGCTAGCGAAAAGTTATCCATGAACTTTTCAGAGGAAGAGATAAAATTAATTACTGATTCGGATAGGGGTATTAATGTTTTTGACTTCGGTGGACCATTAAGCTTCGGAGCGGCAGCTGATTTCGGCTACCAAATACGAGAGAAGTCGAAAGGCCCAAGCAAGGTCGTTATCTTAGACTTTTCGCAGGTACCTTTCTTAGATGTATCGGCAGCACGCGCAGTACAAACAATTGCTGAGGATGGAAAGGTCTCTAACAAATTAGTATATATTTCAGGGATGACGGATCAGATCCGCAACATGCTTACGGAACTGATGGGGGAGATAGTGCCTACAGAGCAGTATTTTGATTCGCGTCTTGACGCTCTTGCCTCCGCGGTCGAATTTGTGGAGAGTATTGAAGCGGATCCGTCCGGAGGGACTCATACAGAGCCCTCGCCCGCCTGAGATGGTTACAGGCGTTGAAACGGCCCTAGCTGCCAGTGTATTCAGCGCGCAAGACCAGGCAGCACTTTGACTTCACCCGCGCGGATAATCTGCGTCGAGAAATAGCGGCATCTTATGTCCACAGTGAACCAGACCTAATCATCGCGGAATTGCGCGCTTTACTCGCCCGGCTTTGGTCTTCGCCGCAGGCGTACTGCTGCGACCAGCAGGAGTGTTGCCGCAAGAATTGAGCATAATAGAACCCTGAGGCCGTTAGTGTCAGCTTCGGCTGAAGTCAATCTTTCTGTCGCCGCCTCGTATTCAGAGCCGTAGAGAAAATCGGACAGGGCTACTGGAAGGTGATAGCGAACCCCGTCAAAGCTGTCAGACGAGTCGAGACCGGTTCCGGTGCCGTAAACGAGGCTGAAAGCTTCCCGCAGGTTGACTGTCTCAGGTATTACCATGGCCACCAGCCAGGCTGGCTTGCCTTCTTCGCCGGTTCCGGCAAACAAAATGCTGCCCTGATCTGGCCGGAATAGCGTCTCATTTTGAATCAGAGGCAGTCGCTTTTGCTGCAGACGGGCGGTACTACCGCGCAGGCCCAGCAGGAGCAGATTGCCCTCTACTGCCTGTTCGCTCAGAGTGCGTTCCAGATTTGGATAGGCGAGACTGCCGATCAGCCTGTCTCCCAGTCTACCATCTCACCTGTAGGCCACGGCAATATCCAGCCCGGCGGCGCCAGTCAGTTCGGTTCTGAACTGCCGGACAAGACCCGCGTCCATCAAGCAGCTCCAATGCAGCTGCGCGAATGTCTCCAGCAACGAGATTTCATTCTTAGCTCGGCTGAATTCGGTATGGTCCAGATAGGCTTCAGCGACCCGCCTAGCAGCATTGCGCACCCCCCGGGTCAGTGCCCATCTGTGATGGTCGCCCGGTTGATCATATCTATATCCGTTCCTAAACTGAACGAGTCTGCAGTTGACTTGTTCGTCAGTTACAGCGTGAAGCCCGCGTCCCCGACAAAATCACCCCGGAAACTCCGGTAGGCTTCGGCGTAGTACAACACTTTTGCGCCAGTCAGAATGCCCCAAAAATCCATACCGACCAGCAGATGAAGCGGATCTCTTCGCGCGGGATGTCCGGTGTGGTAAACACCAAGCAAATTAGTCGTTCCTGTTCAGGGTTGCTGAACGCTTTAATAACCGGCGGGCTGCCGCTCTTCTCAGAAAAACTGGTGGCCTGAGGCAAAACCTCGACGAGCCAATTTGATTGCAGATTGCGCCACTCCTGTTGGCTTCAGGCTCCATACGGGCAGACAACGAGCAAGGCCAGTAACAGTCCGAAGACGCTCAAATGATGATTGTTCATTGCGCTGAACCTTAGCTGGATCTGATCATGGAGTTGAGCGCAGTAAGACTCTAACATTGCTGGCTCTTAAGCGGGTTACCGTGGTTGCAACTTATCCATTGTTGAGCTTATCGCGGACTTGTCAGAGAATGCGGTGGTGCACTCGGAGTTTTCTCTAAGACATCAGCTCACCGCTCGTCCTGTTTGGATGCAGCTGCTACTGGCGTTCAGCGTTTTTATGACCTTTGTCTATGTGCCCTGGGATGTTTTGATCAAGCCGTTGGACGAAGATCAGGAGGTTTGGTTCGGAGTGCTTTTTACCGGCTGGTTTGCCAAACTTGGCGGGCTGCTGCACTGGCTGGTTTATGGCTTAGCGAGCTACGGATATCTGAAAATGAAACGCTGGATGTACCCGTGGTCTGTGATCTATCTGTTACAGGTTGCTCTGGGTATGTTGGTCTGGAGTCTGCTTGATGAGCGTGGCGGCGGTTTGGCGACTGGTTCGATTGTCGCAGGATTTTTCCTGATGGTTGCCTTTTTCAGCTGGCGGGAACGCGATAAGTTCGACGGGTAGGTCCCCTGGCGATATTGGAGTTACACATGCGCGTAGGATTCAGATTTGCCGGAGCTTGGAAGGCCTCACTTGGTCTCATTAGTTGTCTGGCTCTTCATGCCTGCTTACCGGCCCAGGACCGTGAATTGAATGTGGAATTCGTGACCGAGTTCCCCGACTCACTGGAAGAAAGCTCCGCGTTGGCCCTTGCGGATGAGGTGGTCTGGACCTTAAATGACAGTGGCAATGCCGCCGTTCTGTTTGCCCTCAGCCTGCAAGGTCAGCTTTTGGCTGAAGTACCCATTCGCAATGCGCGAAATATCGATTGGGAGTCACTGGCTCAGGATGAATCCCATCTTTTTGTGGCGGACACCGGCAATAATCTGAACAGCCGTGATAGCCTGGTCATCTATCGCATCCCCAAACCCCGATTGGATTCAGAGAATATCGCTGCAGAGTTAATTTCGATCAGATACGCGGGGTATGAATCGGGCAATATGTCTTCCCACAATTTTGATGCAGAGGCACTGGCGGTGCGCGGTGATGAGCT
>PBTW01000115.1 GCA_002729315.1 Gammaproteobacteria bacterium
TCGTGCTCAAGCCCTCCACTCAACCGGTCAGACTCCAGATGCCGCCTTGTTCACGCACGCTCTGGTCTTTGACCAGCTTGATGAGATGAGCCGTTAATGTCTTTTTCGCCCACGGGATCAGATGTTCAGCAACGTCATCGTACGCAGCCAACACCAGTTCATCGACGGTCACCGCACCAAGCGACTTCAGACAATCAAGAATTTTAGCTTCACGCTTCAGGCGATGGGCAATTAATTGACGAATCTCTTCCTGCGGTTGCTCCATAAGCCGGCCGTGGCCGGGAGCAAGATAACGCAATTCACGATCCTGCAGCGATCTGAGAGAGTTGAGATAGTCAGCCATATCGCCATCTGGGGGAAGAATAACCGGAGTCGTACCCTGAAGAATATGATCTCCTGTGAACAGCAGTTTCTCCTCTGTCAGCAAATAGCAGATGTGGTTAGACACGTGACCCGGCGTGGCGATCAATTCCAGACGAAAATCACCGCAGTCGAGAACATCACCGTCCTGCCATGACCGATCTGGCCGGAAACTCTGGTCCTGTCCAGCTGCGTTTGGAGCGGCAAGGCCAACCAGTTCGGCGCCAGTCGCTTCAGCCAGCGCCTTCGCTCCCGGTGAGTGGTCTCGATGGGTGTGCGTGACACACACAAAGCGCAATTGCCCCCGCTCACAGCAGCTTATCAGGGTGCGCAACTGGTCATCGTCGGCAGGCCCCGGGTCAATCAGCACAAGTTGCCCCTCTCCTAACAGATAGCTATTGGTACCCGGGCCTGTCATCGGCCCCGGATTGTTTCCCAGAATTTGGTGAACAGGTATCGCCGTATCACCAATACGCAGTGGGCTTCCCGGCTCAAGCATCTGTCAGGTCTCCGGTCATTGCACTCCAACAGGACGGAATGCTTGGTGAAACGATTATCAGCTCAGACAACGGCATACAGCCCCCAGTGAATAGCTAAAAGACACAGCCCAGAAGACCCATGATACCGCGCCCACCGCCTCATAGAACAGGTCGTTTCCACGTCACATGCAAACTGGAGTTTCCTCTGAAATCGCGAGATAATTCCGGCCCTTAGTTAGTCACCCACAAAACAGCCACCACTTCCTGACAGTAGTCTCGACTCGAGGACTAGAGCGACACGAGCGAGTCTGGCATTTGTGAGTTTATGGACTGATCAAAAGCCACCAAACACCCAGACACATTCAGGAACCCCAAGCATGTACCGCGTCCAAACCTTCAACTCAATATCGGATAAGGGACTTACTCGTTTCACTGCTGAACGTTACACCGTAAGCCCAGACACCGAAAATGCAGATGCAATCCTGCTCCGGAGTCACAAACTGGCGCCCACTGCACTGACCCCGAACCTCAGAGCAGTGGCTCGCGCCGGCGCGGGCGTCAACAATGTCCCTGTCGCAGAGTGCACAGAACAAGGCGTAGTCGTGTTCAACACACCGGGCGCCAATGCCAACGCCGTCAAGGAACTGGTGCTTTGCGGCCTGTTACTCGCGTCCAGAGGCATTGTTCCGGGAATCAGTTTCGCTGACTCACACACGCAGGTCAGTGATTATGCCGAATTGTCCAAGCTCATGGAGCAGGAAAAGAAACGCTTCAAAGGAAACGAAATAGCAGGCAAGACACTCGGCGTCGTAGGCCTCGGCGCAATCGGATCACTGGTCGCCGAGATGGCGATTGGGCTCGGCATGGAAGTAGTAGGCTTCGATCCCGCTTTATCGGTGGATGCTGCCTGGCGACTTCCCAGTCAGGTGAAGCGCATTGAAAATCTGAGCGCCCTTGTTGCGGGTTCGGACTATATTTCTCTGCATCTTCCCGTGCTCGATTCCACTCGCAAGCTAATCGATGCGAGCATGTTCGCCGCGATGAGCCAGGGAACCTGCCTCTTGAATTTCGCCCGGGATGAGATTGTCGATTCAGCGGCGCTGATGAACGCACTGGATTCAAAAAAACTGCGGGCCTATGTTTGTGATTTCCCACGAAGGGAGTTCATGGGTCGGGCTGAGGTAATCGCCATGCCGCATATAGGGGCCAGCACGGCCGAGGCTGAAGAAAACTGCGCCATGATGGCGGCAGATCAGCTCATGGACTGTCTGGAGCATGGCAACATCAGAAACTCGGTAAATTTCCCGAATCTTACTCTTGATCGCGCAGCCAATTCAGAACCGGGCACACGTTTGGCTATCTCAAACAAGAACGTCCCAAAAATGCTTGGCCAAATTCTTTCCATTCTTGCAGACCAAGATATCAACGTGGTCGATATGCTGAACAAGAGCCGAGGAGAGGTCGCCTACAATTTGATTGACCTCGAAAGCCCCGCCTCAGAATCGGCGCTCGCAGCGATCGCAGCAATTGATGATGTCATCAAGGTGACTGCCCTCTAACAATCTGAGACTCAGGATTATCACTATGAAACGCGTTTTCAATTTCGGAGCCGGCCCAGCAATGCTGCCCCTTGAAGTCATGCAGCAAGCTCAGGCTGAATTTCTCAATTATCAGAATCTCGGCGCATCCGTGATAGAAATCAGCCATCGTTCGGGGGAGTTTGACGACATCATAAACCGATGCGACGCATTGCTCACCGAACTCGCGGGCATTCCCGATAATTACAAGATACTGTACGTCCACGGTGGCGCCCAGATGCAATTCTCAGCAGTTCCTCTGAATCTGATCAATCGCAAAGCCGCCAACAAGGCCTCTTTCGTACTGACCGGCAACTGGGCCGTGAAGGCGAGCAAGGAAGCTGCACGCTACGGCACGTCTATTAACCTTGCCAGCAGCGAAGACAGAAACTTCAGTTACATCCCGGACTACGACATAGGATTACTGGACCCAGACAGCTCGTATCTCCATATCACAAGTAACAACACCTTATTCGGAACACGCTGGCATAGCTTTCCAGAAACAGGCGAAGTGCCACTGGTCGCCGACATGACGTCGGAATTTCTCTCGAGAAAATTAGACATCAACCAATTCGGCCTCATCTTTGCCGGGCTGCAGAAGAACCTCGGGCCTGCCGGCCTCGCCCTGGTCATCATACGTGAAGATCTGCTGGACTATGCGCTTCCCGCAACTCCCGGTTTGCTTAACTATCAGGTTTATGCCGAGCAGCACTCACTGGCGAACACTACCAATACTTTTGCCATCTATCTGATGTCACTGGTTCTGCAATGGCTGAAAGATCAGGGCGGTGTAGCACTGATGGAGGCGCAAAACGTAGCCAAAGCGAGACTGATCTATGATGCCATTGATGGTAGCGAGTTCTATTACGGGACAGCGGATGCAGCGCATCGATCGGTCATGAATGTCACATTCAATCTTCACAAGGAAGATTTACTGGGTGAGTTCGTAAAGCAGGCAGAGGCCGCCGACTTGTATGCACTAAAAGGTCACCGCGCGGTAGGCGGAGCACGAGCCTCAATCTACAACGCCATGCCACGCGCTGGCTGCGAGGCTCTGGTCGAATTTATGTCTGATTTTGAGCGCCGTATGGGTTAGACGGTTATCAGGGACCGGCAGGCCTGTTAGGTCTTCTCGGTCTCCGCCCGGCCAAAATTGTCGCATGTCTGAAGAAAGAAAAATCATACACTGCGATTGCGATTGTTTTTATGCGTCAATCGAAATGCGAGACAATCCTGAGCTGGCCGACAAACCCATTGCCGTTGGCGGCTCACCGGAGCGCAGAGGCGTCGTAGCAACCTGCAATTATGCGGCCCGGAAATTCGGTATCCACTCGGCCATGTCATCGGCAGTTGCACGCAAACGCTGTGAGGACCTGATCATTGTTCGCCCGGATATGGAGAAATACCGGAGCGCATCGTCAAAAATCCATCGCATTTTTGAGCGCTATACCTCCCTCATAGAGCCCTTGTCTCTGGACGAAGCCTATCTGGACGTGACTGAGTGCAGCCTGTTTGGCGGAGATGCACCCGCGATCGCCCAGGCGATACGCGACGCAGTGCGGTCAGAAGTCGGCATTACCATTTCGGCGGGAATCGCCCCAAACAAATTCCTCGCCAAGATTGCCAGCGACTGGAACAAACCTGATGGCCAGTTCGCGGTTAGCCAAGAGGAGGTTGAGGATTTCCTGACTGACCTACCAGTCAGGAAGTTGCACGGAGTCGGAAAAGTGACTGCAGAAAAAATGGCCAAACTTGGCGTCGAGTCCTGCGGCGACCTGCGAATGATGGAACTCTCAGAACTGAGGAAACACTTCGGCAGCTTCGGGGAACGGCTCAAGCAGCTTAGCATCGGAATCGATCACCGGTGCGTGCAGACTGAAAGAATCCGAAAATCAGTCAGTGTTGAAACTACATTCCCGCAAGACCTTCCCTCTCTGGCTGCCTGTCTCGCGGAAATCCCGGATCTGATGAGCAAGCTCAGTAGGCGTCTCGAAAGGATCCATAACGACTACCGAATACACAAGCAATTTATCAAAATCAAATTCAGGGACTTCACCCAAACAACCGTGGAAATGGTGTCCGATTCCGATGATGCTGAAAACTACTGCGCGCTCTGTGAAGAAGGTTTTGGTCGCGGCAACAAGCCCGTCCGGCTGCTGGGCGTAGGCGTCCGAATTCAGCCGCAAAGCAACCCAGTTTCAGCAGAGACCGATGCGGATCAGCTACAATTAAGCCTAACCGGGACAATTGACTTAGAAACAACATGAGCAGATATCGACCGCCACTGGCGCCCAGATCAAAATACATCTCGGCAGAGGGGGAACAGCAACTGAAGGCCGAGCTTCATCAACTCTGGAAAGTTGAAAGACCCAAGGTCACTCAATCCGTCGCCGAAGCAGCTGCACTCGGAGATCGGTCGGAAAATGCAGAATACATCTATGGAAAAAAACGCCTCAGGGAAATCGACAGCAGAGTCCGCTATCTCAGCAAGCGACTCGAAGAAATTTCAGTAGTCACCACCTCCCCGGACGATCTCAACAAAGTCTATTTTGGCGCCTGGGTTACTCTGGAAGATGACCGCGGCGAACTCGTTCGCTATCGCCTTGTTGGCCCGGATGAAATCGATCCTAAACGCGGCTACATCAGCATTGATTCCCCGCTGGGGAAAGCCCTTCTGGGCAAGCCCTCCGAGAGTGACATCACAATCACAGCGCCCACCGGAGAGGCTGGCTACTTCATCAAGAGCATTTCGTACTCGGATAAGCCAACATGAGGCATGTCTCCGTGCTTGCTATTCCGCGCGCGCTGGGGTCAGCGCTGACGATTCCACTGGAGATGCTGACCGCCGCCAACGACATCGCCAGGGTTTACAAGCAGCTAGATAAAATCTGCACGCTCGAAATCGTCACTGTTGGGCAGCTCGAATGCCGACTGACCGGCAACTTAAACATTACCTGTGACAAATTAATCTCTGAGGTCTCAAAAACAGACCTAATATTCATTCCAGCCGTCTGGAGAAATCCAAGAGCAGCCCTGAATGCGCATCCGGAGCTGGTGCAGTGGCTCGATCGGCAGGCACAGGCGGGAGCAATCCTCTGCGCAGCTACCACCGGTGCATATTTCTGTGCGGCGTCAGGAAAGCTTGAGCGAGCACAGGCTACTACGCACTGGCGTTTTTTCGACGAATTTGAAGCTCTCTTTCCTGATGTTGATTTACAGCGGAAGCGCTTTATCACCTATTCAAACGGCATTTATTGCTCGGGAAGCGTCAATGCTATTCGTGACATCATCGTCCATCTAATAAATGACTTGTATGGCGATCAAATCGCCAATGAAGTGGCGCAGCATTTCATGCATGAGCTTAAAGATTCCCATGCCACAGAATTGCTGCAGCAGAGTCAAGAAGGGAGTCATCATGATGAGCGGATAATTCAGATACAGGAACAGCTACAGAGCCGTTTTTCGGAACCAACCAGTATGGCGGACATTGCCTACCATTTTGGCATGAGCGTTCGCACGTTAAATCGCAGGTTCAAAGCAGCTACCAACAAATCGCCAACCGAGTATCTTCAAAGCGTAAGACTCGGACAAGCCAAAGGATTGCTAAAAGACAGCAACTTAAATATCGCGGAAATTGCCCATCAAGTGGGCTATTACGACAGCAGTTACTTCACCGAATTGTTCACAAAAGCCCATGGTCTGAACCCCAAAGAATATCGCAGGCTAGTGAGAAACAAGCTGTTTCGTGTTAATCAAGGACGCTGAGATTGGATTAAAGTGCTCGGAGCGAATGTCAGAGTCTCACTGGCAGTTCAATCTGCAGTCCTGTCCTCGAACTTGTCGAGTTGCGCCTGCGTCGCCTCGGTCTGATACTTTTCCTTCCACAGCGCGTAGGGCATGCCATACACCACTTCCCGAGCGCTCTCATAATCAAGCTCAACGCCTCTTTCTTCTGCTTCAGCCCTATACCATTTGGACAGACAGTTCCGGCAAAAACTAGCCAGATTCATCAAATCGATATTCTGTACGTCTTTATGAGCGTCAAGATGGCTTACCAACCGACGAAATGTGGCGGCTTCTATTTCCAAGCGTTTGTGATCTTCCATGAATAACCTCGCTGCACGCGCTAAATACCTACTGCTTCCAGTTCCGAGCAATAATGGTCTCTTTCGACCCGGTGTTTCTTGTTAATCGCCTTTAATTGCCGTTCCGCCGCATTGAAGGCGTCACGAATCGCGACATAGAGATCCTCATGAGCATGATTGTCATGCTGCTCCTGATTGACGCGAATTTCTTTGCTTGGAGTATGGATTTCAAGACCCACCGAGTAAACCTTGCCTTTGTGATGATTATTATGGGGAGAGTCCAGTACCACTCGACCAGCAAGGATCCGGTCACAAAAACGCTGTAGTTTGCTTATCCGTTTATTTACAGCATCAGAGATCAAAGTGGATTGATCCATATTGTGAAATACGATCTGAAAATCATTAGTCATAGCGTTTCTCCTAGGTGCATCTGTTCAGAATTAGAAGTTTCGTTTTCAGTCTTTCCTCCTTCAGAAAAAAGTCCCGCATCCGGGAAGAATACCCTGCGGATTGGTGGGCACGAGCAAACGTGTATCCACCCCGTCATGAAAAGGATATTTCGCGACCGGCGTAGGCAGCAAGA